>CAMJIH010000074.1 GCA_946405785.1 uncultured bacterium | reverse complement strand
TTTTTCATTGTTTATAGAGCTCTAGAAAAAGCTGAAACAATTCTAGAAGTGCTGTTCTATCATAACTAAAGTGATATACGTAATCTCATAGGAATACGATATTATTTTCCTCTGGCTTAGAATCAATAAAGTCTCTTAACTGAGTAAGTACATTATCTTTTATTTTAGCTGATAGATGAATATCTCAAATTAATAACATAGCAATTTATTAAGCATAAATATAAACTACTATATAAAAATTATTTTTATGTTCAAGAAAACCATTAAAAGAAAAGCCAGATGAAATATTCACCTGGCCTGTAGAGAAAAATAAATATTGGCTACACGACTTTTTTCTGGCTAATCTGGTTAAGAATAGCAGCGATACGTCGATTACTCTCAGACTTGGACTCAAGTCCGAGAAGACTACGGCGTCTCTGTTCACGTCTTTCTTTCTCTCTACGAACTACTCTCTTTGCAGCACTACGGGCTGCCTTCTTTTGGATAGGATCTTTCCTCATAAATAATTAGTTTTATTTGTTTTATTAATTGAGCTTGTTGAATATAAACAAACGAACAGCCATATTCAACATAAAATTAGGATTTTCTTAAGATTTTTTGTTTTTCTTTAAGTTTTTTCTTCATATAATATACATTACTATTCATGGAATAAATCATACAACTCAGGTATATATTAATATCTCTAATAACTTTTCAATTATTTTAGCGATTGCATATGCTAAAGTTCATTCTCAATTACAATGAACTAAATTATCGATTTCATCCAACCAACACATTGATCAAATACCAGCGGTCATAAAGATTGTTTCTGTTATATACCAAATAACAAAAGAAACGGGGAGAAGTAACATTAAAAATAGTCATCGATTTTTTAGATAATGATACTTTTTTTCTATTTTCATAATTACTAAGAACTATATAAAATCTTTTAATATATTCTATAATCACATTTCTTCATTAATTGCATTTCTAGCCATTTCTTCTTGTTTTTCCTTTTCATCTGTGTCAAGAACTGCTCACATTGCTTTTGGAATTAATACTCACTCTAAAGCCTCTTTAAAACTTAATCAACCATTATAATCAACAAAAATTTGTCTAGCATCTCTATATGAAAGCTCAAATTCAAATGGTTCATCTGCTCAATATTGTTCTCTTAGTTTATTAAACACATTTAATAAATGATTGATGTTTTGAACTAATTCATATATTGATTTTTCTTGTGCACTAGTTGGAGCTCATTCTCAACGATTTATATATTTATCATATAACATTTTAAATTCATCATAAGACATTTTTCTTAATACATTACTTGTAGTATACTTTGATATCTTAAATGCTTCATTTAATAATCAAGGATACTTAATTTGTAGAATTCTTCATCTACTAAGAATCGGATTACTTAATCTATCATACGTATTTCTTGTTCATAAGAATAAACAATCTTGATTTGCTTTAATAGTTCATAGATGTCAATCATAAACAGATCTACTTCTATCAAATAATGAGTGTAATCTTTCAAAACATTGATCATTAAGCTTATCTATTTCATCAAACAAAATAATTGTACCTGGTTTTTGCATTAATCTAATCCAATCAGCTGGTTCACGTGTAACTTCATTTTTTTTCAATGTTGAAGCAAAGAACATATCATTAGGGTCCATTTTACTACATTGTACTCTAATGATTTCTCTATTTGTTACATTAGCCAAGAATTCACACATTACAGTTTTTCAAAGTCATGGTCATCATTCAAGGATTTCGATACCACTATTTTGTTTCTGATCAACAAGTCTTCCTGATAATTTTTTCAAAATTTCTTTCTCTTCATCTAGTACGATATAATATGGATCAAAAGGAGGAACTTTAGATCTCGGATTTAGTTTTTGTTGTTTAATAAGTCTTGCTATTAGATGCTCTGTATAAATTAAATCACCATATTTTTCTCTAATATTCTGAAGTTTAGCTAGTATTCTGTTTTTTTCTTCAGACACACCTTCTTTATCATTTCAGAGTGATGAAAGTCTTCTTAATTCTTTGATTAATCCATAATATTTATCAGCTACTCAGTCTTCTTTCCAATCATATAATTTTTCTGCATAATCTTCAAACTCATCCTGATCCATATCAAATTTAATTTTCTTTCATCTTATACGAACTCATCAGTATTTCTGAATTTCTTTAAGATATAATGTCTTATCATATTCATGAGTTTCTCAGTTCATTAATTTTACAACTAAACTAATTTTTCAGTCTGGTCTTTCTATTGATTCAAGTTTCCATTCGACTTTTTCCGATCAATCTTCATTATAATAAAGCATAGTATCAATTCAGTATGAATCAAGATTTTTAATAACTCATCTTGATTCTTCTCATCAAAGTCTTAGCTTAAAGATTCTTTCGCTAAATATTCTATCAAGAGTTAAATCCAACTTTTGAGCATCAGAACTTGGCAATTCTGCTAACTTTTCTTTAATCTTAAGCACAAGAGGATCTGAGCCTTTTATTTGTTCAACTGCTTCTATAGAATCAATATCATCAATTGTTTCTTTTATTTGTTCGATATCTTCTTGTACATCTTTCTT
>CAMJIH010000073.1 GCA_946405785.1 uncultured bacterium | reverse complement strand
GAAATAGGCATTCATTCATCAACAAGATGGTGTTGCCCAACAAAGGTTTCAAGAGATTTTGGACGTAAAATAGAAGAAAGCGGTTCCATAACAAAAAATGATACATAAACACCATTTAGTCTACGTATCATCAAAAAAACTTCAAGGTATTATTTTTTATTTATTCTCATTTTTCATTGACTCGTTATATCTTTCAATTGAAGAAAGAATTTCTTGTTGTGCTTCTAGAACGCTACCAAATCCTTTAACATCAACTTTATCATATTTTTCATGTTCTAGGAACTTAATTTGCTTAAAGATAGTAAATAATTCTTCTTTCATATGATGTCCTAAATCATCAATATGATGGATTTCATCCCATCTAGGATCAACATCAGAAGTAGGAACTGCAATAATTTTTGGATCTTCTCAAGCATTATCAAAAGTATATAGGATTCCAATAGGTCTAGCTTTAATAATACATCCAGTGAATGTAGGATTAGTTACTAATAAACAAACATCACAAGGATCTCCATCTCATGAAAGAGTTTGAGGGATAAAACCATAATCTACAGGGTAGTACATACTACTATGAATAACACGATCAAGTCTAAAACATCATAGTTTATGATCATATTCATATTTGTTGTTAGATCCTTTAGGAACATCAACAACAACATTGATATATCATTTCTTTTGATCAACAAATGCTGGAATATCGTGTATTAAATGCATGTTAAGTAATTATTAAATAAACGTTAATATAGTATATTCTTTTTTAAAAAAAACACAAATTATCAGAATTGAAAACAACAAAAAAGCTCCAATATGAGTATTGTAAGCCTTCTTAAGTTTGCCCTGACCCGGAGTCGAACCGGGGTCGCAGTCTTCGCAGGACTGGGTCCTATCCACTGAACGACCAGGGCATATGACATAAAATTTACGCAATGTAGTTTAGAGAACAGTAAATGAAAATCAAGTAAAAGTAATTTCTTTAGGAAAGATTTTGTATATAATGATTATATCAAATAAGCTTGACATTTATAATAAAATATATATAGTATATATCGTCATATGACACAAAACAAATACAAATACAGAAAAATTATGAAAAAGTTATTTAAAGAATTCGTGTTAGTAACTGCTATTCTTGCAGCTATTCTGATCATTGCCCAGTCTTGCATGGGAGGTGTAACATTGGCTATGTGTGGCCACTTGTTGCTCTGCTCAGCAGTAACAACTGCCATAGTTATGGCAATCTGGGTTGCGGTCGGCATATGGGTATGCGGCCCTGTAACAAGGTTTCTTAACAAAACCTTCGAATTAATGGGACGTTAACCGTCAACAGAAACAGAAAAATGGCTAGCGGGTGTTTTATCCGCTAGTTTTTTTATTGCAAAACATCTAAAGAATGCTATAAGAAACGTATATTTATATTTTTACTTATACATACAAAATGTCACCATCTTACACTGTAACATCAAAGACGGGATATGGTTCTCGTATATGAAATTCTATAAAAGCAATAGGATGAGGTTTTCTTTTGATTATCTGAGCAATCATTCTTTTGTGATGGAATGAAAATAACTTTGTAGAACAAAAAGCTGCATTAGAAGAAACTGAATGAGTAACTGTGGAAACTTCTGCAGATAAAATAGATGCTTCTCTTGATAAGAGTGCTATATATATTAATTGAAAAACTTCTTCTCCTGATGAATCTCCATTAGTTGATGAAACATTCTGAGTAAAAACAGATGACTTAAAATTAATCAGAAGAGTTGAAATGTATCAATGGGAGGAAGAAGAACAAACAGAAACAGAAGATAATCTTGGATGAAGTCAAACAACAACTACAACTTATACTTATAATAAAGTATGGAGTGAAAATCATATTGATTCATCAAGATTCTATAAAGCTGGATATGAGAATCCTTCATGGAAATATGATGGACAGTCTTATCAAAAAGATCCTATTCTTTTGTGAGCATATACATTATCAAAACACTTTGTTGATATGTTAACAGAAGAGTTGCCTGTTAATCTAGCAGATCAAGAGATTACTCCTATTACATGAATGCAAATATTAGATTCATTACTATATATAGGTAATAATCCACAAGAACCTGAAATCTGAGATTTGAAAATAACTTTCTATAGAGTTCCAACATGAAATGCTAGTGCTGTAGGTCAACAGTTTAATGAAACATTAAAACCTTATACAACAACAAATCATAGATCTATAGGTTTGCTAGAACAAGATAATGTTCCTGTACATGATCTCTTTGAACACGCACATTCTGCAAATCAAATGTGGACTTGGATTCTTAGAGGTATCGGATTCTTAATGCTATGGATGTGATTCTCAATGATATTTAGTATCTTTGAAACTCTAGCAAAAGTAGTTCCTTTCATCGCAAATATTGTTTGAGCAGCTACAGGAATCGTAACATTCTGTCTTGCTTTAATTGTATGGCTTTTGACTGTTGCAATTGCATGGTTAGTTGTTAGACCAATTTATGGTATTTGTGCATTGGCGGCTGTTATTTGTATTATCGTATGTTTAGTGTATATGGGGAAGAACTCTCCAAAGAAAGAATCTGTAAAAGAAGAGCTCCAATCAAAAAAGGAGGAACCTAAAGATGATTCAGAACCAGAAATAATTGAAGCATAATTAT
>CAMJIH010000072.1 GCA_946405785.1 uncultured bacterium | reverse complement strand
GGTAGAGCAAATCTTTTTCATTTTGTACCACCAGCAAGAAGAAGTGATCACATTGATGCAGCTAATCATGTACAGATTGTTTGAACATCACATTTAAGGATTTGCATAGTATCGTAGATAGCTAATCCAGAATTAACCTCACCACCTGGAGTATTAATATACATAATAACATCTTTATCTGGATCTTTTTTCTCTAAGAATAGCATTTGAGCAATAATTGTATTTGCCATTGCACTATGTACTTGTTCTCAAACGAAGATAATTCTATCCTCTAAAAGTCTTGAATAAATATCATAGGCTCTTTCTCCTGCTTTTGTTTTTTCTATTACCGTAGGGACTAATGTCATAGCAATAATTTATAGTGTAAAAATCTTATTCCTTATCGGTTCTTTTAGTGTTTTATTTTAAGATTTCAACTTGAATTTTTTTATAAAAACAATACTCATACAAATACTATTTATCTTTTATATTTTTCTAATGAAAAAATTTTCATTTTCTCTTCTTGCATTATGCCTTATTATGACATGTAATGGTGTAAATGCTGCAGAATTAACATGATCACAAATATCAGATTTTTCAACAAAATTAGATAATCATAAGACTCAATTATTAAAGAATCTTGATTCAAGTAAAGAAAAACTAGCTACAACAGCTAAAGAAGCTTCAACTATTACTGAAACAACATTGTATAAAGCTGCAAGTTGTTTATGAGCTATTCCTGAGGAAAACCAAAATCTAGATTTCAATAAATTAGTTTCTTCACTACAAGAATCAATTCTTAACGAATATATAAAGTTAGATTGAGACATTAAAAGATTAAATTATTGATTACTAAGTGAGGATCCTATCGTTTTCTGAAATAGTATTGATACTTATTACAATCAATATGCTCAAAAAATTACAGATTTAGAAAATGAATATTATACTAAAGCAACAAAAGCAAAAACAGATTTCTTAGAATATGTAGATAACAATACTGAATTATTAAACTGACTTGCTATTAAACTTGATGCATTTAATGCTATTCAAAAAGCTGCAAATGATGTAACTAAAGCTTTAGATGCTTTCTCATGAGCAGTTAAAGAAAAATCATCTCTATTAATTGATTTAGAAGGTGCTAGAGAAGAAGCAGAGAATAGTTTTGCTGAACAATTAGATACTATTATTACAGAATCTATTTCTACTTATCAACCTGATAGCGATACACAAGCTCAATACTATATTCATAAAGATAATTTTATTAAAAAATTCAAACAAGAAGAGAAAAAATCTGAATATTATCTTTTCTCAGCAATCTTTTCTTATGAAAAATATGCAGATCTATTAGATAGAAAAGCTAACGTAGATAAGCAATTCGTTAACTCAGAAAACACTGTTGATTGTTCTTTATTATTAACAACTACTTTCAATATCTGAAGTTATGCTAAAGATGTCGAATCAGTAAGTGAAAGCCTTGTTAAAGGATTAAATCTTTTAACTGATGCTGTTAAAAATTGAAAAATTGATATGTCTATTTTAGAAGAACCAACTGTTGTTTACTTCAAAAAAGATACAGAAAAACTTACAAAGAAATATATCAAAAACTTTAAAGATATGCTAAAATCTATTTCTCCTGCTACTGAGGAATTAACAGGTAGTGTTGCTACAGGAGAAAATACTGAAGTAGAAGAAACACCAGCTGTTGTTAATGTTACATTTACTCAATCATTTAAAAAGAACCAATATCATGAACAAGTAAAAACATTACAAACTGTTCTTAAAAGTTGGGGATATTATAATGGAGAAATAACAGGTGTTTATTCTCCTGCAACTATTGAGGCTGTTTATCAATTTCAACTTAAAGAATGAATTATTACTGGTAATGAAAAAGATAAATCAGCATATTGATGGTTTTGAAACGCAACAAGAGCTAGAATGAATAGTTTGTTACAACAATAAATCGGAGAAATTATTTCCTTATTAATCAAAAATTATGTTCAAAAAAAAGTGATTCACATTGATTGAAGTTCTCCTTGTTACTATGATAGCTTCATCAATAGTTATTATTGTATATAGTCTTCTTGATACTCTTCCTAGAGTTAAGAATTTTAATGATGCAAGACAAACTCTTATTCAACAAGTAAATGATGCAATGGATAGATTTGCTATCATTTTCCAAGACTATACAATTGATTATGAGGAATACTATAACAGAAGAGCTGTCTGATGTTCTACTGGATGATGAGTTGGTAAGGATTTCACATGGAATGTTAGTATAAGTTGATATTGTTCAATACCAACATTCTATTGAAATGCTCATTGAATTAAAGATTGATCTTCTGACTGATCATATCTTCCAGAACATTCATTGTTTTATGTAGAAGGACAGCAAGATAGTCATGGTTGGGAATATAGGGCACCTTATTCATTTGGACAATATCAACAAAGTTTTTGGGACTACTGAATCGATACTGATTGAGTTCATATCGGACAAAGGCCACCACAAGTTGGAGATGCTGATGATAGAGATTTAGGAGTTTGAAGTGGTGCTATATGAGATCCTACAAATGTTCAAGAATTATATCTTATCTCTCATGATAAAACAAAGAGAGTTTTCTTAAGAAGGAAGTTTAATCCTTATACTGAGAAAGAAGCAAAAACCTACTGATCATCATGATATTATACTGTACAAATCTTAAAACTTAGATGATTTGACGCCTGAAATCTTCATTCTTA
>CAMJIH010000071.1 GCA_946405785.1 uncultured bacterium | reverse complement strand
TATGAATAAATTACTCTATTCTCTTTTTGAATCATCTGAAGGCTATTTAGGTGATTATGACAGGACATTTAGGGGATTCGGAGCTATTGATTTAGCACCATCAAGTCTGTTTAGAGATGATGATGGATGGTATCATGGTATTGATAACTTCCCCTCATTTAGTCCTGAAATAGCAGTAAAAGAGCTACTGTGGAAAATTAAAGGTAAAGGTGACTTGAGGTCTCTTTTGCAAGAAAAAGTCTATATTTGGACTCCTTTTGCATGGCGACTTTATAATTTCTTTACTTCTTCTGAGCCTATTACTCAGTTCTATGGAACAACTTCTTCCGTTGAGTTCTCTCAAGTTCAAAAAGCAAGATTCGCAGCTTTTGAAGATAGAATTCTTAATGAAGATGATTTTGCTGCTGAGTGGGGATACGTTGGTTCAACTGTTGAGGAAATATTATCTAACATTTCTGAAAAAGCTAATAAGTATGGCAAATCTCAAGACGTACGAATTAGTGGAGTATGGTCGAAGAAACATGTAGATAAAAAACTCAGTAAGTTGATTAATGTTATCGTTGAATCATTCCAAAAGGATTATACATTTCGTGGTGAATATGCTAAAAAAGGTTTTCATCTCGATTTGGTCTTTCCAACAAGATTCCCTGATAATATTAAAGGCATTAAAACCCTAAACGCTAGTTATGACATGAAGGAATCTCTGGATGAGTATGATGAGAAACTCTGTTCATGTTTCGGTGTGTCAGAATGCGATTCTTTCTGGGAATTACCATACTATGTATTCCAGGCTACAGTTTTGCAGTTTATTATTGCTCACCTTTCTTCGAAACAGGTTGGTGGAACTGAGCTGCAGCTATGGTGTCCCTATGTCCTAGAGCAAGATCTTAAACAATCAAAAACATTCCTTTCAAGGTTCGCGAAAAAAGAGCTTTGCGTTAGAATTAATCCTGATGTAAAGACTCTTGATTCTTTAACTTCAAAGGATTTTAGTTTCAAAGTTGTTGATAGAATTGTTTAATTAAAAAAATACAGGTAGAGATTTCTTTACCTGTTTTTTTGTTTATCCATTTACTATAAGTCAAATAGGGCAGTGATCAGATCCTTCGATTTTGTCATAATGAACCATATCTCATAAGTCCTCTATCATATTCTCTGTTACCCAAAAATAATCGAGTCTCCGTCAAACATTTCTTGGTCTAGCTCATGCTCTATAACTCCACCAAGTATATTTATCTCTTAATTCTGGATTTTGAAGTCTAAAAACATCTATTAATCAATTTTCTACCATCTTATCCATCTCTTTTCTTTCTATTGGAAGGAATCAGATACTATTTTCATTTTCTTTAGGTCTAGCAATATCTATTTCTTCATGACAGATATTAAAATCTCATGTTGTTAATACTTTTCTTCATTGCTTAGCTAATCAAACAACATGTTCTATATATTTTTCATAGAAATCTAATTTATATCAAAGCATAGGAGTTCAGTCTGCTCTATCTCAACCATTAGGGAAATAGATGTTAAATAAAGTATAATCTCACCAAGAGATAGAGGTTACTCTTCAATCATCATTAAAACATTCAGGATCTTCAAAACTGTTTTGTGTCTCAACTCCTTCTATATCCTTTTTATAAAAAATCGCACTTCAAGCATATCATGGTCTTTCAGAACGATGCCATACATAATTATAGTCTTGGAATCAAAATCTGATTTCTGTAGGAATTTGAGTCTCAAAAGCTTTAACCTCTTGAAGACATAAAATATCAGGATTTTCTGTTTTTATCCATTCGATAAAACCCTTTTTAAGAACAGCTCTAATTCAGTTAACATTCCAAGAAATAATTTTCATAATTTAGTAGAGAAAATTAAAGATCTTCAGTAATACCAGCTAATACTTTAGGTCAATTTTCAGTAATAAGAACAGTATATTCCCATTGTGCTCATATATCTCATTTCTTTGTATAGAGATTCCAATCGTTAAGATCTCAGTATACAACATCATCAGAAACAACTGCAGTAATTGGTTCAATAGCAATTACCATTCCTGGTTGAAATACTATTTTTTTCATGCTAGCATTAGGGTAGTTATAGAATAATGGTTTTTCATGTACAGCATTTCCTACACCATGTCAGCATAAAGTCTTAATAACTTCAAATCAACTATTAGTTATATGATTATATATAGCCTTAGATAGTCAATATGCTTCTTTTCAAACTTCAATAGCATCAATTCCTAAATCGAGTGATTCCTTAGTTGCTTTAACTAAATCTGCTCCTAATGGATTTAAGCTATCATCTCATATAATAAGGGTTATAGCTGCATCAGAATACCCTTTCTTATAAATTATTCCTGCATCAATTTTTAAGACATCACCATTAACTAATATGGTATCATCAGGAATTCAATGAACCACACAATCGTTAACAGAAAGACAAAGATTTGCAGGGAATGTGTCATAATTTTTAAAAGCTCATTTTAAGTTTCTCTTATCTAACCACTTTTGTGATAAATCTTCAATATCAATAAGCCTCATTCCTGCTTTTGTGTGTTCTCTAAGATAATGAAGCATCTCTGTTAAATATGAACAAGAATCAGTAATGTTTCTAATCTGTTCAGGAGTTTTAATACTTGGCTGTTGCATAATATGTTATTTAAAAATATAGAAACCAAAATTTATTAATTTTTTCATGTAGATCCTAATCCACCTTCTCATCTTTCAGATGGATAAAGTTCTGCAAGATTATCAAATTT
>CAMJIH010000070.1 GCA_946405785.1 uncultured bacterium | reverse complement strand
CCATCAGATCGATATAAATTTCATCATGAAATTATTGGTTCATAATTCTCATAATCATTAATTCTATATGTTTCTTGGATATCATTATTTTTAATACTTCAAAAACTTCACAGATTTCAATTCCATGTTGTAACCATAATTGTAATCGTTATTCAGAGCGGAATAATTGAATATAAAAATCATTTAAATTCTTCCATATATGTTAGATCTATCAATAAATATCTTTAATTGATATAGGATTTCTAAGTTCTATTTCAATAGGAAAAATCACATAAAATACATATAACTTGTTTTAAAGAAATAAATTTTTATAGATTTATTAATTTATCATTAAAAATCTCATAATGGGAAAGCACAATAAAACGAAATGGGAGCGATATTATCTGATAGGATTATTAATCATCTTTATCATTTGAGCCATTCATACGGGATTTTCTGCACATTCATTATACAACTGTAATTGATGCTCTGCCCCATATACATTAGCATTTATTTTCCCATGATGATTATATCTTATTATATTATGATTTTTGGCTATTATTTATTTCCTTATTAGAAGGAAGTATTTTTTTGCCTTATGCCTATTTTTATGAATACTATGATTCCTTGCTATAATTGCTCTTAAACTCTATGGATTACTGTAATTACAGAAATACTTAATTTTGTCTTGAAATTATCGTTTATAATGTTATAAGCACTGCGTTATAAGTTTTATATCGTATTATAACTAGTGAAAATGACAAAAACTGCATTAATCGCTAACTTAGCTGCTGAATTATGAGTATCTAAGAAATTAGCTGGAGAATTGGTTAACTGCCTTATCGAAAACGTAATTAAAGGTGTTAAGAAAAATGGTGAAGTAAGAATCCAAGGATTCGGAACTTTTAAGTCTTCTAAGAGAAAGGCTAGAACTGGAGTTAATCCTCAAAATCCTTCTCAAAAGATTAAGATCCCTGCAATGAACGTTGTTACTTTCAAAGCTGGTTCTGAATTTAAAGCTGCTGTTAAATAGTAGTTATTCACAAACATATAAAACTAGTAATCTTCGGATTGCTAGTTTTTTTAATTTGATATTATTATCTTAATTATTATATTTTAGTATAGAATATAAAAGCAATCAACAAAAAAGTTTTTCTTATGAATACAGATCTTTTTACACACATCTTATCAGATTTCTTATCTCAGATTTCTGTTTGGTTTTTTGTTTCTTCAGGTAGTCTTATTATCGCTTTGATACTTTTAGGATTTATTCATCCTAGAAGACTTGTTATGGAAGCCTCTTATTTTAGAGCAAGAACTTTAAATTTTTATCGCTTTTGTGATTATCTTTTGATTTTCTTGGTAATTATGCTCGTCTTCACAACAGTCTGTACTCTACTTATTATGTTATATCTTATATAGGACTAACAAGAAATTATTGAAAATAGGCAGTCTAATAGACTGCCTTTTTAATATCTCAATTTTAAATTGATTTTTAAAACACTAAACGTATATTTTCTTTGTTTTATATTTATTAATTCAATCATGGTTGAAGAAGAACATTTAACACCTAGTTTTGAAGAGCCTAATGAAAAGAACACTGTTGCTCTAGTATGATTAATTCTTAGTATCATTGGACTACTTTTCTTTATATCAATTTTATGAATCATATTTGCTATACCATTGTTAGGAATTTGATTTATACTTTGAGTTATATGATTGTGTTATAAACCAAGATGAAAAGCTATAGCTGCTATTATTATATCACTAATTCCATGTGCTTTAGTTTATTGCTTAGGTTTCTACCTTTCAAATAGTTTAAAAGCTCCTACAGAAGATTTTATGATTTGGGCTGAAACAACACTTACTGGTGAAGCTATGGAAAATATTGATCAAGAAAGGTTTGACAATATAGCTAATTATGTATTTAAACAACGCTTACATGAATTCACACCTGAAATGATTGAATCAATGTATGAAAATGCTTCAGGTTCTACAATTGCAGAAAAAGGTTGATATATAGTTCTAGATTGGTTTAAAGATTCTTTTAATGAAGCTATGGAAGCCTATAACAATGGTGTTATTATCGAATCAACTGGAGACAATGCTTTGTGAAATATGTTAAATATTTCAATTAGTAGTAGCAGTTTAGAATCAGCAAATGAAGATGAAAATCTTTCTGGTGAAGGAACTGACGATGATGTATGTACTATGATTTATGAACCTGTTTGTGGTGTAGATGGTCAAGTTTATTGAAATTCATGTGTCCTAGAAAAAGCAGGTGTTGAACTAGATGAATCATCTACTGCAACTGAGAGTTGATGTGTTAGCGAATAATAACTTTAATTTATATAAGGCTGCACTATTTATATTAGTGCAGTTTTTTTATTAAAAAAAATGAGAGCTAGATAATACTTAGCTCTCTGAAACCTAACGAAAACAGTAAGGGGAAGTGACTAACAATGGACCTTACACAAGGCGCCTTTGCAGCCCAATGAAAATCAACTTCTCTTGCTTGAAGCATCAGCATATTCTCCTTTTAACAGAACAGTGGTCTCAAGTTTGTCACAATCCATCTATGGGCAGCTAGGATAACCCACTATCGAACGTAAATCAAACTTCTTCCTCATCCAGAGACCCTTTCAAGGTAAGATTATTGTTCTGAGCCAACTTTAACCTGAAACCGTACAGGAGCTCTGTCTTCTTTTCCCTAGTTTCACTTCCATTGACGAGGTCTAGGCTTCACAACCTTTCAATGAAACAATAAAAATATAAGCAACGGCTAGATTAAATTCAAG
>CAMJIH010000069.1 GCA_946405785.1 uncultured bacterium | reverse complement strand
GCAGCTATACCGCCGACAACATTGAAGGCCAACCAGTTCTGTGCACAGAGGCCATTAATACAATGCCCAACATAGTGAGCAGCGAGAAGGATTCCTATTCCTAGAATAATGATTCCCTCAAAAATTGTTTTTTTTCTCATAACGTTTAGTATTTGTTTTATTTACTATATTGAAAAATATTTCTAAATACAATATTAATTATGAAATTGCTTAGTTTTATAAATACAATCCTAATACAAAATTTATTAAACTTCATCATACAAGTATTAACGCTATTAAAGCAATTATCAATAATGATAATTTTAATTTTTGGTTTCAGTCCTTTAAAGCCTTAATTTTCTTATTTGAACATCATAACACCAAGCATCAGAAAATAAGTACTATTATAGCTTTTATGAAAGACTCAATATTTTTTCTTGGATCACCACTTCAAATAGCAATTCACAAAATAAATGATGCAAAATTACAAATAAAACTAATAAGAAGGGCCTTTAATCGTGATAATTTTAGCATGTACTTCATAATTATTGCCTCGATTATTAAGACTAAGATTTCTCATCAAATCACATAGAATTCTTCATCTCACATAAATAATGGAAATACATACCAAAGCATAGGCAAGGTTATTCAAGAACACAATACTCATGTTAATATAATTTTTTTTGTAGTAATATTTTCTTTTATAAAGGTTTTACATATTAGCCATAAGAGTAAGGTTTCAGAAAAAATAGTTAAAAGATATGCTAACATAAATTCTATTGTCTTATATAATTTATATCTTTCCCCGCCATACCTTTTCTCATAATAAGATACATGTTTGATAACTCTTTCTCTTTCTCAATTTGGAATAATTGATACACCATCTCATTCTAAACTAATCTCATAGAGATATTCTTTATCTCTTGGATAACAATCATGTCATCGTCAAAATCCATAAGGCCTCTGATTTACATCTCTCTTAAATACTGTTGTAAATTTAGTTGTAGGTACAGCTATCCAATTATCTCAAACTTTTCATTTAGTTTCAGAGCTTTTTTCTGATTCAGGAATAAGGTATAATTCATAATCTCATTCTCCATATTGTCATCCATTTCTGGTTAAAGTTTCCTTAGCTTCAAATACTTTATCTATAGTATTATCTCAATCGATATAACGTTCAAGAAGTACATATCACTCTGGCAATTTTTCAATAGCCTCATAGGCATGATAATTACAAGGATCAGGAAGTACATCTGCTGATGAATAATTAAATAATCATAATAAAGCAATAAAAAGAATAAGAATCAGGTTTTTTATTTTCATTATTTTTAATTAATTCTAAATACAACTATATTTAGTAAAAAACATTATCAATTCAACACTAGAAATATAATTACTTACTAAGATATCTTAATATTGCTCTTGTATATTAAGAGCAGTTTTATATAAGTTTAAAGTTTGTGTTTTAAAATTAAATATAGCATTATGAAAGATCATGAAGCGTTCCTGTGAAAGGAAAAAGTTTCTAAATTACTCTTAAAATTTTCTATTCCTTGCGTTATATCATTTATGGTAAACGCATTATATAATATTGTTGATCAAATATTTATTTGAAGAGGGATTGGGTATCTTGCTAATTGAGCTACAAATATCATCTTCCCTTTAACTATGCTTTGTCTTTGATTTGCATTATTATTTTGAGATTGAGCTGCCAGCTTTTTAAGTATTAAATTATGAGAAGGAAAGAAAGATGAAGCTGCTAAATGAGTTGCTACTTGATCATTAATGGTAATTATTACTTCTATTATATTTTGCATCTTAATTCTTCTATTTCTTCCTCAGATATTAACAATATTTTGATGCACTGAAGCATTGTGGGATTATGCAACAACTTACTGAGGGATTATAGCTATATGAATACCATTTTTTATGATATGAATTACGTTAAATTCAATTATTAGGGCTTCATGAAATCCTAAGTTTGCTATGCTATCAATGGTTATATGAGCAGTTATTAATACGATATTAGATCCTATTCTTATCTTTTGATTTAATACTTGAGTAGAATGAGCTGCTTATGCAACAATTTTCTCACAATTTGTTACCTTCATCATTAATGCTTGGTATATCTCAAAATTAGATTTTGTTACATTTGATAAAGAGATATTTAGCTTAAAATGGAATTATATTAGAACAGTTGCTTGATTATGAGTAAGTAGTCTTGTTAACAATATCAGCATCGTTGCCGTGATTGCTGTTACAAATAACTTATTAGCAAAATACTGAAGTGTATCAAAATTCTGACCAGATATTCCTATTACAGTTATTGGTATTGTTATGAAGATTGCCATGATATTAAATGGTATTATTCTTTGAATATCAATTTGATCACAACCAATAGTTGGATACAACTATTGAGCTAAAAAATATAACAGAGTTAAAGAAGCATTAAAATTAGTTCTTATTTGCTGTAGCATTGTTTGAGCGATATCATTTACTTTATTTCAGACAATTCCAGATAAGATTATATGAATCTTTGGAAGTTGAAATGAACTCTATATAGAGTTTGCATGTTTAGCTTTTAGGATTTATTTATTCTTCTGTTTCACATATTGAATACAGATGCCTGCATGAATATTCTTTCAATCAATTTGAAAAAGTAAGATTAGTGCGTTCTTATCACTTTCAAGGCAGATTATTATTCTCATTCCTTTATTCTTCATTCTTTGAGAAGAATTCTGAATTATGTGAATTCTTTATGCATGAGCAGTTGCTGATTTATTATCAGTACTCATCGCAATTATTTTCCTCTTTAGAGAAACAAGATCTCTTTGAAGAAAACATAGAAAACAAACAGAAAAAGAAAATCCTTTAAA
>CAMJIH010000068.1 GCA_946405785.1 uncultured bacterium | reverse complement strand
TGAAAGTATATTTTATCCTATTTGATATTATCATGGAAAACATGGATACTCAAGAAGTAAAGAAAGAATTAGACAAACTTAATTTTTCTTGTTATAGAGATTTTAATAGTCTTCCTTATTGAAACCCAGAAAAAAAGGAAGAAATGTTAGAAAATTTTAGAGAAGCATTAAGATCAAAAATTACTGAGATATTAATATTGAATATCTATGATAATGTTTGAGCATGACCAGAAAATAAAAACAAGTTACATTGAGAAATTAATCGTTTTATTGATTTTGCAGAAGGACGCTTAAAGTATTATATTTTAAAAGTAAATGATGAAATTGCTTGAGTATTTATTGGATGTACTTGATGATCAACATTAAGAGCTAATGATTATTACATGCAACAATTTTTAAAAGATCCAGAAATTAATGCAAAAGTAAAAACATTGAAAGCAAAAACTTCAGATTTTCTTAAAGAGGATTAATAACCTAATTGCCATTCAGGTTTATCATTACGATAATGATTAAGCCAATCAGAAAATTCTTGGGCACTTATTCATATTTTTCAAGGAATATCTTTAACAAGATTTGTATCAAAAAAAGCGTTTCTATATTGAGCTTGTAAGGTATCTCCTAAATAATCAAAAGCATAAAAAGAGTATCACTTATCATTATTTTTAACCATACTCATTACAGAGTTAATAAGATTAGCAATAGCTTTTGCTTTTTTTTCTCAAATGTTAGTATGAAATTTTAATTCAGCTCAATCTTGTGTAGAAAAAACAAAAAAGTTGTTATCTTCTTCATAAGAAATATCTCTATTCCAAGAGTGGAGTTCATATGATTTTTTTCAATCGCGGTTTTTGACAATATAGACAATAGTACCTCTTTTGCTGTCCCAATTTTCTTTATCTTTCTTATCTTCAACGCTAATAAAATTAGGTCTCTCTCATTTTGAAACCTCATATGTTACTTGATCATTTCAGTAATAGGTATAGGTTCATTTACCAACAACAACAGGATTATGATTCTCACGAGGGTCTTTTACAGGATTATCATTTCACCAAGTTCATGAATATTTTTCTCTAGATTTCCAAACCATATTTCATTCTCAATGTCTTTTACCTTCTTTGAATTCTCATATATAATAATCTCAATTCTTCCATGATAGATTTCAATGTCATTCCATTTTTCATTCATGAAAATTTCATTCATAATGTTTTCAGTCAGAAGAATCTAGTATTCAATATCCTTCATATAATTCATCATCAAATCATCATGTATAAGAGTCTCAGTTCGCTTGGATTAAAATTCAGTTACCTCAAATTTTACCATCTTTAAAAGTCCCTATAAAAAAAGAATTTGGGGTACTAGAATAGTTTCATAACCATCAATATCAAAGTCATGAAAACTCTTCTCAAAATAGAGAATAAATGTTATAATAATTATTTCAGTTGATGCAGATATGTTCTTTCCCATCACTATCTCTTTTTAGAACTTCAGGATATGGGAAAAATGTTTTTCATACCCAACGTCAGATTTTTCCTATAAGTTCAGGAGTAAAATCTCCTGTGATAGTACTATCATTATTAAGAATTTCTTCTGGTATTTGTTGTGTAGTAACGTCTTGTGAGTGAGCTTCTTGAGGATTTTGAGTTAGTAGAAGTCAAACAAGAGCAATACTAGTTCATAGTTTTTTTAATCATCAATTCTTTCAAGAAGAGTGTTTTTCAATACGTTCCATTAATGTAAAATGGTACATAAAACGACAAATACTATATTGATATTGAGGGTTATTGTCAATACCCTTAGATGTTGAAAAAATGTATGAAAAAAGGGGCCTAAAACCCCTTATATTAAAAAATAAGAAATATTAATTTCAAAGAATTTCTTTAGCAATATTAGCTAATTCTTCTTGAGTTAATGTTTTTCACATTTTTGTTGTTAAGAATCCTGGATAACTTTCATAGAATACATTTTCTCTTTCTTCTATAGGAGTCCATTCATGATTTAGATTCCACATAGGATAAAGTTTGATATGAAGATGATTAACACCCATACCTTCCATAATCATTCAAACTCTAACTACACCTAAACTTTTTTTCAAAAGATCAACAACTTCTTGTGCTGCTGCTAAATAACGTCCATAAAATCATTCATCTTTAACATTAAAAAGATCGGAATCATAATGCTTCTTAGGAATAATAAGCGATTGTCATTTACAGTTAGGATTAAGATCTAAGAAAGCATAAAATTCTTCATTTTCCCATATTTTTTGAGAAGGAATATCGTGATTAACAATTTTACAAAAGATGCAATTATCGTTCATAACGTATGTGTAAAAAATAAAAAATCTTATATTTCTACAAGAAAAACTATCAATATATCAAAAAATTTCAATAGGAATAAGAAAAAGATTTTTTGATACAAAAAACTAAAATTTGATATTGAATTTGTAATAAATAATTATTATAACATTATTGACATACAATAAAAAGTATGATTTTATATGTGATATAATTTAACTATGAAAAACCATGAAAATTTCGAAAAATTAAATCAACAAAATGTGTTACAACATAACACTTATACAGCAAAAGATGAAATCTATAAGATTCTTGTAGATTGATGATTTAAAACTGAATGAATCGTAGAATCAAATTCAGATATAAAAAAGTATTTAGACTTAATTTATTCATGAAAGATTAATGCATTAAGTGAAAGAGATGGAATGGAAGCTTTATTAAAAGTAATAAGAGCTATGAATCCATGAATAGAGGTTAAAGGAGATCCAACAATGATTTGATGAATGTTGTTCTGTAATGAACGAGATAAGTTAAAACTTCCTGTTTGATTTTATATAGCTAAATCTTCTCTTAGAACAAAACACAACACAAGAAGTTGAATATATAGAGAATATACATTGGCTGATATGAATGATGCAGAT
>CAMJIH010000067.1 GCA_946405785.1 uncultured bacterium | reverse complement strand
TTTAATAATTCTACAGTAACAAGAGAATCTTTTCAACCTCAGAATAATACCAATGATTTATTAGCCGATAAAGATATTTTTTTATCAAACTTTGGAGCATCTTCTGTCGAAACAAAATTAGCTAATCATCTTGGATCAAGCTGGTTTCTATAAAAGAATTCTCATAATCATTTAAGATAAAAAGTATTCCAAAATGATTTCTGATTTTCTGTTAAATAAGATGATTTTACAATAATTTCTTTTGTTGGAAATAACTTATAGTAACTTACTCAAAGTGCAATATGAAGATGAGATAATATTTGAGATATTTCTTCTTCATTATTTCTTATAATTAGAAAGTTTTCTTTATTTTTTAATGGTGTAAAATCTATTTTTTCTATAAATTGTTCTTCATTATCAAAAGAATAACAAAATGAAGCTGTTAAGCTTTCAGGATCCCAAGAATAGTTAGAGATAATGAATTGATTAAACGGCTTCATTTATAGAAAATGAATATAAAACTATAATAAACCTTGTTTTCTTGCTATAGTTCTAGATGCTTCTGTAAGGTATTTTTTTCTCATTCTAATAGCTTTTGGTGTAATTTCAACTAATTCATCAAGTCAAATATATCCCATAGCTTGTTCTAGTGTAAAATGAACGATTGGATCTATTCTCATAGCTTCATCATTTCAAGAATTACGAACATTGTTCATCTGTTTATTGATTGTTAGATTAACTGTCATATCTCATCATTTTAAATGTTCTCACACAATCATTCCTTCATAAATTGGTTGAGCTGGATCAACAAAAATAGGTCCTCTTTCCTGTAATTTAAAGATTCAATACATCATAGCTGTTCAAGTAGCTGATGATATCATAGATCCAACTTGTCTTTTTTGGATTTCTCATTTATATGGTTCATAATGAGAGAAAGCTGAATACATAATACCTTCTCATTTAGTAACCAAAATAAATTCTCAACGGAAACCTAAAAGTCCTCTTGTAGGGATTAAGAATTCCATAGTTGTTAATCAGTTTTCTGAATTCATATTTTGCATTAATCCTTTACGAGGAGCAAGCATGTCGATAATTGTTCAAGAAAGATCATCTTCGACACTAACAACTAATGTTTCCATAGGCTCCATTTTTTGACCATTTTCTTCTTTATAGATTACTTGAGGAGCTCAAACTTGTAATTCCCATCCTTCTCTACGAATAGATTCAATTAATACTCATAGATGGAGTTCTCATCTTCAAGATACAATAAATTTACCATCTTTATTTGATACTTTTAATCCAACATTTGTTTCAACTTCTTTCTCTAATCTTTCTGCCATATTTCTTGTTGTCATATATTTTCATTCCTTTCAAGCAAATGGAGAATCATTTACTAAGAATTCCATACTTAATGTTGGTTCATCAATAGCAATACTTGGTAATGCTTCAAAATCTCAGATTCAAACAGTTTCTCATACAAAGATATTTGGAATTCAACTAATAGTAATAATATCTCAACATTGAGCTTCTTCTGTTTCTATTCTTTGAAGTCCTAATGTTGTAAATACTTTAGCTATTTTTCAGTTTCTTTTTTCTCAATCGTTTCAAATTACAGTTACTTGCGTCCCTTCTTTTACAGTACCTTCATATACACGTCAAATTCAAAGTCTTCCTAGGTAATCATCATATCCAAGATTAGCAATTTGCATACGGAATGGTTTATCTGAATAATCTTTAGCAACAGGTACAAAAGAAAGAATTTCATCAAATAATGGCGTTAAATCTTTTTTCTCATCTTCAAGATTCTTAACAGCATATCCTTGTTTAGCACTAGCATAAATTACAGGAAAATCTGCTTGTTCATCAGTAGCTCAAAGAAGGATAAATAAATCAAAAAGTTGATCTATTACCCAATTAGGTCTAGCAGCTGGTTTGTCAATTTTATTAATAACTACCATTGGTTTTATCCCTAACTCTAATGCTTTTTTAAGGACAAATTTTGTTTGAGGCATAGGACCTTCATAAGCATCAACAACAAGAATAACACTATCAACCATTCTTAAAACTCTTTCAACTTCACTTCAAAAATCAGCATGTCCTGGTGTATCTACGATATTGATTCTCTCACCTTTGTATTCGATAGCTGTATTTTTTGAATAGATTGTTATTCCTCTCTCTCTTTCTTGATCATTGCTATCCATAATTAAATCTTGATCTTCCATCTTCTTTAGAGTTCAAGATTGTTTAAGTAATTGATCAACTAGTGATGTTTTTCAGTGATCAACATGCGCAATGATAGCAATATTTCTAATAGCCATAGCTAATAATTTCTGAATAAAACAAAAAAGCTACATATGTAGCTTAAGCGATTAACATTGCATTTAACAAGCTAATAACTATAGTTGCGTAAGCTATGGGCGGGGTGGGATTCGAACCCACGACCTTATCCTTAAGAGGGATCTGCTCTACCAACTAAGCTACACGCCCTCCCTATAACAAGAGCAACGAGAAGTAGTATAGTAATTTTACCTGAGATTTCAATACAAAAATATGATTTTTAAGTTTTGAGAGTTAAAAATATTAAAACAACACTTCAGTTTTTTAAAAAGTAAAATTAATACTTCTAATTTTTTTCTTGTTGGTTGATCAATAAGAGATATTTTGCTATGATTAACAACTAATCCTGAAGACGTAGATTTCACTATGTCATGAAATCCAATGGAACTTTATGAATCAATTAACAAAGAAGGATTATCTCATTTTATGACAGAAAAATTCTGAACAATAACACTTATCCCTCAAAATCAAACCAATTGAAATCTTAAATATGAATTAACTCCATTACGTGCTGAAACAGGATACTGAGATTTCCGTCATCCTGAAGAGATTTTCTGGAGTGATGATTTGCTCTTGGATTATCAAAGAAGAGATTTTACAATCAATGCTATTTATTATACTTCTCAAAGATTAAAGACTCCTATCTATGAGAATGAAAAAGAAATTACAGAAGAAGATATCTTAAAAATCTT
>CAMJIH010000066.1 GCA_946405785.1 uncultured bacterium | reverse complement strand
AATCCCCTTATCTTTCATAAAAATCTTAGTTTCTTGCAAAAAAAAATTTTATGAATATCATTATTTTGTATTAATATTTTATTCTTATATAAATAAATACATGACAAAAACAAACAGCCTACTTGCTAGCTTGAATGATCATCAACTAGCATATGTAAATTTAGATCTTGCTAATCCTAAAAATGGAGAATATATGTTAGCAGTCTATCATTTAAAACCAGGAAAGAACCTAAACATTCTTCAAGCTGCATGTGAAGTTGCTGCAGAATCTTCTACAGGTACTAACTTCCTTGTACAAACAGAAACAGCTTTCTCTAGAGAAATGAATGCTCTTGTATATAAGCTTGATGAAGAAAAAGAACTTGTATGGATTGCTTTCCCTTGGAGACTTTTTGATAGAGGTGGTAACGTACAAAATATTATGACGTATATCGCAGGTAATATCTTTGGAATGAAAGAAGTATCTGCATTAAAACTTCTTGATGTATGGTTCCCTGCTGCTATGCTAGAACAATATGATGGACCTAGTTATACTCTTGAAGATATGAGAAATTACTTAGATGTTCATGGAAGACCTATTCTTGGAACTATTATTAAACCTAAGATGGGATTAACTTCTGCTGAATATGCTGAAGTTTGTTATGATTTCTGGGTAGGTTGAGGAGACTTCGTAAAGAACGATGAACCACAAGCTAACCAAGATTTCTGTCCTTATGACAAGATGGTTAAACATGTAAAAGAAGCTATGGATAAAGCAGTAAAAGAAACTGGACATAAAAAAGTTCACTCTTTTAACGTTTCTGCTTCTGATTATGATACTATGATTGAAAGATGTGAAATGATTAGAAACGCTGGATTTGAACCAGGTTCTTACGCATTCCTAATCGATGGAACTACTGCTGGTTGGATGGCTGTTCAAACCCTCAGAAGAAGATATCCTGATGTATTTATCCATTTCCACAGAGCTGGACATGGAGCATATACTAGACCTGAAAATCCTATTGGATATTCAGTATTAGTTCTTTCAAAATTTGCTAGATTAGCTGGTGCTAGTGGAATCCATACTGGAACTGCTGGTGTTGGTAAAATGGCTGGTGATAAAGCTGAAGATATTACAGCTGCAGAAGGTATTAGATTTATGAAGAAAGAAGGACATTTCTTTGAACAATCTTGGGGAACTATTCCTGAAACTGATAAAGATTTCATCGATTTAGTACAAAGAGATGATGATCTTGAAGAAGTTCTTAGAGATGATTCATGGAGAGGACTTAAGATGTGTTGTCCTATCATTTCTGGTGGATTAAATCCTGTTCTTCTTAAACCATTTATCGATTTAATGGGAACTACTGATTTCATCACTACTATGGGTGCCGGATGTCACGCTCATCCAAAAGGAACTCAAGCTGGAGCTAAAGCTATTGTTCAAGCTTGTGAAGCATACCAAAAAGGTGTAGATATTCATGAATATGCTAAAAATAAAAAAGAATTAGCTGAAGCTATTGAATTCTTTGAAAAACCAAAAACTAAGGATAGCAGTTTAAGAATTGCTTCTTAATTTATATTTTAACACTATTATCATGTCTGAATTAACTCCATTACTTAACGAATCAGTGGAAAGAGCTGCTAAAAAGCTAGTGATTCACTTCAAAGAACAATATGGAGCAGAATACTTTGTTCCATTGGGAGTAAACGAAAACACAACTCCAGCTAAAGTTGTTCCTGGTATTGTTCCTGCTTTCGAAGAAAGTATGTTAGCTGTTCAAGACAATACTGTTGCTATCTATATGCAAGATGATAGAGTTGGATATGTTTTTGATAGCTTTATGAATGCATTCTTTGGATCTTTGAATTTTATCGTTCAAGGAATCATGAAAGCATTAGGATTAAAGATGATGTGGGGTGACTTCAAAGTAGCACTTGCTAATAGGAAAACCCAAAATCCTGAAGGATATACAAGATGGAAGAATAACTTATCAACAGTTATTCAATGAGTTTTTGAAGAAATTGCTAATGATTTAAAAGCTCAAGGTAAAAATGTTGTTATCACTAATGGTACAGAGAACTTCAATAGTATTGCTGAATCTATTGAGAAATTAGATATCTTTAATTAAGAATATTATCAAAATAATATGAAGAGAATGATGAAAAATTCATTCTCTTTTTTTAACATTTTAAAAGCAAAAAATAATCCTCGAAATTTGATTTTTTCTTTATTTCTACGTATAATTAGATTGGATTATTTATTTTGAAATATACCATGCAAGAATCAATATTTTATAACAAAGAACAGGTAAAAATTATTCGTTACTATGGATGGATTCATAGAACATTATTCAAATATTGAGTAGCACTTTCTGCTTGAATAGTTTCTCTTGTTGCTTCATTTCTTATGATGACTTCAGGATATTTTTCTTCTATTTATCTTCTTGAGAAGAAAGATACTAACACTATATCTCAAGCTGAAGTAAATTACAATAATAAAGTACAACAAGTAGCTTCTGTTCCAGGATTAAAATGAATTTTATTAAATGGATACTTAAATATTGCTAATTGAAACATTATTAGTGAAGATGTGCTTTTAGAAAAAGATGGGTTAACATTACCAAGAAAAACAAATATTTCTATTAATACTTTAAATGAATTTGCTCAATGACAAAACAAAGAAAGATTCATTGATGCTTACATGATGAAGTTTTTCCAAACTGTACTTGTTACACCATTGGCTAATAATTATGAAATTAAAAAGAATCCTCCATTGTTTTCTTTATGAGGATCTTCTTTAAAGAATCTTTTTGGACTTGAATGTACAACAACAAAAAGTAGCAGTTCTTTTGTTTGTAAATCATATGTTAGAAATTTCTTAGATCGTTTTTACCTTTATGATTTAGGTGGTTCAACTAACGAAATTACAACTTATTTTAATGCCTTAAGCACAAATCCCACATACAAAAGAGATATGTGTAAATGACTTCTTTCTTATGGTAATTATGTTACAAGTATTGATACCAATCTTACTGATATTTTCCGTAACTGTGGTAGTTATACTTATAATGATTTTGTTCTTTTAAGAGATTTCCTT
>CAMJIH010000065.1 GCA_946405785.1 uncultured bacterium | reverse complement strand
TCCAGGTACGGATAATTTAGGGTCTTTTAGCCCTTTAAAATATAGGTAGATACTGGAAATTTCAGGGGTTTGACATCCCTGTTTTTTCGAATAGTAGATTTTACCTCAAAAACAAACCCTAATTAATAACTGCTTCATCTCGGCATCTCAAATCTCCCATAACAAACCAGGATTAAATAAGGCAACTTTTGCATCATTATATGCTTTCATTAATTCTGAATTATCAAAATTTGTATCTTCCATAGAATATTCTAATTGAATTCTTTTTTCATTTAACTCTGCCCATTGATTTTGTTTCTTTTCAAATAATTCTTCATTTGTAACTTTATCCAATAATTTCTCTATTTTTCTCATTTCTTTTTCACATTCTTGAATCTCTAATTTTTTAGTATCGTTAATTTTCTTAACATCTCATTGTCTTGCCTTAATTTCATCATTAAAAATTTCATCAAAATAAGGTCTTAAATCACTGCTTAGAGCAATTTCATTAAGCCTATTTTTTATTGCTTCATGTACAGTTTCTCTTGGTAACGAAATCCTGTATGATATACATCATTTTGTATTGCATCAATAGTAATGATGATAATCTCATGTGTGTGATTTTGATTTCCATTTAGTCATTCATTTATGACATTCAGGACAAAGTAATATTCTTGTAAGTGGGTATTCTTCAGAATTAGTATCGTATTTTCTTTTCTTATAATCAACTCATTTGTTGTGAAGTTTTCTCATTAATTTATCGAAGATGTCATAGTCTATCAGAGGCTGATGCTTTCATTCAACAGGTTCATCTAAATATTTAGGACTATAAATCTTTCAAACGTAAAAGATTAGCTTTTCGATTGTAAGCAACTTATCTATATCTCAAATGTAGAATTTACCGGTTTTATTAACTTTGCTATTTGATCTAAATCATCTTTCTTCTAAGAACTCAAACAACTCCATTTTTGTTGTAAGCTTTCACAATGCAAATTGCTCTAATCATTCTTTTAAAATCGGAAACATAATTTCATCAGGAACTAGTAATTTTAATTCTCTTCAACCAATTCTCTGTACAATTCTTTTGTATCATGCTGGAACTCATGAAAATGGCCGATATCACTCAGATAATTTTCATTTAATTCAGTATCTTACTCTCGTTCCTCATCTCATTGCCTCTAAAGCGTCCATTATCGATTGCATACCAAATTGTAGATATCATGTTTCACTCTCTAATTCTTGAATTCATCAATTTCAAACAGCAACAAGCTGAACTCATACATTATTTAGCCTTCAAATTAATTCCATATTTTTTCATAAATCTTTATTTCTGGAAAATCTTGAAGTACTAGAACAAATGAAAAAATCAATTTCGTGTTTATATTTATTTACCTCTTCCACATATTCCAAAGCTTCAACAAATTCTTTTCTATTTAAGTTTGTTCATGAGATTGCTTCATCTTTAAATATTTTTACTATTTCTGTATTGTTATACTTTGCTCGATTTTCACAATCAATTATCTGTCAATTGATACCATTTCATTTATCTCTTTGTTCTTCAGTTGATACTCTTGCATAAATAATTCATTTCTTCTGTGTGTTTGTATTCTCTTCTTTTACTTTTTTTGTGGTAATAATTTTTTTATTTAGAAAATCATATTCTAAATTAGATCAACTATTCTTTTTGCTTTTTGTCATTTGTAAAACCCAATAAAAGAATTAAATATGCTGTTTTAAATATAGGATTTTGTGATTTTATTACAAGTTTTACTTTTATATTAAGTTTTAACGATATTAAAATGCCCATAATGGGCATTCTATTGTTAACCTAATTACTCTTTTTGAGGTGTTTTCTTATCATAAACCTACATACAGCTCTAAATAGCATCTCAATTTCTTGAATTTGCTCATCTGTAAGATTAGAGTATTTAGGTCAAAGTAATTCTCTTGCCTTTTCTAACTCCATCTATGATTGGGTTAGTTCTTTTCCTTATCCAATAAGGTCGAAAGAAAGGCCTTGTAAAACCCCTCATACTGTTTTATGAGGATACTTAAACTTTAATATTAAAGATCACAAATTCAATGTTTTAATCTGATTTAATAACTGTTCTTACCTAGCTTTATTTCAATATAAGTATTGTTTTTTTATAGCTATAGAACTCCACTTTCAATGATTCATTTTCTTTTCAATACTTCAATTCTCTCATATCATTTCTTCAATTTCTTTATATCTGTTCATATCTTCTTCTTTCCATTTAGACGACATAAATAATGGCTTATTATCCCTGGTATCAATCGTAAATGTAACTTTATTTTTATATTGTGAATCATTTTTAAGATCCTGAAATAATTTTTTCCATGATTGATCTTCTATTATTTTAGATAATGAACTATAATTCTCTAATCCCTTAATATTGATTCATTTGTATATGTTTAATATGATAGTACTAAGATTTAATACATAAGATCAATTTATCATGTATAGATGTAATTGTTTTTCATCTACAACGGATAACATAAATCAGGATTTTGATGGAATATAAGTTAGATACAAATCTGATTTTAGGAATAATATACAGTATATAACATATAGTAAACTATCGTTTTCTTCTACATCTTCTTCATATCAAAAGTTATCTAACATTGTGTAAAAAATATTTATATCTTCATCGTATTCTTCATTATTGAGGATATCTTTGTTTTCATAACGCCACCAATCTCATTCATCAGAATTATTATATTTATCTATAATATTAAAATACTCCTCATTACCCCTAAGTTCTCTAATATCATCTACATTAATACCAATATCTTTGTATGTCTTTATATAATCTCATCTAAGTAGATATAATATCTCTTTTAATATTCTTTTGTCAGTAAAGAAAGAGGATAATCAACTAAGAATAGCAACTCTTACTATATCTATAGCCTCAAATACCTCCATGTTATCTTCTAACCAAAAATTAGCAGGGTATAGACTAAATATTGTATGAAGAAATTCGATATCATCGTTATTTTTAGTACTATATCTTAAAGGGAAATCTAATATTTCTTTTTCATCCTTACATCATTCAATAAAATTAAGATAAGAAACATTAGCATCAAAATCTAAATGTAGGTGTTCTTTAGTTTTTATTTC
>CAMJIH010000064.1 GCA_946405785.1 uncultured bacterium | reverse complement strand
TCAGTAGTTACATTATCATCAGTAGGAACTACGTCAATTGGAGAATCTCATTCTTCATTATCTGTAGTTTCTGTCGTCTCTTCATTATTTGGAGTATCTAAATCAACATCAAAATTTTGGATATCATTATCTGATTCTCATTTTTCTTCAGTTGTTGAATCAGGTGTATCAAATGGAATATCCATTGGATCTTGAGTTTCTTGAGTTTCTTGAGTTTCATTATTTTCTGCTACATCTGATGATTCATTGAAATCAAAATTTGCAATATCATCAGCATTATCTGTTGTTTCTTCTGCTTTATTATCTGAAGGAATATCTACATCAAGATTAAAATCTCAATTATCTGAAGACTCCTCTTTTGGTTCTTCAGCTGGTATATCTAAATCAACTGTTGTTTCTGCTGCATCTGAAGCAACGGTTTCTTGTTCATCATTTCCAACACTACTAAAATCAAAATCTCATGCTGCATCATAGTTTACATTAGATAGATCCTGTGCTGCATCAGAAGGAGTATCTGAAGGAGTATCTAATGAAACATCAAATGATTCTCATTCATCTTTTTTCTCTTCATTATTTTGTTCAGATGTAATATCTGAAAAATCAAAGTCAAAATTATCATCTGTCGGGTTAGAAATTCTTTCAAATTTTTCTAGATTATCAAAAACTTCTTGTGAGCCTCAGAACAGTGGCTTTTTAGCTTCACTAGCTTGATTTGTAGATGATACTTGGTTTGCTGAATTATTTGCAGCTGTTGGATTAATATCAGCCATATCATTTTCTTATAAATAAAACTCATACTTATTATACTCAGAAAAAAATGTAAAGCAAATTTTTACAAAATAAATCGAAAAAAAGTTGTAATTTAAAAAAATAATCTTATGTTCTTTTTTAAGTCGTAAATCGACTACTATTTAATTTATTATTCTTACGTTTAAATGGCAGAAGAAATGATAATCAGCCAAACAAAATTATTCGTGGGTTGATTAAACTGGAAAATGAGAGGTAATGATCTCAAAACTGAATTCTCAAAGTATGGAGAAGTTGTATTCGCAAGAGTTAATCTTGATCAAACTACAAAACCTCCTAGGAGTAAAGGATTTGGATTCGTAGAATTTGCTAATGCTGATGATGCAGCTAAAGCAAAAGCTGAAATGGATTGACAAGAACTTTGGGGAAGACCTATTAAAGTAGATTTCGCTAAAGAAGATCCAAATAGAATTTCAAGAGCAGCTGAAGCTAAAGAAGAAGCTCCTGCAGCTGAAGAAGATGATGACGATGTAAAATTCTAAGTTATCTTTAAATACGAAAAATAGGATATCTAGAGTGTGATATCCTATTTTTTATTTTGTAAATTTTATGGATTATTTAGATAATACGTTCTTACATTTTCAAGAGCAGTTCTCAATTTATTAGCATCTGCTCTAGATATTTTTACCAATCTATTATTAGCTCTAAATGCACTATATTCATCATCTGTTAGTAGCTTAAGATATCTGTTAGCAAGCTCTCAATTTCCATTCATAGCCAAAGCTATCATTTCAACACAATCTTCCATCGCTTTTACATCAATTGTTTCATATACGCTACTATGAGATAATATGGATAATGTCTTTCATTCTCTAGCATTAGCTTCTAGATAATGTTTTACAATATTATATCCTTCACTTAATCATGGAATTTCATTTGTATGCGAATACAATGTACAATGAGCTAATTCATGTAACAAAATATGTTTTATTTGTTTTTCTCTATTTTTAGCCACTCGATTAAATGGAGCCATCCCTGAACTTCCACGTGGCATTAAGGTTCAAACTGTTATTGTATTATTCTCATTTCATCTTCAATCACATGTCGTATTATCAAAAATAATTCAGAACTCAGGATGATCTCTACATAATCTATCAATAATAATCCTTCAACAAGGACTATCATTCAGAATATTTTTCGCTCTTTCTACTCAAATATGATGAGCTCCTCATTCAACATTCTCTGGTTGATTTCACGGATTATTTCATGTATTACGAGTTGGTCTGCTAGGCCTTTGTCGTCGTTCATAGTTATCGATGTAATCTGGTTCAGGATCTGGTGTTCTTTCAGGTTCAACAGGTCTTTCTGTATTTCTTGGTGTATTTTTAAAAACTTTACGTGAAGACCACCATTTAAAAATAAAATTATTATCTTTTTTAATTACGTTAGCTGTTTTAATACTTTCATATTTAAAATCAGAAAGTGGTTTCTTAGAAAAAACACTTCAGAAAGTAGATTTAAAAGTATTACTTAGAAAATTTCTTCATGTACTATAAGTATTTTTCACCAAGTTAGTTGTTGGAGTTACAACACTTCTTACTGCTCCTTCAATTATAGCTCATGTTGCTACAAAAGGACTAATAATTGTATTTCATAATCTTTGATACCATTTTCATTTCTTTACTGCATTTTTGAATACTTCTTTTATCTCATCTGATGTATATTTTATAATATCTCTTATATCTTTAGGAAAAGATGACAGAGTATCAAAAATATCAGCTGTTGTTGTTAATCAGGTTTGCAACAGCCTATCTGGTATTCTTATTGTATTACTAATTCTATTAGCATTAAATGACATACAACAAAAAATACATATAAAGCACACTATACTTATATGTATTTTCTAAAATATGTCAATATATTATCAATTCTTCATTTACTCGATTTCGATTTTAACACCGATCTTTCTTAACTTATTTACAATATCAGCATATCCTCTAGCAATAATTTCTTCATGCATAATATTTGTTGTGCCTTTAGCCATAATTCATGCTAATACCATTGCTCATCCTCATCTCAGATCTGTACTTGAAACATATCATCATTCAAGTCTTGTTTTACCGATAACCAATGCTTCATGAGGGTTAAGAATCTCTATTTTTCATCAAAGATTTTCTAGTTCATTAAGATATCAGAAACGTCACTCATAAAGTGTTTCAAATATCTTTGTTATTCAATCAAATTGAGTTGCTAATGCTCCAAATATTGATTGTAGATCACTAGGGAATCCTGGGAAGATTCTTACTTCTAGTTTTGTAGCTTTATAATTTGCTTTATTATATGAATCAACTCTAATTGAATGCTTATCCAATATCTTAAAATTTATTCATATTTTACTTGCAATATTATACATTGCAGATAAATCATCTACATTCATATTGTTAATAATAAGCTCTGAATTATCTGCTCATGCACCAATAGCAAAATATGTTCAAGCTTC
>CAMJIH010000063.1 GCA_946405785.1 uncultured bacterium | reverse complement strand
TATACTCATATTCTTTTGGCTCTTTATCATTTACAACAGATAAATAGCAATTATTTAGTAAGATTCTCTATGCTTTATCATGATGTATGAAAAGTGGGTCAATATGCTGAATATAAAAAAGATTTATCAAGAGAAGAAGTAAGAGAACTTTTAGCTGGTCCATTAAATCATAGGATTTCATCTGCTGTTCTTGCTAAAGAAGATTTTTGAAAATTAGGATTCTCTCATAAAGAAATAGAAGAGATTGAATGGTATATTCAAGAACATCATACTCCTTGAGAAATATTACAAGCTAATCCACAAAACTGGGAGAAAAAATTAAGAAAAATGCTTTCTGAAAATTGATTTGAAAGAGTTAATAATTTGTTAGATATTAACATTGCTGATAGATTATGAATGTATAATCCATTACAGAATGCTAGTGACTTAAGTGATTCATGGTTTCTAAAAGATCTTTTAGTAAGAATAAATGATGAAGAATGACAATTTACTACTAAAGATTTGGCTGTAAATGGTAAAGATATTATGGAACATTTTAATCTTAAACCAGGAAAAATAGTCTGAGAATTACTTCAAGTTGCTATGGATTGGGTATTATGAGATATTAAAGAAAGGAATAAACCTAAACATATCTATAAAAATTTAGCAAATCATTTAAAAAATATGGAATCAAAAAATCCTAGTGAATAAAACTAGGATTTTTTAAATATAGAAATTCTTAATTATTTAGAGAAGATAGCATTTGCTTCTTGGATTTCTGCTTTAGATAAATCACTTTTTTCAGTTGTATTATTTTCTTCATAAACTGCTGTACATTTATAATTTTCACAAGTAATTTTTACAGGAGCTATACATTTATATTCACATTGAGGTTCATTTTTACTTCTAAAATTTTCTGTAATTTTTGAGAAGATATCTTTATATTCCTTGTTTACAGGAGTAGAACATCCTAATGGACATCCTGGATAAAAATCAACACAATCACTATCTGTTTCACAATAATTGTATCTTCCTGTTAATTCTAGTACTTCTTCCTTTGTAGGATACGCAATAACTTTTAATTCATCAATAGCTACTGCATCATAATAATGAGTTCATGCTGCAGCATCTATACCTTCAACTTCTCATTTAAAATAAATAGTATTTCATGGAAGATAATCATTTTCTGATTCGAAATTACTTTCCCATGTTCATGGTGCAAATGAAACAACATCACTATGATCTTCAAAAATTTCTCTTGCTACTAAATAACCATCTCTAGATTCCCATGGAATATTATCCGTTGGTGTTACTCATTCGATAATAAGATTGTTCTCATGTGCTGTTTTATCACCATTATCTTGTGGTGTAACTTCATCTGTATTGTTACATCCAGAAAGGATAATACCTCACATTAAAAAGATTCACAATAATGCTATTTTTTTCATAATTGCTATTTACATAAAATAAAATTACAAAAATGATAGCATTTTAATGTGAAGTTTCAAGATTTTATCTAAATAAATATTTGTTGAATAATCTAAAAAAAACATTATAATTTCTATGTTATGATTTCCCTTTTTCACGAGAAGGTGGATTAAATCAAAAGAAAGTTATTAATTCTCTATTGATTTAATCTATCTCGTAAAAGTGTTAAGGGAAGTCTTTAATGCTTTTATATTTTACAAAAAAACAATGGTTGTAAAAAGAGATGTAAAAACAGATCGTCTATCAACAACATGGCAAGGAAGAGATATTTCTTTCGAAATGTGAAAACTTGCTGTACAAGCTGATGCGAGTGTTAGAATGCAGTTTGGAGAAAATGTAATTCTCTATTCTACAGTTATGGAAAAAAATCCTAAAGAAGGTACAGATTTTCTTCCTCTTATGATTGATATGAGAGAAAGTTATTCAGCTGCTGGAAGAATCTGAGGAGCTGTTTATAGAAGAAGAGAATGAAAACCTTCTGATCAAGCTATTCTTTATGCTAGATTAACAGATAGAGCATTAAGACCTATGTTCCCTAAAGGAATGATTAATGATGTTGTTATTAGTGTAACACCATTAGCATTAGATCATACTATTGGATTAGGAGTTATGGATATTATCTGAGCTTCTGTTTCAATTATGGCTGCTGGTCTTCCATTTGATGGACCTGTAGGAGCTGCTCAAATTGGATATGTTGACGGCGAATTTGTTATCAACCCATCAAATGAACAATTAGAAAAATCTCAATTAAATCTTCTTGTTGCAGGTAAAAGAGATTCTATTAACATGATTGAATGTGAAGGATTAGAATTCCCTGATGATTTAATGAAAGAAGCTTTCACTTTAGGACAAAAAGTTATTAATGAAGCATGTGATCTTCAATTAGAATTCTTAAAGACATTAGATATTCAACAAAAAGAAGTAACTTTCAATAAACCAACTGATAAAACTATAGCTTTCGTTGAAAGTATTCTTACTGAAGACAAGCTTGAAGCTATGGCTGGACACACAAAAGTTCCTTTTAATGATTTATTCTCTCAATACGAAAAAGAATGTTTAGAAGCTGCTGCTGAAAAAGCTGAAACAGAAGAAGCTGAAGACTTTACAGAGAGTAAAGTTAAGATGGGAGTATTTAATGTTGTAAAACATTTTATCAGAGAAAGAACTCTTTCAACTGGTAAGAGAGTTGATGATAGAGAAATTAAAGATATTAGACCTCTATATTGTGAAATTAATAACCTTCCAAGAGTTCATGGATCTGGATTATTCTGGAGATGAGATACTCAAGTATTATCAACTGTAACTCTTTGAGGACCTACAGAATACTTAGTATTAGATGATATGGAACATGATGATGTTCAAAGAAGATATTTCCATCACTACAACTTCCCACCATTCTCAACAGGTGAAGCAAAAGCTATGAGAAGTACAGGAAGAAGAGAAATCGGACACGGAAGATTAGCTGAAAAAGCTCTTGAAAATATGATTCCACCAAAAGAAGAATTCCCATATACAATCAGAGTTGTTTCTGAATGTTTAGGATCAGGAGGATCAACAAGTATGGGATCAGTTTGTGGATCAACATTAGCTCTTATGGATGCATGAGTACCTATCAAGAAGCCAGTTGCTGGTATTGCTATGGGACTTATGACTGAATCTGATGAAGCTGGTAATATCACTAAGCACTTAGTTCTTAATGATCTTATGGCTACAGAAGATTTTACATGAGATATGGACTTTAAAGTAGCTGGAACTAAAGATGGTATTACAGCTATCCAATTGGATACTAAATTAAAGGGATTACCAATTAATATCGTTCATGAAACTATTGATAGAGCTTCTGAAGGATATAAAGAGATTATGTGATTTATGCTTGAAACTATTCCTGCTCCTAGAAATGGAGTTAAAGAATATGCTCCTAAAATTCACGTATTCAAGATTAATCCTGAAAAGATTAAGGAAGTTATCGGAAAATGAGGAGAAAATATCGATAAGAT
>CAMJIH010000062.1 GCA_946405785.1 uncultured bacterium | reverse complement strand
TCTTGCTTTAACTCCTCTATTTTTTTCTCATCAACAAGATCAATTTTATTAAAGACAAGAATCTTATTTTGATTTGCTCATATATCTTCCAATACTTGATGAACCACATCAATTCTTTCTCAAACAAACGGATCACTTGAATCAATAACATGTAACAACAAATCTGATTCAATACTATCCTCTAATGTTGATGAAAACGATTTAATTAATTTTGGAGGCAAGTCTCTAATAAATCATATCGTATCATTCAACAATATTTCTTTTCACAATCAAGTCGTTGGATCAGTTATAAGATAACACTTTCAAACATTAGTTCATAGCGTTGCAAATAACTTATTCTCAGCTAATACTCATTTCTTCGTCATAGCATTAAGCAACGAAGATTTTCAAGCATTAGTATATCAAACAATTCCAACTGTAGGCATTCATTTCTTTTTCCTAGCATCACGATGAAGTTTTCTCATCTGTGTATACTCAACAAGTTTTTTTTCAATCTTCATAACTTTTTCTTTCAAATGCCTTTTCATTCTTTCAGTATTTGTTTCTCAAATACCTCTCGTTGCTCATCATGAACTTCAAGAACTTCATCACTGTCTAGAAAGCTCCATTCACATTCAATAAATTCTTGGTCACATATGCTTAATAGCAGCAAGTTCTATCTGTAATCTAGCTTCTCATCATGTAGCATGTTTTTCAAAGATTTTAAGAATCAAATCAATTCTATCCCATGCTTCCATCTTATCTTTCAGATTATTCTCTTCACTTACTTCACGCAATCTCTCATTAATTTGATAAATCTGAGAAGGTTTTAAAGCATTACCTATAATTAATAGATTAGCTCATAAACGTAACATATCAGAGATTATTTCCTCAAGCTTACCTTTTCAAACATAAGTTTTATGATCAGGAAAATCTTTCTTTTGATATTTTTGGAGAACAACAACACCTCAATAAGTATTAACCAAATTCTCTAATTCTCTCATTCTATCATCAAGAATATCCTTTGGAGTCTGTTTGTCTACAATATCAGCCAAGAACACACGAAGTTCTGGTTGTTGTTCAATTTGCATCTTATTAAATATTTAATTTATCTTAGTAAAAGATTCTACATATCATCATAAGTATCAAGATATACCACATGAGTAACAAGGTATTCACTAACTCCATGCTTTCAATCAGCACCTCAAATACCAGATTTCTTTACTCATGCATGATATCATTGGATAGCTTCAAAATGTTCACGATTAATATAAGTTTCACCAAATTCTAACTCACGACAAACTTTTGTTGCAAGATTCAAATCCTTAGTGAAAACAGAAGAAGCTAAACCATAATCACAATCATTTGCATAAGCAATAGCTTCATCAACATCATTAAATTCAACTAATGGGATTACAGGACCAAAAGTCTCTTCATGAATAATATCCATATCTTGAGTACAATGATCAAGTACTGTAGCCTCATAAAAATATCATTTATCTCCAACACGACGTCATCCACAAAGTAACTTAGCACCTTGTTTAATAGCACGTTCAACTTTTTCTGAAACGCTTTCTAATGCACGTTGTTCAACAAGTGGTCACATATCAACAGTAGGATCTTTACAAGGATCTCATACTCTTACAGCAGCCATTTTTTCAACAAGGATTTTTGTGAATGCCTTTTTAATATCTCTTTGAACATATACACGTTCAGCATTGTTACAAATCTGACCATTATTACCAATACGACTGTCAACAATCCATTGAGCAGTACGTTCTAAATCAGCATCATTTAATACAATTGCAGGAGCTTTTCATCAAAGTTCCAAAGACACTTTAGTAATATTTTTAGCAGCTGCTGCCATAATACTCTCACCTGCAGCAACAGAACCAGTAACACTAACAATATCAACTTTAGGACTTCAAGCCATTTCATTTCCAATAACTGTTCATTTACCTGTTACAACATTAATAACTCATGCAGGAAGACCAGCTTCATGTATAACTTTAGCAAATTCTACACAGTTTTCTGGAGTTAATTGACTAGGTTTAATAACAATAGTACAACCAGCAATAAGAGCTGCTCAAGCTTTACGAGCTATAAGAAAGAAAGGGAAATTCCAAGGCAATATTCCAGCAACAACTCAAATTGGTTTTCTCTTTAGAATAATAGTTTCATTTGGACGATCTGAAGGAATTACTTCACCTTCAATATGACGAGCAAAAGTAGCCATATATTCAAAATAGCTAATTGTAGCTCCAACTTCAATTTCAGCCCACTTACGATTTTTTCATTGTTCACGCATCAAAATATTAATGAAATCTTCTTCACGATTCTTAATACCTTGAGCTATTTTCAAAAGATATCACGCACGTTCAATAGATGGCATTGCACCCCAAGCTTTTTGTGCATCACGAGCAGCATCCAAAGCACGATTAACATCTTCAATGGTACCATCTGGTTGACGACTAATAACTTCTTCTGTAGAAGGATTTAAGTTATCAATCCATTTTCAACCAGAACTCTTACAAAACTCACCATTGATATACATTTCCAAATTTTTCATCAATTAATATATAATATAAATATTATATTCACACATAAAGGCTACTAAAATAACCAAAAATTGCAAGATTATTTCCCAAAAAACTATCAAACACTTCCTTCCATTTCCAACTCTATTAAACGATTTAATTCACCAGCATATTCTAAAGGCAACTGCCTAATAACTGAAGATACGAATCAATTAACAAGCAAAGACATAGCTTTTTCACGAGGAATTCCTCTACTCATTAAATAAAAAACCTGATTTTCATCAACTTTACCAGCTGATGCTTCATGTGAAATCAAAGCAGAAGCATTATTACAATCTATTAATGGTATCGTTTTACTTACAGAATTTTCATCTAATATTAAAGCATCACAATTAACTGCACATACTGCATTTTCAGCATTCTTTCAAACCTTAACTATTCATCTATAAGTATTAATTCATCAATTCAATGAAATAGATTTAGAAACAATATTAGAAGAAGTATTTTTTCATAAATGAATAACTTTAGCTCACACATCTTGATCTTGTCATGTAGAAGCCATTACTACAGAAAGATTATCAGATTTTGATCAATCTCATTGAAGAATAGAACAAGGATATAACATTGTTGCTCCTGATCATAGATTTCATCAAACCCACTCCATTATTCAATTATCATCAACAATAGCTCTTTTTGTATTTAAATTATAAGTATTAGTTGACCAGTTCTCTACTGAAGAATATCTCATTTTAGCTCACTTTCAAACATAGATTTCAACACATCATGCATGAAGAGATAACTGATTATATTTAGGAGCAGAACATCCTTCAATATACTGAGCTTCAGATTCATCTTCTAAAATAATTATTGTGTGCTCAAACTGTCATCACAAAAAAGTATTCATACGAAAATATGCTTGCAAAGGCTGATCTAATTTAACTCATTTTGGAATATA
>CAMJIH010000061.1 GCA_946405785.1 uncultured bacterium | reverse complement strand
TGCTCTTTAGGTTTAATATCTGTATAAGAAACAAACTTTTGTTCGTTTTTACCATTAATTAAAACATATAAATCATCATCTGATTCTTTTCCTATATTTTGAGTAATATCTTGTTCAATAACCAATCATTCATAAGCTGGAGTATCAAAGTCATAAGTCTCACGAATATTGATTTCTGGATAATTATTCTTCATACTTTCTATTACAGTTTCCAATACTTCCAAATCACTATCATCTTCAAAGATAACAAGATAATTTCCTCAGTACTTATTTGTATAAACAGGAGAGAATCAGAAAGTATCAATTGGTACTCAGTTTTTTATACAAGCATTTTGAAAATCCTTAGTAATATCAAAGTCTTGTTCTATATCGTTATAAAGAGTATTAATAAGATTCATTAACCCAATTAAACCGTGGATATATCTATTCTTTGCTCATTTTTTATAAATCTTTTCGAAAATACTTAGTATATTAATACTCATATTGTTTAGATTCTTTATCTTTGTCTCATAATAATTAGTATGCTCTAATCATTTCTTTAATTGACTATCAATTTCTGAGATCTCAAGAGAATTAAACCATTTTTGATATTCTAAATTTGAGTATTCTAAGAATTTCTTCTGTCATACAGCAAATGAAGAATCCGATTTTTGTCCTGTATAAACTAAAGCCCAACAAAAAGGAAGTGTTTTCATTGGATAATCTTCAGCGTGGAATAATTCACTAACATCCTTACCATATTCAACACTATTAGGAACCAACTTATAATCTAATCCATCTTTTGAATCAGTTATGTATACATATGGATGAGATCATTGAACTAATGTAGAATAGAATGAAGATCCAACATTTCAATATTTAGCTATTATTGTTCCTTGGTGAGCTAATTGATATATCTCTTTAAATGTCTTTGAGTTCTGGAACTTAGGATAATCTGATAATTGATCAATTGTTAAACGTTTTTCCAAATAATAGATTCAAGAAATTAGTAATGACATAATAGTTCATGTAAAACCTATTCATTCTCATTTTACACATTCAGAAACAATACTAACTTCGAATCAATACTTTTTATCTCATAGTTTTAATTCTTTTTCAAGGAAATCTAGAGCTTTTTTATATTGTTGGTTAAACTTATTATAATCATATTCAAAAAGATTCTCTCAATTGTGCATCAATATATCTCTGAAAAAAATTCATTTTTTCTCAACCTTCTTAATTCATAAATAACACTTTAACTTAAGCTTTTGCTTAATACTAATATAATTTGAGGTAGAGCTAATTCATTCCGGGAATCGATTAAATCAAAAATGTCAGCTAAGAACTAGCTCGTATAATGAAAATAGCTCATCAATAGAAATTTTTAATTCGGATTTTTCTGCTTTAACCATTAGTATTTTTTATATAAATAATATCTCCATTTAATTGTAACCAAAAGCGCTATTTTTATCAAAAAATCAGCGATTTTTTTAATAAAAATCAATTTCATCGACTAAATTTAAAAAAAATTCTTGAATTTAATTTTACTCTTATGTATATTAAGAAAAAACAAATACAAAAAGTATGAAGAAAAATAAAGCATCAGAATTACAGTACAAAGTATTCAGAAAGGTCTTTTCAAGATCTACAAGAATACACAGAAGAAGAGTATTCCTAACTGAGGCATTAGAAAAATTGCAATCATTATGTGGATACTCGCCACAACAGGTAAACGACATTACTCATCGCATTGCGAAGGATCTCACCTTTAACCTATTCATGGGAGTCAAAATCTATGATTTTTGGAAGTATTGCAAAGGTTTTCAGGGTAGTAAGAATCAACAAATTGATAGAATTGAGATTACTTTACTTCCTGCTTCACTTAGTATCCTTGAATTTTTCAAAAGAGATGAAGAATATAAGGTTAAATACTATTCTGGAGATGAGTTAATCCTTACAACGACAGAGTATGCTCGAAGATTTTAAAAAAAAGGAGTAGTAAGTTTTTCTAAACTACTCCATTTTTTATATAAAATTTTATTACTATTGTTGTAACCAATCAGCGAAAATTCTATAATCTTCCATAAGTTGTTTATCTGTTTTCAATGTCTTTTCTACTGTATCTACAGCATAAATTACTGTGGCATAGTTTTTTCAAAAATAATCTCAGATTCTCTCAAATTGCCAATTAAAATGAACTCTTGCCATATACATTAACATCTGTCTTGCAACTGATATTTGATGTTTTCTTGAATTTCACTTAATATCAGCTACTGATACATCATAATATGTTGCCACATTTTCAACTAATGTTTCATAGTTTTTTGTGTTAGTAACAGGTCAAGCAATTATTGGATTCCTAGACTCTCAAATAGAATATCCCAAAGATTTTAAACAATCATAAACAAGATCCTCTGTTATTTCTCATCACATAAGTTTACTTCTTGTTACAAGAGAATTTAAAGCTCATTCTAATTCTCTTACATTACTTTTTACATGTTCAGCTATAATTGAAAGATACTCTCTATCAATATAAATATTCTTTGATTGAAGCTTAGATTCTAGAATAGCAATTCTTGTTTCATAATCAGGAGCCTGAATATCAACAACAAGTCAGTAAGAGAACCTACTTTGTAATCTTGGAGTAATTTGAGTTAATTCTCTTGGAGGACGATCTCCTGAAATAATAACTTGTTTATTCTTTGAATGAAAGTCATTAAATAAATCATGAAATATTTCTTGTGTTTTTTCAGCTCTAGCTAAAAATTGGATATCATCAACAAGTAAAACATCAACTTGTTCAAATTTCTTTTTTAACTGAGGCATTGTATGTCAGTTGATTGCACTTACTATTTCATCTAACAATTTAGTTGCAGGAAGATAGATTACAACTTTATCAGGGAATCTTTCCATTATTTCATTACCTACAGCCTGCATAAGATGTGTTTTTCAAAGTCAAACATTACCATATAGGAATAATGGATTATGTTCGTTTCATGGATTCTCTGCAACAGCTTTTGCTGCAGAAAAAGCTAGTTGATTATTAGATCATGCAACAAAAGTATCAAAACGATATCTTGGTTCAAATAATATTCAAAAATAATTAGATAATTCTTTTCTTAATCCAGTTTCTAATCTAACATCTGGTCCATTTTTAACTGGTTCATCTTGAATATTAAGAAGCTTTCTTAAATCAGACAACAATTCATGATTGGAATTACTAAAAGCTTCATATGCAACAAATTTAACTCAATATTGAGAATTATAACATTGTTCAACAGCTTCTTTTAATGGTTTAGAAAGATTCCTTTTAATATTTGTTAAAGAAAAATCATTTGCAGCTCAAATTACAATTTGCTTTTTTTCTTCATCGATATCGATAATTCATGCTTTTCAAAGAAATATGAGAAGCTTTCTATGATCAATTTCATTTGCCATAGATAACACAATCTTTTCCCAAAGATCTAATAGATATTTCTTTTTTGCATCATCATATTCTGATACAGTATCGATAAGCATATTTGGCATTTTTTGTTTG
>CAMJIH010000060.1 GCA_946405785.1 uncultured bacterium | reverse complement strand
AGCTTAGAAGGCTGTTGCTCTATCCAACTGAGCTACAAGCGCATGTCAGCGATAAATGTGTTAAATGGTTTTGGATAGACCATAAAACATAACTCTTGATGTTTTCGGATTGCTTATCGGAGCAGATCGACTGGTGCTTTTTTGTTATTAGCAAGAATTGGGAATAATGATGCAATAAAGGATACAGCAACGCTCAAAACAAAAACTATCAAGAAATTCATATAGGTGAAGTTTAAAACTTTCAAATTAAGATAATCGCCAGTGAAACGATTAAATACAACACAAGCAATTAGAGTTAGAGTTGAAGCAACGATGCCAGAGAAAGCACCAACCACCAATGATTCAAAAGAAAATATTTCAAAAATATTTGAACTTCTACCGCCAAGACCTCTTATTATGCCTATTTCTTTCTTCTTTAATGAAATCGAATTAGAAATGAAATTAATAAGTAAAGCAACAGCGAAAATGCCAACAAATGCCCCGATGCCCAAAAATACTTTATTCAGCATAGAGAAGCTTGAAACAAAGCGTTCAATAGATACCAATGATTCGTTTGTAAAATAGAGAGAATAGCCTTTTTCTTTTTTAGTTATTTCATGGATTTGATTAATACTGAAGCTACTTTTGGTAATAACCATATCATATTTGGCATTATTATCTTGTTGATAATCGACGACAAAATCGTAATAGTAAACATTGCCTGGTTTGTGGCCTATTGAAGTAGCGAAGGATTCGTTAACAAAATAGTTTTTGCTCGGATATTTATAATCACCTTCACACGGATAATAATACCCTAATACCCTTATTTCACCTGATCTGCCTTCGTAGTTTTTGTAATAAAGCTTTTCTGGGAAAGAAATATCCTTTTCAAATTCTAAGATTTCAGCTCTAGAATCAAATGCTATTAAGCCACTTCTAAAACACAAAGGAAGATATTCAACAAATAAAGAATTACTACTTATATATGCGTCAGCGCTCGCCAAGTATAAAGAAGATAAATCATTCCACTCTAATGGAGTGATTTCTAATCCAATACCATTTTGTATTTTCAAATCTATTTGTTTAAATGCGTTTTCAAGTGAGCGATTGTTTTTAAAGATAAAGGGATTGTTTTTAATTGTTTCGTATTGAACAATTCTATCGGAAAAAGTTCTTAATGAATCATTGTTTTTTATAATACTTTCAGCATCATCAAAAATCTCTTTGTTAGTTCTATCTCCTTCTAAAATTCTTGAAAAAGTCTCCCATTCTACAGAACCAGAATTTGAATCAAATGCTTCATAGCCAAAGTTACCAATTTCATTATATTCAACAAGTTTTGTTAAATAAGATGTAATGTAAACTCTCCTATAGCATTCAGGGAAATGCTCGTTTGCAATTACACTCAAAACACTTTTGTATTTCTCATTAGAAAGCATTTTTTCTATGACGCCTAAATCATCGGTGTTTTCAGCGATTCTTGATATTGTGTCAAAAATATTCTTGAAATCTTTATCCTGGAACGATGTATCCAAATCTAAATCAGTATTCATATTTTTGCACTCTTCAATAATAGAAAAAATGTCTGCGATTTTGTTTTTGATTTTGGAATAATGCTCGTACTTATAATATGGGCCAAAAAGATATGCTTCATTGAAATCTGGCTCTTTAAAAGGAATGTTTTCTCTATTAATGTTGTAGAAAATGTAATTCTCCGGTTTGTTGAACTTGGTTGTAACAAAAGATTCTTCAGCACTTCTTAAAACATTATCAATTGGTTCTTTACCCATTTTTACTCCAGAAAAAGAAGTATCGTTAACGACAACTAAACTCTCTGGTTCCTTATCGAACACTAAGAAATACTTTTCATAAAACTTATCGCTTACAAAAGACAATAGCTTATAAGAACCTTTCATATAGGTTGCAAAGCTGTCGCTTTTTGTTTCATCAATCACTTTTTCTTCATTAGTACTCAAATATTTATCAAAATACGATTTATCAATTTGACCTACATCGTAAATTCCTTTAATTGTGAAAAGTGTATCATCAAGCTCTAACACACTATTATCAATTTGGATTTTTAACTTTAGACCAATTAATTCATCATAAGAATGGTATAGATTAGAAGACTTGTAATAATTAAGAATTAGATCAGCATGATAATTACTTATTGCTATTTCATTTGCCGTTTCAGGATAAGAACCAGAAACAAGAGTAAAGCCATTTCTTAACATGTATTCGTTATTCGATTCGGCAAATCCACTGAAGCAAGAAAAAGAATATAGCAAAGATTTGTTTGGTGAAGCGTAACCACCATCAAACGGCACGTAGAAATTAGACATTCCATTACTATAAACGCCAATGTAGTCATGACCTAATTTTGAATTTGAATTTAACTTATCAATTTCACTTTGGCTAATTTTTCTTTCTCGGCTTAAAACATCACTCTTATGCTCGATAACTTTGTTTTCGTAATTTGAATATAAATTGTATGTCACATTCACTTCGGCTTTTTTAACAAACAATTCACTATCTGCTTTTAATTTGACCAAAGCATCATTTCTTGTTACAGCAGAATCATAGAGCACAAAACATGAAGCAACCCCAAATAACGCAAAAGCAACCGAAGAAAGCAACACAGTAAAAGATAGTTTGAATGGTTTCTTGCGGAATATAGAAAAGCCCATTCTTAGCGATTTTAATAAAGGCATTTTAGATTTAATAAAACCCTTGAATTCATCACTATTTTCAGAAGAATACTTTGCATTATTATTATTAGAATCTTTAGTTACTATTCCATCACTTAATTCGATGATACGATCAGCATATTTTTCAGCAGATTCCCTATCGTGGCTCACAACTATAACAAGTTTTTCCTTGCTCAATCTTTTTAGCTGATTGAGCACATCTTTGCCATTTTTCGAATCAAGCGCGCCAGTAGGCTCATCTGCCAAAATGATTTTAGGGTTCTTAATTAGTGCCCTAGCGATTGTAACACGTTGCTTTTGTCCTCCGGAGAGGGTATCAATCTTTCTATTTTCATAGCCTTCTAAATCAACATCCTTCAACAATTGGGACACCATATTTTTATCTCTTGGCTTACCTTGTAGTTCAGTAGCAAGCAAGATGTTCTGTTCGACATTAAAATCATTTAATAAGTTGTGTTCTTGGAAAACAAAACCAATATAAGTATTTCTATAATTGTCAAAGTCAGATTTACTAAAAGTACTCGACGATTTTCCTTCAATGATTATTTCACCTGAGGTTGGATAGTCCAATCCACCAATCATGTTTAAAAGTGTTGACTTACCACAGCCAGACTTTCCTAAAACAAAAACAAGTCCTTTATCACCAAAGTTAATATTAAGCTTATTCAGGGCCACTATTTCTTGACTCTTTTGAGGTTTATAAATCTTGGTTAAATTACGTATTACCAACATAGTATTGATATATTAACACGTTATCATTTTATATTCTATTTATCATTATTTTTTATGTTAAACATTAAAAAAGAGCCCCTTTATGAAAGAGGCTCCTAAATCTTTTAAATTTATTGGTCTGAATATAGCACCGTATTTTGATCGCCAGTGACGGTTTGGCCGGAAGAGAAACCGTGGCTTGAAGTGATCTTTCGACAGTCCAGGCCGTAAGTGTTCACAAATTCTACAGCGGCTACGATTGTGTCGGCAAATACATTAGCGCC
>CAMJIH010000059.1 GCA_946405785.1 uncultured bacterium | reverse complement strand
AGTTTTAATTCTCATGGTTGTAGTGTAAAATCTGTTGCAGTTCTAATATCCCAAGCAATAGCTTCAGGAGTCTTTTTTTCTGGTAATAATTGTTCATCATATGTACATACAAGAATATTTTGCATTACAAAAAAATAGAAAAATAAACATAGTTAATATGTAATGATATAATACATGAAAACAAGAAGAACATTTGAAATATTTTTATCTTGCAATATTGAATAACAATTTTAGAATGCTTATAGCAATAATGTATAATTAATAACCATAAATTTTATTGCCTATGCCAGATTATTACTTCCCGTATGGACATTTTTGTCCTGACGTGCAAGGAATTGATTATTATCTTCAGTATGCACTTAGTAAGTGTAAATCAGAAGAGGAAAGAAAAGAGGTTCGAATGGGATATGCCATCGGAGCAGTTCTTAGTCTTGTCGGATCAATTGTACTTGCGTTCCTTATTCTTGCGGCCTATAAGTATCTCTTTTAAGGCTGAAGTAACTAACAACTTTAATTGGTGGTCATATCTGATCACCTTTTTTAAAATAATCATTGTTGTATAAATCTATCATCTTTTAATCAACCAATGCTTAATCCTACTAAATTAACTTCTTCTTTATTCCATAATTCATCAAATAAATCTCTTGCATAATTATAAATTTCTTCGGGGGTATTAATTGAATTATTAAGTTTACGTTGATGTGATTTCGTAGAAAAATCAAGGTATCTAACATGAACAGTAATGATATCTCATGCAAGTGCTCTGTCTTTTAATGATATTGCTAATTCTGCAGCGAATCATTCATAGAAACTAAGAATATAGTCTCTGTCTTTTGTATCAATCTTTGTGATAGACGAAGCTCAAATACATTTTCTATCATTATATTTATCTTCAACCTTACTATCATCAATTCAATGAGAAAAATCATGGAGAATGGTTCATTGATTTCATAATCTAGCCTTTAGTGTAGCTCTATCCATTCTAGCAAGATCTCAAATGCTAAGGATTCCCATCTTCCTCAATTTTGGTTCAGTCTCTCTTCAACATCCAAATAAATCTCATATCTCTAATGGCCAAAGCTTCTCTTCTATTTCATTCTGGTATAATGTGTGCGTTTTATTAGGCTTTTCAAAATCTGATGCCATTTTAGCAAGAAATTTATTATTTCCTATCCCTATATTTACAGTAAATCAACATTTTTTAGAAATATATTCTCTTATTTCATTTGCTACATTAACAGGATCTCAAAATTGTTGTTGCATATCTTCGGTATATTCAACAAAACATTCATCAATAGAATATTGTTGAAATAATTTGAACTTCTTTTTCAAAATATCCATCATCTCATCAGAACATTTTTTATAATAATTATAATCAGGTGGTGCAACTTTAACTCATGGATAGATTCTTCTAGCATCAGTAAGTCTCATAGTTGTTTTTATTCAGAGTTTCTTTGCTGGTTGAGATGCTGCTAATACAAATCATTTTCTTGTTTCTTCAACTCAAACAACAGAAACAATACCTCTAATATCGGTTTTATATCACATTTCTAAAACTTGCTTGGCGGTCCAAGAAAGAAATGCAGAATTTACATCAATATGAAATACAATTCTAGTCATTTTTTTAGAAATATTTTTGTAAACATCTAACTCTATAAGAAAAAATATATGTTTGTCAAATAAATTTTTGATAAAATATTTTATGATTTATAAATAAAGGAATTAAAGCTACTTTATGACATAAAATTCTTTCAATTTATGATAAAGTAAAATAAAAAACGCAAATAATTGACATATTAAAAAAATGATATATAATTATTTTGTAGAATTTTATTACGGGAGTAATAAAACTTTTATATCTATACTATATACCATGAAAAAGATTTATGCATTATTCGCATGTTCTCTCTTGTTCCTAGTCGGATTATTCGTAAATGCCGATAGTAACGTTTCATCAGATTTAGCAAATGCTTATAGATGGGCATATAGCTACTGAATTACAACATTACCAATGGAACAAGCAAGATTGAATGAACCTATTACTAGACAAGCTGCAGCTAAAATGATTGTAAAATTTTCAATTAATGCACTTGGAAGGACTCCAGATTTCTCTAAGAGTTGTACATTTTATGATCAAGATATTGTAGAAGATCTTATTCCTTATGTACAAAAATCATGCCAATTAGGACTTATGGGACAAAATGCAACAACATTCAATCCTTATGGTAATTTAACTATGGCTCAATTTGGTACAATCCTATCAAGATTATTATGGTGAAATGCTTATGAAGGATCATCTCCATATTATGCTGGTCATTTAAGAGCATTACAAGACTACGGAATTTTGAGAGATTATTGAGATCCAACAAATACTTTTGTGACAAGATGAGAAGTAATAACAATGCTTCAAAGAAGTTATTCGTATGGAACTAATTCAGGAGAATTCTCTACTTCAAGTTCTACAACTGCATCTAAAGGATCTACAGAATATGAATATAGAAATATGAATATTGTAGCTAAGATTGCAGAAGATGGAACAATTGATGTTCTTGAAAATCTTACAACATATTTTAACAAACAAAAACATGGTATTATTAGATCACTTCCTTTAAGTTTTGAAGTGTCAGATAAAACATATGGATTACTTATAGATAATATTGATGTTGCATGAGAATCATATGTAGCAACTACAGACGGTACAGGAATCTATATTAAAATCTGAGATGAAAAGAAATATGTAAGTTGAGTAAAAAATTATTCTATTCTTTATAGTATCTATTGATTAATTAATGATTATTCAAATAGAGGAGAAAACCAATTATATTGGGATATTGTTCCAGATGGATTTGATGCAAAAATTAAAAATGTAACAGCTGAAATTATCTTCCCTAAATCATATCCAGAATTAAGAACTGAAGATGTGTTAATTACAGTTAATGGTAGAACATCAACAGCTGATAACTTCAACTGAGAAGTAAAAGTATCAAGTGATAGAATAGTTATTAATTATACTAAATGATTACAAGCATACCAAGGAATAAACGTTGTTATTAGATTCCCAAAAACTGACTATTTTGAAATTGATCCAGTAAAACAAGAAAATTTAATTAATGATGATAAGTATATATATAATATGTTCTTTGGAACAGGTGTAGATTATTCTGATGACACTTATGCAGGATTAGTAGAAAAAATTAAAAAACTTACGAAAAATGATAACTCTCACTTAACTGACTTATTAAAATTAGAAGAAAATTATGAAAGAACATTAGAAAACTTATCAGGATCTATTGAATCATATATAAATACCAATGAAATTGGAAAATCAGAAGATCCTAAAGCTGTTATAGATGTACTTAATAAGGCTATGGAATTACAAGCTAATGCAGATAAAGAATATAAATCTAGTTTGGAATTGCTTAAGAAAAATCTTAATGCCAACGATGAAAAATATAAGTTAAAAGAAAGAATTGAAGAAACAATTCAATACGTAGATTTGTCTGATGGATATTTTAAAGAGTTATTAAATATCTTAATTCCAATGTATGAAGTAGCTGCTAAATATGGAAGTTGAGAAATTCCTAGCGATATTCAAGAAAAACAAACGTGAAATGCTTTCTCTTTATTTGCATTATCAATGACTTATAGCTTAAAATCAGAGACATATAGCAAGTATCTTAATGAGTGGGCATATGATGTATATAAAGAATTAGGTTGAAATCCA
>CAMJIH010000058.1 GCA_946405785.1 uncultured bacterium | reverse complement strand
GAGCTTAACTATTTTCTTTATAATTAACTAGAATTTTTAACTAGATAACTTTTTGTTAGCACCATGTTTTGCGCTATAATTTATTGCTTGTTTATAAAATTTGTTGCATACGAGTGATTGGGAAATATGCTTTTCTGTCTGACTATTTAATATTGACATTATTGCAATAAATGTATATATTGTAGTCGATATAAACAAATACAAACTATTAAAAGAAAGGACAATTTATGAGAGTAAAAATTGCATTTAAAGGATGGGTATCAGCTAATAAATATCTTGCGTTTTGTGTTGATGCAGATACAGAGCTATCAAACATAACAACAGATGATATTGATCTGGTTGAGGTTAAAGCTTCTAACATCCGAGTTGACGAAATGGGTTCTGATCGTGGTTACAAGAAACTGATGGATGTTTTTGTAGATTCCGATACGATCCTTGTTCGCTTTAAGTACAAGCCTGAACATATCGAGGTGAGAACATATCCAGCATTCAGCAAAGAAATTTCTCAAATTGACATTGTTGGTTGGATGCGATACCCTAGATATCAAGGTGCTGTTTAAAAAACATTATGGGAGGAGTTTCAGTTTATCTGGCTCCTTTTATCTTTATCTTAAATTTCGCTTATTTTAGCTAATTTCAATGATTGTAAGAATTTTTTAGTATTTTAGAAGGGGAGTGATACCATACTACTCTTAATAGTTTTTTTAATTACTTTTTTAATTGTTCTTTTACTTTGTTTAAGTCAGAAGATGTTAGGATCGGTATTAATTCATTAATTTCTTCTATTGATTTATCTCGCCATTTGAACTCTTCCAATAATTGTATTAATTCATCATCAAATCTTTTTCTTATTACCTTAATAGGATTTCATGCTACAATTGTATATGGTTCTACATCTTTTGAAACAACACTATTAGCTCAAATAATAGCTCAATCTCCGATATGAATTCATGGTAGTATGGTTACGTTTTGTCCAATCCAAACATCATTTCAAATTAAGGTATCTCATTTTAACGGTAAATCATCTGTAGAAGGAGGAGTTTGTTCCCATCATTCTAAAGTATAGAAAGGGAATGTAGAAACAGCATTCATTTGATGATTAGCTCAATTCATTACGAATTCAACTCATGCTCAAATTTGGCAAAACTTTCAAATAATTAATTTATCATTATTCCATTCATAAAAATGTGTAACATGACTTTCAAAATCTGAGTCAGCAATATAAGTAAAGTCTCAAACAATAATATTTTTGTTTGTTATTGTTGGTTTTACGTATATTTCTTTATCATATCATGCTATAGGATGGATTGTATTAGGATTAGGAGTTTTTCAATTTTTCATAATTATAATTTTTTAGTTAAATAGTCCTTAACACAAATTACATTATAAAAATCCGACAAAATCACAATATGAAATTAAAAAGCTGTAATTCTGCTCCTCTGACTATGGCAGAGGAGTGATATACTACTCCGGTATTTTTTAATTCGTCTTTTAAGCTATTTCTTTGAATATTTTAAGAAAATAAAATACAATTTTATTGATAATAAAAAGAATAAAATTTTTGTAAATTTCGGTATTATAGGTATAATAAGAATGCTTTATTACATTGTTTTAATTCATGTGAGAAGTAATTAATTATTTTAAAGAAAAGTCTTTAAAGAAGAATTGGAACCCTAAATATGATGAGCTATTTTCTATTTTAACTGTTGATAATGTCGATAAATCAATTGTTCCTTTTATAGAATTATTAAAAACTTCTGATTATCATAAAGCATTGGCTACTTATAAAGCCAGTAAAAAGAATATTTTTGATCCTAATGAAAATATGATAAATGATTTTAAAAAATTTGTTAGTTATTTACTAGAGGATAATCGTTATATCGATTTGTTTCAACAAGCTATGCAACGTTATAGGATTATTTGAGAAAATACAGAGGTATATGATAATGTTTATAATGCTACACTTGATTTACTTACTAAGACTTTAAACAATATTAATAATAAAAATTTTAATGATTTCAGTCCTTTTTATGTTAGTCAGGTTATTAAGCTATTAAGAGGAGAAGTCTTTGTATTTAATTTAGGTAAATGAGTTGTTCGATTTGAAAAAGATTATCTTTATTGAAGTGATGCTGAAAAAATTAATGAAGATCATTCTTCTAAACCTGTATATGGACTTAGGGCTCATGTTTGAGAATGAGCATCTATTTATTCTATAGGAAAGATTTTTGAAGAATTATGAGAATTCCTTAGGAATGTTGATGTATGAGTTGCTCCTTATGTAGGTATGACGTCTTGGTTACTTGATTTAGATTTCTTAAGATATCGTTGTAAACAGAAATGATGGAGTGATGATAAAATTGATAATTTTATTAATATGTATTATTCTACTTTATGAGATATTGATCTTAAACCTATTAAAGATTCAAAACAAAAAGATAGAATTTATAAGCGTATCAAAAATCACTTAAAAGATAGTGATAAAAATTTAATTAAAGAATATATAAAATCCTGAGAAAAATTGAAAGAGTGAAGAAGTCTTAAGAAAATTGATGTTTAGAAATTATTTAGAGGTTTCTGTCGTTCTATTCTTAGTATACCTAAATACTTTTCATACCTTCGATAGTAGAGGATGAGAGTTATGAGGAAAAGTTAATACCTATGCCTGAAAATATTATTATTAAAGATAGAAACTTATTTGAACAATTTAAACACCAATGAGTATTTTAAAGTTTTCAGCAACAAATTGGAAGGTGAGTATGGATCTCTTCGATTTCGTAGTATTTTTTTTAAATTTAATTTTTTCTAAGTACTATAGCAATAAAGTTTAGATATTTACACGCACCTGCATCAATTGCCTTCTTATCACTTTGAGCATATTCATTATCACATTTTATCCAATCATTCCAACATTCTTCGTTACTCTCCATTTCTTTAATTGATAATATTTCAGAGTCCTTTGAAGCAGATAGGATATCTTTCCAATAATCAATATCATGAATATAATCTAATTGTTCTGGAGTCCATGAAAGAAGTAATTCTTTCGGAAGATTATCATGACAATCTTTCTTCATTCATGGAACTACAATATAGATATATCATCATTTCTTTACATAAGGAAGAAGTTTTTCATCTAAATAATTTTTATCCCTTCAAAAATAATTATAAGAATCTGTACTTACAACAACATCAAAGAATTCTTTTTCGTATTTCAAATCTGTAGCATCTGCTTTTACAGGAATAATCTCTTCTTCTGTTAATCACATTTCTATAAAAAATTTTCTATTTTCTTCAGCCTCACTCCAAAGATCAGTCGCATATACTTTGAATCAATATTCTTTTACTAAAAAAACTGAAGTTATTCATTGTCAACTTCATAAATCCATAACGACAGATCATGATGCTATCTTATTATCATTCATAAGTTCTTCTTCCAATTTCAATGGATTGGGCCCCATAATCTTTTGATTAATTAATTCAGAGTTATATTTTAAACTTTTCTCGTAAATCATTTTAATCTAAATTAATTTCTAAACTATCTAAACTCTTAGCTATTTCTTTTCAATTAGCTATGATTGTTTGTAAATCTTCTTCTGCGTATCAATTTTTGAAGGCTTGTTCTCTTATGCGTTCAATATATTCAGCAAACATTTTATTAGTAACCATTCATTCATCTCAATTCAGATTCATATAACATGTTCTTATAAACTGGTTTGCATCCAAGTTTGGATAACATTGTGAATATGCTCTAATTTTTTATCCTTCATAATAACACACAGAAATAAACTAAAAATCTTTATAATAATATTAAATTTATAGTCAATATTATTACTTATCGTCACAAAATTAAGTAATGTCAACCTTTTACTTGAATCTTAATAGCATATAG
>CAMJIH010000057.1 GCA_946405785.1 uncultured bacterium | reverse complement strand
TTAAAACAACCAACAATTATCGCATATATACTTGCATGAACAATTATTGCATTTATTTTTCCTAATTTCTTTAATAAATATGAATTCTTAGATAGTTTTTCTCAAGTATGAATCGTTTTCCTATTATTCATTATCTGAACAGAATTAAGCCCTGCTACTATCCAATGATTAGGAACGAAAACAATTCTTGTCTGAATATTACAAGTATTATGAAGTACAATTGTATGATGAGTTGTTAGTCTTCTCTTCTGATTTGATATCATGACATCATTATACATAGGTACAGCAACTGCCCTTAGTTCAACAATCGTTGTATTAAAACTATTATGAGATAAAGACGAATTAGATTCAACCTATTGAAGACTCTGTGTATGAATTCTAGTTACACAAGATATTTTTGTTATGCTATTTATGGCAATTGTAGCAACATTTTCTGCACTATGAGGAGAAAGTATCTTGCATACAGCATGATTGTTATTGATGAAAATTATAGGAATTGTCATTTGATTATATATCTCATCAAAATACTTTTTACCACCTATAACAAAAAAGATAGCAGAATCTCATGAATTTCTACTACTCTTTTCAATAGGTCGATGTTTTATTGTAGCAACATGTTTTGAAATGCTATGATTCTGAATGGAAATATGAGCATTATTTGCATGAATAACACTTGCTACATCACCATATAGATTTGAAATCACAAGTAGGATGAAGGTTCTTAAAGACTTTTTCATCGTAATCTATTTTGTACTTTTATGATCAAATCTATCATTTAATTGAAATCTAAATCGATGATTTATTGCTGCTTGATTATTCCTCGTTGTAATCTTCAAACCAGCACTCATAATGTGGCTACTAAAATTAGTAGGACATATAAAAAGAAACAATTTCTTAACTGGTATTTCTGAAATACCAATGAGTGAATTCTCCTTCATATTAATAACAATGTGAATATCTAGCTGAATGATAAAAGATCCAAACTTATTAACTATGATAACAATAATTTGAATTACAAGTATCTTAATATCATGATATACAACTACATATAACATGCAAATTTTCAAAAAACTATGAAAATTACAAAGGTTTGTACCATGAAGTTTAAATAAAAAAAGCCAAGAAAAATTATGAATACCAAACGATATTATCATGTTCTGATACTGAAGATTAGGATCTGAACTCTATAAGCACTTCCAAACAAAAAAATATAATATTTTAGTTGTTGATGAACATCCATCAGTAATAAATCAACTTAATACAAAAGGAATTGATTGTTTATACTGAGATGCTCTAGATCTCGAGTTCTTACAAGAGATTAATCTTACATGAACTAAAATGGTTATTTCAACAATTACAAGTATTGATGTAAACTTAGCACTTATCGGAGTTCTAAAAGAAAAGAATCCAAATCTAATTATTATATGTGTAGCTTCACATATTAAAGAAGCAATTACTCTCTATGAAAAGGGAATGGATTATGTAATTATGCCACATTATATCTGAGCAACCTATGCAAAGAATATGTTAGAAGAATTTGGATTGGATGTAGAAAAATTCATGAAAAAGAAAACAGAACAAGTAGAAGAACTAAAACAAAAATATAGAGATTCATTATTCTGAGAACTCATAAAAAGTAAGTAACTTTATGAAAAAATTTATATAGTATGTGATAATATATACTCAAAAAATTTGTCAAGCTCAAAACATTTAAACACAGTAAATATTTTGTAAATTAGATTTTATTAGAATATAATTACAGTAAGAAAAAATAGTCTTTTAAATAATCAAACAAAACTATTATGCCTACAGAAACAAAAATTGAAGAAGTAAAAATGCCTGATGCAAAAAGCGGGAATATCCCTCTAATTTGGATCCATGATATGACATGGGGATATGATGAAAGTAAAAAAATACTATTTAAAAAATTTAATTTCAACTTAAAGAAATGAGATTTTACTGTTATCACAGGAAAATCATGAACAGGAAAATCTACTCTTGTGAAGTTTCTTATAGGACAAATTAAACCTTATAAAAAAACATTATACTATAAGATGGAAGATATGTCTGAATTTGGAGATGATGAAATCCAAAGATACAGAAGAAAAATCGGTATCATCTTCCAAGATTACCAATTAATCAACAGTTTAACACCAAAACAAAATATTATATATCCTCTTGTTTTAGATTCTATGCCACTTACAACTATCAAGAAAAAGTACGATGCAGTAAATAATCTTCTTGATATTTCAAGTATCGAAACTACAGAAATCAAAAAACTTAGTGGATGAGAAAAACAAAAAGTAGCAATGGCTAGAGCGTTAATTCATGCTCCTGACTTCATTATCGCAGATGAACCAACAGGAAATCTTGATCATGAAAATACTCTTCAAATTGCAGATATTCTTATTAAAGCAAATCAAATTGGTAACACAATTGTTCTAGTTACTCATGATGAAATGCTATTAAACTATCTAAAAAAACATGTTGATGTAAAGACAGTAACTCTTTGAAAATAAGACACTTTATAAGAACGAAGAAGATCTATGACTAAAACCGAAGAACTATTAAAGAATATAAGTAAACAAATAGATTCTTTAAATATTGCATGATATATTAAAGAAGAAGTTGTTGCTTCATTAAAATACCTCCATTGGTATAAATTAAAAAATATTGATAAAAATATGGATTCTTTTTGTGAATATCTCATATTTTTAAACGATCAAAACACAGAAAAAATTGATAATTTATGCATTGGTAGTTGAAATAAAAAAGATAGTTCTCCAAAAGAATTAAGTTACTTCTTCGCTCCAGAAAAGAAACTCAACAAAGAAAAAGAAAAACTATATATCAAAAAACTCTCAGAAAACGGATATGAATTATTAACTCTTATCCAGTGAATTAAATGAGTACTAGTTCTTAGTATAGATGAATTCTGTAACGCAAGTAAAACAAGGATGGATATTCATAATATGTTAATGAAAAGAGAGACTGAAAGTCATAAAAAATGTTCTACAAAAACAAAAAAATAAAACAAAGAACTTGGTTATTCACCAAGTTTTTTTGTTCCTATAATTGATTTTAAAACTAAAAAATATAAGATTCTTCTCACTATTTAGAACAAAAATCAAGTATGGTTAATAAAGATTCACTCCTCTCTTCCTACGAGTACAATCTACCAGAAAATCTTATTGCACAACAGCCATCAATTCCTGCACACAATGCAAAAATGATGGTTATTTTTCCTAAGGGATGAAAAACTAAAATAGAACATTCAACCTTCATTCAATTACCAAAAGATATCAATGATAGTTATCTTATTTTTCTAAATAGAACAAAAGTATTTAAAGCAAGGATTCCATTACAAAGAGAGAAAATAATAAGGAAAAGTTGAAAAGAAGTTATAATCGACTCATGAGAAATATTTGTTTATCGTATAATCACAGAACACACATTCGAATGCCTTGTTTCTGATAGTAAAAACTTCAAACCATGAAGTAAAATATTTTTTAAAGATAATACAATTCTTGAAAGCAAAGAATTTACAGAAAACTGAATACTATTCGAAATATCAAATCAATCAATATTCTCTTTCCTAGAAAAAATTTGAGAGATGCCACTTCCTCCATACATAAAATATGAAAAAGAAAAAGAACAACGATATCAAACATTCTTTGCTGAAGAAATTGGATCAGCTGCTGCTCCAACAGCTTCTCTACACTTTACACCAGAACTAATAAAACAACTCGAAGATAAAAATGTAGAACTAAAATATCTATGTTTACATGTAGGACTCTGAACATTTAAACCAGTTTACGAAGAGAATATTGAGAATCAAAAACTACATTTTGAACCAATGATAATACCTAATGATATACGAAGCTTTGTAAAAGAAAAAAAGGAAGAAAAAAAAATATTCCTCCCTGTCGGAACTACTATGATAAGATATTTAGAATCACTACCATATATCCGAAAGTATTTGAGAAATATTAATTATATTAAAGATGTAGATTCAAAAGTTATTAATCGATGGGATAATATTACAAGAGAAATAACTGATAACAAAGTT
>CAMJIH010000056.1 GCA_946405785.1 uncultured bacterium | reverse complement strand
TTTTAATGTTATATAGGAAATAAAATAATATAACAATAGATACTATAGGAGATTTATTATAGAATTCAAGAGAAAATGCGGAACTAAAAAGAGTATCGTAAATACGATACCCTTAATAGTTTTAATCTCAGTCATTATTCAAGATAACTATCATCCATGAATTCTTCTCTTAGCATTCGTTCTTCATATTTTTCTAGAATATAGGATTTTGTCCAAAGATCTTGTTCGTATAGTATTTTTTCTTTTCCTAGAAATACGATGACGCAAATTAAGAGAAGTGTTGAAATGAGAATTACCATAAATAAAACTAATTTATCTCCAAATACTTGCTCAATGCTTAAACTTTCAATATATTCCCTGATGATATGACCAAGGAGATAAGTCAAGCTGCAAGAAAGAACCATAAATATCATTCTAATATATGTGTTCTTTTTCCATAATCTCCAGGCTTCAAGTCTGTAGGTTCGTTCATCTAGTATGATTGAATCTACTTCTGGATAGAGAATCCATTCAGGACGATTTTTGTACAGATGGATACAAGAGAACAGTACGGAGAGGATGAATACTCCAATGAGAGCATAATCACTTAGGTTGTTAAACCTACAAATGAAACCGATAGCTGATCCTATAAAGATAAGGATTGCTAGGTACGTAACTTCTGCTGGATGTTTCATAAGCTTTTGTATTTATATGTTATTTTACTGTTTTTGTTTTTTTGTACTTATATAATATGTATTAGCTTTCGTAATATCAAGTAAAATTCTTGTTTCTATTGACTCTTATTAATTTTTTTATATATTGGCTTTTGTATATCTATTTTATTTGATTTATCGTAAATATGGAGGAGATTGAACTTAAAGAAGGTTGAGAGATTAAAAGGAAAAGATGAAGACCAAGGAAAATTAGAACAGATGAGGAATTATTACAAAATCTTAGATCTAAAGAAGCTCCTATCCCTGATTGGAAGACTTTTAATATTAAAGATGTTGTTCGTTTAAAAGAAGAATGAACATTTGAATTAAAAGGTGTTAAGGAGAATGAAAAGGGAGAAAAATATATTACAATTAAATGAAGAAAATATTATGAATATTCATGATGACCAAAAAGACCAGATTCATATTATGTCGTTAGATGAAGTACTTTATTTATTTGAGATAAAATTGAATGAACTAGTTTCTGGGATTGAATATATTTGAGATGCTCAACATTTGAACCGGGAAGTGTTTATGTCGAAGAACGAAAATGAAAATATAGTGATATTAATAGAGCAATCCATGTTTGATCATTATTGAAGAGTAGGTCTCATACAATAAGTGAAACATTAGCAACTATACAAAGAAATTGAAAAATAGTTAGAATTACTAAAGATATGGTTGATAGATATTGTAATGGAACTGCTTCTAAAACGGAAGAAATAAATGTTAACTATGCTAAGAAAACTAATCCAGAATTTTTTGCATATATGGAGGACCGTATGTGATAGAAAACTATTATAAAACAAAAATCTCTAATTTTGAATACTATTACTAATAGTTATCAGAGAATTTTGTTTTATTCTTGAAAACCTTAATTAAATGAATAATAAAAAGGTGTTTTTAGTCTTTATATTAATTAAAATATGGTAAAAAAAGGTTTGGTTATGACACTTGTTGCATATTTTTTTATTATACAGGCTTTTATAGCTTGAGCAATATGGCAAGACTCTCATTTTTATACATTAGGATGTATAAACCTTATATTCTTTATTTTGTTCTTTTTCTGAATTAGTGCATTTAAAGGAGATTGAGATAAAAAACAAGAAAAAGGTATTAATTATCCAATAGTAAAGGAGAAGATAGAGCAGGAAAGAGTTGTATCTGAACCTGTAGTTGCTCAGTCAGTTGCAGAAGAACCTGCTGCAGTAGAGGAGAGTGAATCATTCAGAAGAGTTAGAACTGAAAGACCTATTTCAGAATCAAATATTGAATATATAAAGACTAAAATTAATCGTGCAAAAAGAAAGCCATTGAGAGAATGAAGTCCAGTTTATCGTTTCTTAGTATTCCTTATTGCTGTATTTTGACTTTGAGGAATATTATATGCATTCTGGGATTCATTAGATTTTATTGCTCTTACAATTTGAGCATTAGCAATGCTTATCTTTATTGGAGTATGTTTTAAATCTGCTAATCTATGGAGAAAAAGTTTATTCTCATCAATATATTTCCTTCTTTTCTTTCTTGTATTGCTTATTGGAGTATATTGAATGATATTCTCAGCAGATAAATTAAAAGAATCTATTTCAACATTCTTTGATGGTGTTAAAGGTGATGAAGTAGTAATGTCTGGAAACAATCAAGAAAATGAAGAAGATACAGGTTTCTTATTCGAAGCAACTGGATCAGTTATTAATTTCTCATTATCTTGAGAATCAATCTATTCAACTTGAGAAACTCTTACAGGGGAGCAAATAGTACCTGAAGTAACAAATACTCCAGCTGCTGAGACAACTAATACTGAAGTAAGTGAACAAAAAGTTGAACAACCTGTTCAAGCTGTTAAAGAAGAAAAGACTGAAACAACAACAGCTAATAATCCAACTTCTCAAGTTACAATTATTGAAGCAATTAAACATCTTGTAAAAGCATATAATATTCCGTTATCAAAATCTACTTCTTCTAAGTTTACTCATGTGAGTAAATCAAGTTCAATGTATCCTTATATGAAAACAGCATTGGAGAAGAGAATGATTTGAACAACAACAGATCCTAATATGATAGTAAGCTGTGATGTATATATGGTTATGAAATGAATAGCTGAATGATGGAATATAGCTAAGTCAGAAAATCTAAAAGAGAATTATTGGAATGTAGCAGAATCAAAATGATTGTTAAATTGATGTACAAAATGATCTAAACTTACTTATGCAAATTTATAATCTATATATGAAAGCTAGTGAAAAACTAGCTTTTTTTTATTGAAAAATTTTCCCCATAAAAAAATCAAAAATAGTTGACATTTATAAAAAAATATATATAGTATAGTCACAAAAATAAAAACAAAACTAATAAAAAACAAAATTATGAAAAGGAAATGTTTAAAGTATTGGGTTAAGTTCATGAATATGCATATCATTAAGGCATATTTCGTGACATTGGGGCTCCACTTCTTGTGGACTGTTTGTGTTGGTATTATACTATACGCATCAGGTGCCCATTTCAGCCAGCATGTAGCAAGTACTTCGGAATTTACGAACTCACTGTTCCTAATTCCGTTCTGTGCAGTTGCAGAGGAAATGTTATTTAGATGGCTTCCATTCTTGGTTTTCTTCGCATTACTTGGTTTCGCTTCAAGATTTGTTGAAATCAGTAATCGAACAAGAACATACGGAATACTGACAGTTGTAGCACTCACATCTATCATATTCGGTTATGTACACGGAAATATCTTTAATATCTTCCTCCAGGGGGTTAGTGGCGCTATATTCTGTGCTTTCTATATTCGAGCTCTTATCAAAACAAGAGCAAAGGGTAGGAAAGACAAGTATCAGTTGATACCATTGGCTTCGTCAAGTACTTACCATATGTTGGCAAATACACTCTTAATCATCTTGTAGTAATCCTATGAGGTGGTAGAAATGGTTGAAGGTTATTCTTTCAACCATTTTTTCGTTATGAAAATATTGGTTTAAATGCGATTTTTTTGTGGATTATATCATATTATTATAATAGTGAATTGAAAAAAACATCAAAAATTTGACAAAATTAAAAATTATAGTTAAAATTTAGATAGAGATTTTATTTTATACATCCAATATAATGGGAAACAAAGAATTCTTAATTAAGGTATTAGAAGCTATAGGAGAAGATCGAGAGCTCTGACATGCAATTCTAGTTCTTTTAAAAGAAGACGAATTAGACTGAGATGTTATAGATAAAATATCAAAAATCATGGTTGAATCTATTGATACTGTGGAAAATAAACAGGTTAAAGAAAAAATATTAAAAGGAGTAAAGTTATTAAAAGCAAGAGAAAAAGCTGATAATGAAAAAAATGAAAAAGCAGTAAAAGAATTAGAGGACATGATTGATAGTATTTAATTCATTTAATTATAATTTTTAATTATTAAC
>CAMJIH010000055.1 GCA_946405785.1 uncultured bacterium | reverse complement strand
ATGAAGAAGCTTCTTACGCTTAAGAAATTAAAACAGAGGGAAATAAGAAGAAATATTATTGATGAAAAGTTTAATGAATTCCTTCTTAAAAATGGTTTGGATCGTTTTAATATGACTCAAAAGGAGCTGTCGTTTGCTAGAAGTATTATGAAGGCTCAAATTGAGTGTCCTTATACCTAAGATCTTTATTGAGATGCTTAGGTTTTTTTATTTTTTAAACTACATTTGAGAACTGGTATTTTAGCTGTTCTTATTTGCACTTCATACATTGTGATGAGTAAAAAAGAAGAACACATTTGAATTCTTTTTGACGAATATCAGTTTTATATTTTACTATATTATTATGCATAAAATCAAATATAAAGAAGCTAAAGCATTCTATGATTCTTATAAATGAAAGAAATCAACTTATGCTAATTTTATCTTAAGAATTAAGAAGAATATTCCTTTTGAAAGAGCTGTATTACCATGATTATTAAATGATAATAGAGATAGACTTAAAGAAAAATGGAAGAAATATAGAGAGAATAGCCCTTATTATGATTTCTATAATTCATATAACTGAGTTAAGGTATCTTATAGAAATTTTCTTACTAAGATTAGATCTTGATTTACTCCTGAGGTTGCTATTATTAAAAATTCTAGGAGAAATATTCCTAAGAGAGAAAGAAATAGATTGTGTAATGTTAAAAGGTCTTTATGTCATAATAATAAGCTTAATAAATCTTATTATTTTATTGAAATAACTTATGATAAAGATACTGCTAAGATTTTTAGAAATATTTATATTGATATGATTAATTTATGTGATTTAAAACTTTTGGATGTTGAAGATCAAAAAGAGGCTAATATAATTTTAAAAGATAAAGAATTCTTAGAAAAACAACTTAAAGTATTTAATAAATGGAATCCTTTATAATAAAAAAGCTGTGAGAAATCTCACAGCTATGGTTTAATACTTCTCAATGTAAGCTTTTGCTAAGTAGCATGATTCTAAATCTAAGTCAGTATCAAGAATTGCTTTTGCTGATTCTTTAAGATACTCTTTTGCTGTTTCATAAACAAAGTTGTCGCTGAAATCAGCCATTCCGGCTCCTAGATAAGATTTTTCTTTTTCTACTCTAGCTCTAAACTTAATTAAGAAATGGATGCATGCTAAATCAAATGCGAATAAATCATTGTCTTTAATTACTGATTTTAAAGAGAGAAACTCTTTAAAATTGTCTCTAAGTTCGCTTAGATCAAGTGCTGAATCGGCAATAATTTTGTCAGCTTGTTCTAGTGCATCTTTAGCTTGTTTTGGAGTTTCTGCACATTTATAAAGACTTGTATACATATCCATGTCGTAATATGCATATCCAGTGCGAACCTCCTTTGCGTAGGTAATCATAGCGTCATTAAGAGCGCTTTTTGCTTGTTTTGATGTACATGCATTATATGCATCATACATCTCTTTAAATGTGTTTGTCATAAAATTATTAATGTGTATTTTTTTGTCCTCTTCGGACGTTGATATACTATATAATTTGTCTTCTTATTTCAAGCGTAAATATGTACTTGATATTATTTGAATAAATTGCTATATTATGGTAATAAACAAATACACAACAATTATGGTTAAATGGCTAAAAAAACTCTTCAGCTTTAAATGCAAACATGAATGGATTATTGAAGATCCCCTCTTTAACCTTGGCGGTGCTTTGCAGGTTTGGGAAGGCCCGATCTATGAGCGTTGTAAGAAATGTGGTAAACGCCGTAGACGTCCTGATTGTAGGCATATGTGGCTGTTGGCTCCTGATAAAGATGAAATCAATGGAGTCGTTGTTAATGGTAAGAAAATAGAAAAAACCGCAGTTTGTGGCAAATGCGGTCTCTCTAGGTATGAGGTGTTAGATATTTAACACCTCATTTTTATTTTTTAGCTGGAATAGGTCAGTAAGTATCGCTCTTTAATTGTCATCTATATATTTTATTTCCTGTCTCTTCTCAGATATATATTCATTCGATATTCTTTCATTTCTTAATTCAGATTACCATTGCTTGTGGTATTTCTGCTCAATCATATTGTGTTACATGTAGGAATAATCAATTATAGTTGTAATTTCATGATTGTTGTGTTAGAAATGCTAGGTCTTTGAAGTAGATTTTTTTACCTGAGATTGTTAAATACATTCATTTTTTATCTTTTTTTGTTGCTTTTTCGGTTCTGTTTTCGTCTTTAATTAAGTTGAATAATTCTTTGATTTTTTCATCTGATAAATTTTTTAAGTCTTCATAAGTAATTTCTTTTAATTCTTTTTGAGTTTCGTTACTTTTCTCGGTCTTTTTTTCTGTCTTTGGAACTCTTAGATATACAACTTCTCATTTTTCAAACGAATTCTTTGTTAATTCAGTTCAGTTCTCACTTGTGATTTTTGTTCATTCTTTCCATTTTCATATTTGACTTTCAAACTTACTCTTAATTCCTCATTTATTTCATCAAAGTGTTAATTTGTAAGTGTAAATATCATATTTTTTATCATTACTTTCTCTAATGTATTTCATTTTTCATGGTTCTAAAATTTTATTTGATAAATTCTTTGCCTCATAAAGATAATCTACTTCATGATTTTCTCTTGTTTCTAATCCCATGGTTTACAATAATATATAAAATGTTTTTATAATTATAGGCCGTTTTTTGTATTTGTCAATTTACGATTGATTTTTCTGTCTTTTTGTCTTTGATTTTTTATTTATTTTGTTACTATTAAGATACTTTATTTGGATTGTGATTATGAGAATCTGGATATTAGATGATCTTCATTGAAAAGAGATTTATGACGTTCTTAAGGATATGCTTCCTTGATATACTTATCCTATTAAAAAAGATGTTTTAGATCCACTGCCCTATGTTAAAAAAATTATAAATTGAGATATTATTTTATTGGATAATTATTTTGATTGATGGGAATGACCTCTTTGAGATAGTTTTTTAAAAGAATTTATAAAGACTGATCTAAATTGTAAAATTATTTCAATTTCTGATTTTTGAGAAAAATTGATTGATATGTTTGAGTATCGAAAACTTGCTAATAAAAAATGATTAATTGTTTGACGGGTTAAGAGTAAAAAGTGAGAAGATATTGGTAATTTTTTGAAGGATTATTTAGCCTAAGAAAAGCTCCATGTCTGATTCAGAATGGAGCCTTGTGTTTTTGGCATTAGTGTTTCTACTTCATATAATCTCACGATTATGATTTGAGAGAAAGCATAGAAATAAACCTAATTTTTAGTTCAATGAAAAATTTGTTATTGAAATTAAACATATATTTTGAGAAAAATCAAGAGATTTATGATATTATTTGTATTTGTTCATTATTTCTTCATATTTTGAGTCCATTTTTGGAGCTGTTAGATCGCTTAATGTACCTAATACATAGATTATTATAATCACAACGATTATACCTATTATAGTTTTATATATTGCAGTAAATATTTCATGAAATACTGATTCATGTAAATCTTTCTCATATTTTTCCATTATTTTATCGTTTACTTCTGGATTATCTCATTTATACTTGTTGTCATTAAATACTATTTCGTAATTTCCTTTATCTGTAGGATCAATATTTATTGTTACTTCGTCTCATATTGTATACGTCTCTCATTGTGTATAAATTCAAGGAGTTTGTGTATATTCATCAATATTATTGATTATATCATGTACTTTATCTAGTTTTCTATTATATTTTCGTTTATTGAAGATATTCAATCATGAATTTAATTTATTATTTATCTCTGATAGCTTTTCGTAAGCTCTTTTCTTTAATATTTCTTTATCAGTAGATGGTTCTATTCATAAATCTTTCATATCATTATATTTGCTAAGCTTACATCATTTAGTCTCAGCTCAATAGTCTCTTATTGATTTTCAATATTTATCTTTTCAATCATTTACCACAATCACAAATCAATCAAATTCACTATTTTCTCATCAGCTGTAATGTTTATGAAAGCCCGTTATTTTTGCTTTTCTAACTATTGCTTCGTTGTGTATTTTTAGTACTTCTAGATATGTCTTTTCTTTTAATTTTTGTTTTCAAAGTTTTGCAGCTCCTACTATTACAGATATGAAAATAAAAAACATTGTTGATATTAACATTGTTATGAAATATATTTCAATGTAATCATTAATTGATTGTCCGTCTTCTGTACATAAATATGTTATAAAAAATATTATTCAGTAAAATGATAATGTCCATAATAACCAAAATTTACATCAGCTAGATTGTGGTTTCTTAAATGAGGGTTCTTTTGTTACCATCGTTTTTTTATTTTTTAATAAATTCTATATTACTATAATTTTATTTTT
>CAMJIH010000054.1 GCA_946405785.1 uncultured bacterium | reverse complement strand
GAGAAAGAATGATTAAAAAGTATCTTAATAACAGGATTCTTTATAATCGTATTCGTATGTGCATTCTTTGGTATGGATGTAGAAAAGAATACTCCTATGCAATTTGTTGATAAAATGCTTTCATGAGATATTGTTGAAACAGCTTCATCTCAAGCAAAACAAGTTAAAGAAGTAATAACTCCAATACAAAAGTTAGTTTGATGATTATCAGATATTTCAATAGATTCATCTAAGATTAAAGATGTTTCTTTAATTACAGAAAATCTATCTAAACTAAATGAGTTAAAGGCAGCTTATGATGAATTAAAGAATACTGATGCTGTGAAAAATCTTTTAGGAGATGAAGAAGATGTTGATGAAGAAAAAGTATCTAATCTTATTTCATCAGAAAGTAGCTTTGTTGATAATTCAATTGAATTATACAACTTTATCTTAAATAACCAAGATGCATTCTCTTATAATGAAAATGGAAGTTTAGAGGTTACTGAAGATGCAAAACCATGATTTGATGATTTATTGTTAAATTGGGTAGAATCACAAGCTAAAGCAAAATCAGCTGAAAGTTTATATGAAGAAATTGCTGAATAGTATTTTATTATTTAATATAATTATAGATGAAAAAACTAGTATTACTTCGTCATGGAGAAAGTCAATGGAATAAAGAGAATAGATTTACAGGATGGACAGATGTAGACCTTTCAGAAAAAGGAATAGAGGAGGCAACAAAAGCATGAAAACTTTTAAAAGAACAAAATATTCATTTTAAAAAAGCATTTACTTCTTATCTTAAAAGAGCTGTAAAAACTCTTAATGTTGTTCTAGATCAGATGGATTTAGATTGGATTCCAGTTGAAAAATCATGGAGATTAAATGAAAAACATTATGGAATGCTTCAAGGATTAAATAAATCTGAAACTGCAGAAAAATATGGTGATGAACAAGTACTTATATGGAGAAGAAGTTTTGATGTACCACCTACACCAATGGATAAAGAAGATGCACGTTCTCCATTTCAAGATCCTCGTTATGCAGGAGTTGATGAAAAAGACTTACCATTAACAGAGTCATTAAAAGAGTGTATTGCACGTATTCTTCCATATTGGGAAAATAATATTCGTCCTGCACTAGAAAAAGAATGAGAAGTTCTTGTTGCTGCCCATGGTAATAGTCTTAGAGGAATTGTTAAAGTATTGAAAAATATCTCTAATGAAGATATTGTATGATTAAACCTTCCAACAGCAGTTCCATATGTATTTGAATTTGATGATAATATGAACCTTATAAAAGATTATTTCCTTTGAGATCCAGAAGAAATTAAGAAATTAATGGAAGCTGTAGCCAACCAATGAAAGAAGAAATAATAAACAAAGGATACTGAAAATGGTGGTAAATAATTCTTACCACCATTTTTTAATAGCTTTTTTTAGAACATCTAACTTTCTTAATCTCATATGAGCAATACTGTATTCTGTTTTGCTTTCAAGATAATTAAGCGCAAGATATCCATTCCCTGATTTCTCCTTAGCAATAAGATCTTTCCCTTTTTGATCAAGATTTTCATCATGTTCATGAGAAAGAAAATCATCTAATAGTTGTTTTAATTCATTGCTTCGTCCTTCTTGGAAATTGTAATCATCTAGACATATTTTTTGTGCATCATTTAATTCTTCAATAATGATGAATAAATAAAGATGAACAAGGAGTTCAATGAACCCGAAAATGAAAATAATTACTCCAAAGCTGCTGGGGAAGAAATCTTGAGTCCATATTCCTTTATTTATTAGCAGATAACCAAATAAACAAGGAATAATCACGAGTTCTAATGCTCGAAGCACCCTCCTAACGATAAGATATCTTCGGATGCGCCTTACTAAAGAATTCATTATTTTATTCATATGTTTAGTTTTTTATGTTTATAAGTTACTTATAATAATCTTTTGTGCTTAAATCAATAAGTATTAACAAAATATTTTTGTTTGCATTTTGTGTTAAAATGATAAAGCTAAATATTAAGAATTTATAGAAGAATATTGTTCATATGAAATTAATTGGATTAACAATTATAATGTATTTTGTTGCTAGTTATCCATGAACTTTGCATACATTATTCTTTAATCCTTCTGAATTTTTTTCATCAATTATAGAATCTCAAATTCAAACGAATAACCAACAAAAGCAATGAGAAGAAATACTAAATATAGAACCTTCTAAAAAAGTAACTATAAAAACCATTACTCCAAATAATTCTCAATCATCAGAGATCCAGGAAATAATACAAGAGAGTACAAATGTTGATACTTGATATGATTTCCCTGAAGAAATAAATGAAAAAAATGAATCAGTTGATACTGATCCATTATTAGATTCTAATGAGTATGAAGAAATTGTCTTTTCTGATGTTTTTGATAGTGAATATTGGAATGAAGATTAGTTATTATCATCGTCATCATCTTCAGTCTCTTCTTCAAAGAGTCTTTCAAAATGTCTTTCTCTTCTATTCATAGGTTCATTCAATGGAGCAGAACCATGCTCTTTATTATCGCTAGCACCTAAATACCAATAAGCGAAACTTTCTGCATAGTCTTCTTCTACAGATTTAGTTGCATATTTACTTACAAATTCTGAAGGTAAACAATTAATTTGTCATTTATTCCAACAAATCTCAGAAAAACTTGAAGGATTCTTATCTTTAAAGAAGTAGATGTAGTGTCATAATTCATGTGACAATATCTGTCTTGTATGTCTTTCATTTCTTTGAGAAGTATTGTTTGAACTACAATAAGAAATAATAAGTGTAATATCTTTAAAAGTTACTTCATTAGTTGCAAGATTTTTTACTGCACGGAAATTTCCTTCAGTTACTTCACAACTTTGAACATAAGAAACATTAATTTTATTATTTAGTGTTCTTATATCGTTATCGTCAAGGATATGACGAACTAACATATCAGCTAGTGTTGATTGAAGATACTTCTCAGTCGCTTTTGAAAATGAAGATCTAGCACTAGATGGTAGTCAACTAGGATCATGTTTGAATGTAAATTGTTTATAATTAGCTGAAGAATGGTCTTCTTCCTTTGTAATAACAGTTTTTTTGGGAACAGTTAATGCTTTTTTTCAATTATAGAGTTCTTGAGTAGTTTCTAATAATGAGAAAAGAATATATTGTTGTTTACAGAATTCTTGTTCATTATCTTTTTTTGTTCAAATAATAAGCCCTCTGATAGTTTCAAATCTTTCTTTTAGTACTTTGTTTTTGTTGGTACTAACAGAAGTTCCCCATGCATCTTGTAGAGTAGGAAGATCTTTTTTTGCATCTGCAATTGCTTCAGCTGGACATGATTTTTGAAATGCTTCTTTAATTGTATTGTATGGGATATTTGTTGTTAATGTTGCTGTTTTTAATTTTAAGGTATTTTCAATAAGTTGATATGTTTCAAAAATGTTAGAATTTGTATTCCATCAAAAAGTTATGTAGGGAATTGTAAATAATCATAATAATAGTGTAGCTAATAATCATTTTTGTTTCCTCATAGTATTTTTATTTTTTATAAACTACACTAATTGTACTTCAAAATGATAAAAAACACAAATTTTTTGATATTTTTTAATTTGTCAATATCTAATAATGAACGTAAATTTTTTTATTCAAAAAAACTTGATTTTAACTGTGATAAATAGTATTATAGACACCGCTCGTGTAGCTCAGTTGGTAGAGCATTGCTACTTTAGGACCAACATAAGCCCCCAAAACAATACAAATTCACTGTAATTAATCGCGATTTCAGATTACAGTGAATTATGAAAGCATGCAACCGTGTTGAATTAAAGCTTATGCTAAAAGCAAAGGTCAGGAGTCCGAGTCTCCTCATGAGCGCAATGGTTCGTTACGTATCGTTAACGAACTTTTTCTTTTATAAAGAAAAAACTAGTGAATAGCGTTACTAATCACTAGCTTTAACAATTTTTAAGCGACTCTTTTTGCTGGATCATTGGTAATTTCATAGAGTGCAAGGCCATCTTCAATGTTGAAGGCGAGCACTCTTTGATCAATCCCATACTGCTTTTCAAAATCAAAGCTCTTGAGCACACTTGCGAAACCGACTTTCCGATCAAATTCTTTCTTTGAATTAGCTAGCCGGTAGAAGAGATAGAGGTGGAAATGATGCGGATAGGGGCATCTGCTACAGTTTGGACTGATAACGAGTATAATCTTGTGATTCTCGTCAAGAATTTCAGTCTCACGGAGATTCCAATGATTTCTTATGAGGAAATCCTTTGGATCGTAAGCCTCAAAGTCTATGTTGCAAGACTTGGACTTCTTACTTTTAAATAATCGAGTAAACCAGTTCATAAGATTAAGTATTTGTTTTTATATTGACATAT
>CAMJIH010000053.1 GCA_946405785.1 uncultured bacterium | reverse complement strand
GACAAGAAAATACGATCTTCTTTTTTTGAAATAATATAATACTTCCAAGCTTGCTCATTGTGAGCAGAAGGAGCATATAATGCATAGCGGAGAAGCTCTTGTATTAATGTAACATCAAGTTCTTCATCTAAATAATTTCTAATAGATCTACGAGTAGTAATAGCGGTTAAAGTATCCATGGTAATAGTTAAAGGTAAAAGATTTTATATTTTTTCATATCTTACATTTTTATTAATTACATGAATAAGTTTCATTTCTTGCTTCGTTAATACAAAATCAAAAACGTTATAATATTCTTTAAGCTGTTCTATATCTAAAGCTCATGGAAGAGCAACATTTCAATCCTGAATCTGCCATCTTAGCACAATCTGAGCAGGAGTTTTCTCATATTTCTCAGCTAATTTCTTAATCGTGCCATTAGAAAATAATTCATCCGTATGTCATGTACCACCTAGAGCATACCAAGATTCGAGAATTGTTCAATACTTTTTTAAATGTTTTTTCAAATCAGTATTCTGATAAAAAATATGGTTCTCATTTTGAACTACAGCAGGTTTAATCTTAACCATTGAATACATCCTATCAAACTCCTTATTTGTATAATAATTAGAAATTCAAATAGAACGAATCTTTCACTCTCCTACAGCTTTTTCAAATGCATGATAAAGCCCATTATCATTAGCTCAAGGCTGATGAATAAGCATAAGATCAATATAATCTAATCACAGATTTTCTAATGAAATATCTACTTCTTTATTTGGATCAGAATAATTAGAAGGAACAACCTTAGTTGTAACAAATATATCCTCTCTTGCTACCAATCACTCATCTATCGCTTTCTTTATACCTCTTCAAACTCATAATTCATTATCATAAGCTCTAGAAGTATCAATAAGACGATATCATATTTTTAAAGCCGCATAAACTAAATTTTCAGCCTGTTGATTATCAAGAACCCATGTTGAAAATCAAAGTGCAGGAATTGTATTTCAATCTAATAAGTCATAATCAGCAACAAAATAATCTTTATAAATCAAATCAGCAACTTCTTTTTCTCATTTACTGATAAGGTCATTGCTCCTCTTTAACATAAGCATAATCCATCACCTCTTTTGGTCAACTAACGGTGCAGAAATATCATCAACAATTCAAAGCTTATGTAACACTTTTAATGATTTCTTATAATATGGATCTCATCAATAAAACTCATCTCACCAAATAGATCTTGTTAAGATAACAGAGAATTCTCAAAGAGTAACTGAATCTGATGGTCTAAATTTTTTAACATTCTGTCCCATTAATCAAAACTGACATGCTTGTTTAATACCTAATTGAAGATGAGGATCAACACTATCAATATCATCAAATTCACAACTCGATGAAGTATCAGGAACCTTATGTAAAACATTAGAAGAAAAATTACTCATCATTTTCGCTAATTGAGCTCTTGTAACATATCAATTTAAATTAGCTTGTTCTATTGTTGGTTGTGAAGTTATTTCTGCTTGATAAGCCCACTGATAAGCCATTTCTAACTCTTTTACATCATCAAAGGGAACCTCTTTTTTTAGAAAAAGATCTTTATTTACAAAAAAAGCAACACCTAAAAGGATACAACATAGAAAGATTATCACAATAGTTTTGCTTCTCATGCAATAAACCTCCACCAATAAATAAAAAGACAATTAACTAATAAAATATCTATTTATTTTTTTAATAACTCTCACGCTCTCTTCATCATCAACATTACATATCACCTCATTTCCTGCCTTGATTCAGGATTAGATATCTTTCACATAATTCATAACTCCTTTAATCTTTGAAGATGCCTAGAATAATATGGTGTTCATCATTCATATTCACTTCACCATATAGCCCTTGATAAAATAGCTCAAAATTGTGCTCTAGAAACCGTTCATAAAGGATTAAATTTAGAAGTATTTTGTCCCATTAATCATAATTGACAAGCCTGTTTAATATAACTATTCAAACTTGATCATGTTTGAAGATCATCAAACTTACAAGATAAAGAATAATCAGGTGTTTTCTTCAAAACATCTATTGAAAAAGTTACAATCATTTTAGCCATAGCCTGCCTTGTTAACAATCATCACAAGTTAGCGTTATTTATCTTCTGAGTAGTAATTCAATGAGAATAAGCCCAATTATATCAATCAATTACTTCCTGAGAAAACATAGCCATTTCTTTAATTCATGATCCATCTGCATAAATAGTTATTTCAAATACTCATATTGTTGAATCATCCAAAAAATCAGAGACAATAATACGAAATTTTCATTTCCTTAAAAAGACTATTCAATTACTATAAACTGTTTTTCAATGACCATCTTTACTAAATTCTCACCATCATCAATTAGCTAGCTTTACATCTCAATCTCACAAAACATTTCAATTTTCCTCAACAGAAACTAAATATACGCCATCATAATTATTCATTACCTCTCAATCTTTAACAGCTGTAATAGTTAAAGAAAGTTCTTGATTAACTTCCGCCTTATCTGAACCCACCTCCAATGTAAAAAAATCTGGGATATCAACTAAGTTGGCAGCCCTAACATTTCAAAAAAATAAAAACAAAATGAACAAAAAGAAAACCTTCTTCATAAAAGCAAATCTAATAAGTTAAAGAATCTTCTTCATATCAAGCAACTTCATCATCTTCATCTCAAACTATAGATCTATAGATTGCGCTTCTAAAGAACTCCTTAGAAGCTCTTATCTTTTTTTCAACCATCATACGATTTACTTTTTTCTCAGCCTCTGCTATTCAATATGCTTCATTAGACATACACTATAAATATTTTTAATAAAACAGTAATAATATAAGAAAACGACACATTAATTTCAATAAGTTCTATCAAACAAAACAAAAAAAGGATACTAAATTAACTTTAGTATCCTCTATTATTATTCCATTACAGATTTTCTATATTTTGATATACTTCTCTCATTCTTTCTCCTTTTGGCAAAATATTCAAACACATTCATTAATCCCTCACTATTGAAACATCTCATTTTTTGAATTCAACTTGTTGTCTCAACAGGTAAGAACACTTCATGAGTTTGGAAATGTCTTTTCAATAAATCATTATGAGTAAGTGATTTAATATAATCCTTCGCATTTTTAGTCTTTGTTGTTGCTTTTATAACATCAACAAAACAGTAGTAATATTCTCATCTATGGAATACTTTTCTACATTTTATTCAATTACAAGGTACATAAACTGTTGTCATTTTAATCTAAATAAGGAATTAAATTTTTGTTTTTATTTTTTAATATTAAAGTATTTCTCACTTCTCATAAACATTAACCAAGCCCATTTTCTAATTTCTATCCTATCTTCAGGATGATCAATTTGGGTCATTATTCATCGCTCCTTTAATCATGCTAAATGTGCTGCATAATATGGCGTTGATGGTAATTTTCATCGTAATAATCTACCAAAAATTGTTCAGAATTGAGCCCTTGTTACATATTTATTAGGCTGGAAGTAATTCATATCAATTCACATTAATCACAAAGCACAAGCTTTCTCTGCATAATCTTTAATCTCTTGAGATTCCCAATCATTTGCTCAATCTTTCCACTTACATTGTTTTGGAAGCTTCTCAGGTAGTTTCCATCATAGAACATTAACAGCATAATTAACTACCATCTTAGCCATATGTCATCTGATAACATAATCATCAGGCATTGCTGCTTCCCTAGGAGCTAATGTTGTAATATGATATTTGTATGCATACTTATAAGCATCCATCTCTTCTTGAGTCCATGAACCATCTCAAGGAATTATATCTCATGTTACATGTTGAGAACCAGAATCTATATCTCAAGTTCATCAAGTTTGAGTATCTGCAGATCCATGCTCTTGATCTTTATCTTCTTTTGGAATAATTCTTCCTCATCAAGCAGCTGGTGTTGGCTCAACAGGTTTATCTTCTCATACCTTCCATAATGCAGTAAACTCAACTACTCATCATGTCGCAAGATTATAAACCTTTCATTGATCTGCATAATAATTTCCGAATTCATCTATCCATCATGTAAATGTATATCAGCTTCTTCTGAAACTATTAGCATGTAAAACTCATGTTAAATCATAAGCAAACTCTTGATCTTGCATTGTTCAATCTCATTCATTTGGTTGGAATCTAACAACATACTTATTAGCTATAGCATTAATTCTTACCGTAGCATTATGAGCTCATACTATTACAGTAAATACTTTAACTGTCTCTCCACCTTCAAAATGATAACCTTCTTTTGCATATCATGTAAATACAACCTCAGTACCATAATCAAAAGTTCATCATCATTCGATACGTTCTAGTCATACTCATAACTCTGGAGTTAATGTATATTGGTTGATTGTATATGTTGCCTTATAAGTTGCTCAAGTAACTACATTTACAAGATTAGGATTCCATCAATTGAAAGTATATCATTCTTTTGTTGGATCATCTGGTTTATAATTTGCAACTGTTGTTCAATACTCAACTTGTTTACTAGTTATTTCACTATCGTCATCATTCAAGAATATAATTCGATATTTATTTACTGTCTGTAAATAAGTTGCAGTATAAACTTGAGGACCTGTTACATCTTGTACTGTAGGATCCCATCAATTGAAAGTATAGCTATAATGAGCGTCTCATTCTCTAGTTGG
>CAMJIH010000052.1 GCA_946405785.1 uncultured bacterium | reverse complement strand
AGCATTAGAATGTACGTAGACATTCTGAACACATAGTGCAACAACGCAGCAAATGATGGCTAATGTGCACCAAAAAATTGGAGTAAAATCAATTTCTTTCATGTTTTTAAGTATTTGTTTATCCAATAAATAATGTATGATTTTTATATAAAATGTCAAGATAATATATGGAGCAATTTTTCTTGTTTTCAATAAGTAAAAAGTTAAATTATCATTTAATTGTGAACTAATAATTTATGTCTGAAGATATCTAGAAAATGACAACACCTACAATTGTTGCACCAGGTGGTTCTTATCAAAAAGCTTTAACTGCAGCAAGATTTTGAGCAGAAGAAGTATATATGTGAGTTCCTTTTACCTCACTTCGTATGAGACAAAATAAAATCTTAGATTTTGATGATCTTAAAAAAACTGTAGATGCTGTTCATGAATATGGTTCAAGAGCATTCTTAACAATGAATATTTTCCCTAGAAATACAGATATTAAAATCTTTGAATCAACAGTTGAAAGAATCTCTGAGATTTGAGCAGATGCTATTATATTTTCAGATCCATGAACATTTCATATTTTAAAAAAATATTTACCAAATACTCATCTTCATCTTAGTACACAAACTTCGACGTTGAATTATTCAGCAGTTAAATTTTGGTATGATTTAGGGGTTAAAAGAGTAGTTCTAGCGCGTGAACTTCATATTAATGAAATCGCAGAAATAAAAAAACAAGTACCAGATATGGAGTTAGAAGTTTTTGTTCATTGAGCAATGTGTATGAGCTATTCATGACGTTGTTTGTTAGGTGATTATATGAACTGAAGACCTGGAAATAAATGAGAATGTTCTCATGCTTGTAGATTTAAATATAACGTTTATTTAGAAGAAGAAAGGAGACCTGGGAAATTATTTCAAATAGAGCAGTGAGAAGATAAAACACACTATATTCTTTCATCAAGAGATCTTTGTACAATCGATAGATTAGCTGAAATTCTTCCTTACGTTGATGCAATGAAAATTGAAGGAAGAAGTAAATCTGAATTCTATGTTGGTGCAGTAGTTAAAGCATATAAACATGTTAGGGATGCTATTCTTAATTGAACACCAATAGATGAAAGTATTAAAAATCTTGTAAATGTTATTCCTCACAGAGAATATTGGTCTTGATTTTTGTTTAATGATTTGAAAGATTACCCAGAAGGAGAAAATCTTGAAAGTTTTACAACAAAAACAAGTCCTGGACCATTATTTAATAGAAATTATTTCTGAATAATTGAATCTGATTTTATTGAAAAAGATGGAAAGAAATATTTCAAATATTCTCCAAAAGAGGTGGTAGAACCAGGAATGGCATTACAATATTTATTACCAGAAAAATCTTGAACATTAATAATTAAAGATATTGTTAATGAGAAATGAAAAGCTTTAGAAAAATGAACATGTAATACTCCAGATATCTATGTTTGTGCAGATTGTGAGTTACAATGATGAGAACTTCTTTATAAAGATAAATAAAAAACAAATCACATGCTAAAATACATAAAAGAAAAAACAGTATCAACAAAATCATTTTGTATCTTCATATTTCTTTTTTTGTTAATAGCAAAAATCTGTGTGATTATATCAAGTTACTCTTACGCTTTCTGATTGATGGATTGGAAAGAAATAACATATTATGTCTTTTCTGTTATCCAATCTGATTTGCTAATTTTATGATTAATTCTAATCCTTGTTTTTTGAATTACTCACATAAAAAATTGGTTTGGTAAATCGTTATTATTCTTAATAATAGGAGTAATTTCTGCACTTTATTTGGCCGATATCTTAGTAATTCTATTCTTCCAACAAAGATTAATTTTAACTTCTTGAGCAAGTTATTTAACAGCTTGATCATGAGTATTCTTGTTCTATGTTCTTGTATTTCTTTTGTGCATAGCATTTTTAGTACTATCAGTTCAAGTATTTTTATGGTTAACAAGAATAAGAGTAAGTAATACAGCAGTGGTTGTTTTACTCGTTTTTTCATTCTTAATTTATGGATTTCCATTCCCAGTATTCCATTTTTCATGAGTAGAACTTCCAGAATGAAATATTCTAGCTAGTATTATTACTGATTCTTATACCTTCTATATCTCATGAGAGAAAGATGAAGTAAAAAATAATCTTTCAGAAGTGTTAGATGTACCAGAAGTTGAAATGCAATTCTTGTTAAAGAAAAAACAATGGTGGTTCGCCTTGGCTCATGATGATCCAGAAAGAATATTTGATAGTTTTAATAATTCTTCATTAACAAAATTAACAGATGAATATTGAAATGATTATGTATTTGATGTATTAGCAGAAGCTACAAGAAATGAGCCAGAATTAGCATTTAAGTATATTGATAAATATAAAGATTGGAAAGATAAAAAATGAAAAACAATAGTTAAAGATTTGCTTCGTGTAGCAATTCAAACTAATCCAGAATTAGCATTTAGAAATCTAGATACTTATCAAAATTTTGTAGAAGATCATGAAAAAATAGCAAAATCATTGCTTCAATATGCAGTTCAAATGTATAAAGCTCCACTAACATTTGATCAATTATTTACTGAAGTACAATGAAGAAAAAATAAAAGTAATGTAATACTAGTATTCTTAGAATCAGCATCATCAGTTGATTCTCGAAAATTCTGAGGATTAAATGATAGACTTCCATGACTTGATAATGTAAGTAATGATTGAACATCATTCCTTAATATGCATGCAAATGGAATGACATCAGATATGGGACATATCGCAACGCTCTTATGAGTTGAACCATTAGAATATGATTATAAATGAACAAGATATGAAAGTTTTACAGGAATTGCAGCACCACTCGCAACATTCTTTAATAAGCTTTGATATTCAACAACATTCATATCAGCTGCAACATTAGAGTTCTTAAACCAAAGAGATTTCTTGAAAAATGTTTGATATCAAACAATTATTTGAGAAGAGGCATTTGAAGATAAAGCTAAATATACTTTTGATGCTGCACCAGATGCAGATTTATATGAAAAAGCAATAGAAGTTGTTAAAGCTCAAACATGAAGTTTCTTTTTAACATTTCAAACGATATCATCTCATACACCATATAATACTCCATACGGTCGTTCAATGGAATGAATGTATCGTTATGAAGATGAAACTTTCTCTAAATTTTATGAAGATTTGAAAGCAACCAATTTCTTTGATAATGGAATTCTTATCGTAATTTGAGATCACCGTAAAATGACTCCATTGGAAGATAAAGAATTTGCAAAATGGTGAACAACTGCTGCTGCAAAAATTATTTGATTTATGGTTGGTAAATGAGTCCCTTCAAATAAATTAGCAAATGGAATATATCAACAAACAGACCTTTTCTATTCAATTCTTCATGAATTCTGATCATGAACAGTTGAAGTATTAGAGAATTATAACGATTTATTCTCAAAAGAAATTTCAAGAAAACGAAGTATAAAACAACGATATGAAGAAAAGAAAATGAATATAGCAGATACAGCTGGTCATGAGTGAGTTATTGATCTTACTCGTATGAAAATGATGAATGGAGAAGAATATTTCCCAGTAGATGATATTCTTAATTATGTAAGACTTTCAATGGATTTCCAAAAGGAAAGTCACTGAATGAAGACAGATGATAATGCACAAAAAAATAGAACGATTCTTATTGCTCATAGAGGAATAACAAAAAAAGCAACAGAGAACTCAATTGATGCCTTCTCTGATGCATATGATGCATGAGCAGAAGGAATAGAAATGGATGTTTCTGCAACAAAAGATGGTCAATTAATAGTTTTCCATGGACCAAAATTGTATGGTAAAACAAAATGTAAGCAGGAACAAAGAGATGTCTGTAACATGAACTGGGATGAGGTCCAGAAATGTTTGCTTGATGATGGACAAGAAATAATGTTATTAGAAGATGTCCTTCCAAAAATAAAAGATTGGTTTAGATATGTTTTCCTTGATTTTAAGATTTGAGAAGGAGAAAGTTGTCCACAAAATAAGTGAAAGATATTTGAAGAAGTATTAACACTTGTTCAAAAAAATAAGATGGATGCTAAAGTGATATTTTCTTCATATGATGAAAATGTATCAAAATTCCTATGAACAAAATGAAATATTATTTCTGCACTAGATACTTATTCATTGGATAGATTGGATGATATCCCATGATCATATTTCTCATATTTTATGACTCCATCAGAAAACTTTACAGACACTTTAATCCAAAAATTAGAAAGATATATGGTCGATGGTGTGGCATATATAGTAAATGATGTACAGACTGCAAGGAATCTTCAGAGTTTGGGTGTTCGTTTTATGATTACAGATGAAATTGAATTGCTTAGAAATGGATTAAAACAAAATTAAGAGTAAATATCTTGTATTTAATAATCAAAATCATATAACCGCTACCACAGTAGGCTTTACTGCTTTGAAAAATGCAGTTGTCTTCTTTTAGTAGTATGGATCTGTGACAGATCGTAACTTTGCCATTTGCCCCTTGGTTTATCCGAGGGGTTTTTCTTTGCTTTTGACTTGAATTTAAAATAAGGGTTGATTATAAGATTACTACCAATTGTTGCCAAGTATGTCGTGAGACAGAAAATAGGCAAGATACTGTCGTGAGATAGCATCTGAAATTTTAGCATAATATGCCCCTCGTTTTTCCTGGGGCTTTTTGGTTGTTAAGAAATTATTTGCATAAATTCATCAAATCTGAATGATTCTACCTCAGAAATAATGTTTTTTTCTTCAGCTTTTACTCAAAAGAAATAAGGGAAAATAACTCTTAAATTCTCTTTATAATATCAGCTTTTAATCGCGTTAATTACAAATTCTTTTCATTTATTAAAAAATGATTCATCAATAGT
>CAMJIH010000051.1 GCA_946405785.1 uncultured bacterium | reverse complement strand
CTAAATTCTTGAGTTTGAGCTAATCTATTACGGATTATTTTTGTAGTATCACCTGGTTGAACAACATAGTATGAAATATTACCTTCCCTAACTATTTCTGTTTTTCAATTTAATCTTTCAACTTTTCATGTTTGTGTTTCAGGCTTAGTTTGAGCTACTTCTGGTTTCTTTTGTGCTGCTGGTTGATCTTTCTTTTGTCCTGTTACAGGAGTTTCTCCTTTATTCACTAATTGAGCATTCAACACTCACAAAAGCTTTCAAATTGTTTTCTTTCATGGTTTTCCATCAGCTTCACTAGCTCATAAAAAGTCTTTTTGAAACTTTTTTAATGCGCTTTCTGTTTGTGGATTAAGCTTTCAATTCACTACTCATACATCATAACGTTTACCTTTTGGATTGTTACAGTTAATTGCCTCAAGAGCAATCTGAGCAGCAAGAATAGTTCATTGGAAAATCTTTTCATTTTTTTGATCGATATACTTTTTAGGTCAACCTGGTTTCAAAATTCTATTATAAATTATTGAAAGATATGATGCAACCTTATCGAGATTATAAGTTACCTTATTGTTTGCCTCAAGCTTATAGAATCATTGAGTATCTACAATTTTAATTGCATCATCAAGACTATTTTTCTCCCATCAATCCTTTCATGGATTCTTAGCTATAAGTGCTTTCAATCAATCTAGTTCTTTTTTAACAGAACTCATGACAAGTCTTGCTTCTTGTGAATCAAAATTCTTTTTATTTCACTCTGTAACAGATTGTGAATAGTGCATTGTATCAACCATTTTAACCAGAATAGTAATTAAAATATATTACAATTATATGCGAAAATATTTTATTTTGCAAAAAATCAGACATTTTATAGTAAAAAATACCTCATTTTTTGCTTAAAAAATAATTCTATGTATAATTAGTTTGTATCTTTTATTTTATACCCTTAATAAGATGCCATTTTGAGAGACATGACCTCAGTATAATGACAGCAAGGAAAATGAGAAGATTGTAGATGTTTTCGGTAATTTAGAAAAATCTGCATTAAAACATGGTGTTACTAAAATTGTTGAAGATGCAACAGTTGCCAATTCAAATATTTGAATTCTTGATTGGAAAACAAAAGAAGACCTTGTTAACTATATTTTGGATTGAAATATGGCAACATGAAAAAACGATTACCTTGAAAGCATTATTACAAAAGCATGTAAGCATCCTACTGCAGCAGATTTAAGATACTTGTATGAACATGGAGAATGTTCACTAAAAGATAATCTCGTAAATCTTGGAAAAGAAAAGGAGAAAGAAAAGAAAAGAAGAAAAGAATTAGAGGAAAGATATCTTGCTGCTAAAAGGAGAGAAGCAACTACCGCAGTTCCTACAGGAGCTATTCCTGCTGCAAAAATTGAGCCGCCAAAGAAAGACAACATCCTTGATCAGGTTTCTTCAGAAATATCACGCGTTGTTACTAAAGTTAGCGATACATGAAAAAAATTTACTGATAAATTAGCAGAAACTGGTAAAGCTGTTGTAACTAAGGCAAAAGAAACTGTTTCAGAGATTTTAAAGCTTTTTGACCCTTCAAAAATAGTTTCATCTAAATATGAAGTTCGTAAGGGAACAACATTGTGTTCAAGAACTGCATACAAAAATGGTAGAACTTTTTGAGTTAACCTACCTCAAGGTAATGCCTATAATGCTTCCGCAGCAAAGCCTTTAGATACTCAGCATTATATAGGTACAGTTCCAGAAGGTAAAGCAAGTTCTAGACCAGGAAATTGATGGGCAAGACTTAGTACTGAAACTATTACTTCAAACGATAATGTTAATTTTGCAGACATTGCAGTATCATCTAAAAGTAAATATTGACATAGAGCTGTTGCTTTTAAATGAACGGATAACGATTGGTATGTATTAGATCCGTATCGTACTTGAAGAAGTACAAAACCTGTATCTATGGAAGATTATGCTTCAAAAAACAAAATACTTAAAGCACATCTTTATAACGCGCCATGAACACAAAGAACATAAAAAATTATTATATTTTAAATTCTAATTTTAAAAAATGGGAACACAAGAAGCAAAACATGAGTACTCTCAAGACAACACTAGGGAACATTTTGAGAGTCAAGAAGCAGTAAAAGCTATTAATGAGGCAAAGAATAAATTGCTTTCATTAAAAACCGACATTTTGAACAAAAAGGACAGCAAAGAAACAAAGGGATGGGATGCTAATGAAGCACTAAAAGCTTCTGAATACCTTTGAAAGTTTTATACAATAAAGAAAGAAAAGGTAACAGAAAACGGAAAGACTATTGAAAAAGAAAAGGTATATTTCGACCTTGATAATGTTAAAGATTATCTTCAAACTATGCATAATAGATTAACAAAAAAATGAGCTCCTAAATACGGTCAAATGTCTCAAGAATCAATCTTTAATTGAACTATTTTAGCTGTTCAAATTGCACTAGAATCAATTCAACGTAAGAATGGTAAATGAACTTATGATGTTTGAACTATTAATGGGAAACTAAATGATTCAACAATTAAAACTATAAAAGATTTCCAGAGAGATTTTATTTGAGGGAAATGAATTGATGGTAAACCAGGTAAAAATACCATTTGAATGATTCTTAAAAAATTAAAAGGAGATACAACAGAAACTGTTAGTATTAATCCTGGATCAACAAAAAGATACTCTAATCCAAATGAAGCCCCAGCAGCTAGTGGAAATGTTGAATATGAACCATCAACACCTACAACATTTTGTTGAATTGAACTTGATCCAAATGCAAAATATGATGTTCCTGGACTATGAAAAGATTGAAATAGAAAACTTACTAAAAAAATGTGAGTTTGAAGACTAGATACAATTGTTGAACATAATTGAGAATTAATCAGAAATTCATGAAAGCACAAAGAAACTTATTATTCTGAAACTGTTCTTCCATGAGGAGGTCTTAAGATTCCAGGAAGACATGTAGCAGAAGATGGAACTATTAGAGATAAAGATGGATATATCGTTGTTGCTGCAGATCTTAAATTCGCCCCTAGAGACTCTTTAGTTATGACAACTTTAGGACCTGGTAAAGTATACGACACTTGAGTAACATGAGCTCACTTCGATATTTATGTAAATTCAAAATTTTTCAAATAATCTATAGTAATCAATATATGAATAGCCCTACAAATAGGGCTATTTTTTATAAACAGAAATTCTCTTTATAAGAATCTCTTGAATCTAAAATTCCTGTTGTTTATATTATTATTAGTAAACAAAACAGATCAATAAAAACTAATAAAAAAATGGTAAGAATTAATAATCTCTTTTTCATTTATTCGCTTGTCTGTTTAGGATTTGGACTTGGACGAACATATTGGAATGAGAACTATTCTCAATATCTGTTCATCGGCGTTTCAACGCTTATTGTAGGATTCTTAACCTTTTCAAAGAAATTCTACACAAAAGAGTCCCATCGCTTCTTTTTCAAACAAGCATTTATGACAACGCTCATCACAATTCTCTGTGGATTTATAACTAGCGAATCACTTGCATTCAAAGCATTAGATATCGCCTTCTATCATATATGGCTTGGTGCTTTAACATTTTGGGTATTTACTATATTCCAATTTAGAGACAATCGTGATGAACGGAATAATCAAGGAAACTTAAACCAGAATACTGGTAATACAACATTAGCCTGATAGTTTTAGCTATCAGGTTTTTGTTTAAATAAAAATGTAACTTAGAAGTATTTTTTCTTGTAGTTAGTTCTAAAATTAATACAATGAATTTCAGTTTGTTTTTAATTTATTTTTGAATTTGTTATGAAATACCATCTTCAAGTGCTCAAAAAGTATCTTTCACTTGATGCAACACCAAAAGACATTGCACAAAATCTTATCTTAAAGACTTGTGAAATTGAAGATATTGAAGAAAGAGAAATTCCTAAGTCTATTGTTATTTGAAAAATAGAACATGTAGAAAAGCATCCAGATGCTGATAAACTAAATGTTTGTAAGGTTAACTGTTGAGATAAAGGTACTTTCCAAATTATTTGTGGAGGAAGCAATGTTGCTGAAGGATTATACGTTCCAACTGCTCTTGTTTGAACACCTTTCCCTGAAGCTGGTATCACAATAGCAAAAAGAGCTATGAGAGGTATTGATTCTGAAGGAATGATTTGTTCTAAAGGTGAATTACAAATTAATGAAGATAAAGATACTCATTGGATTTGGGATTTAGCACAAGATTTAGAAGATATTTCTGATTCTGACCTTTGAACACCATTAACTGATAAATTTCCTTGGTTAGATAGTACTGTATTTGAAGTTGATAGTAAGAGTTTAACTAATAGACCTGATTTAACAGGACATTTTGGATTAGCTGTTGATCTTAATGCTATCTACCCTGATTCTAAGAAGAAGTTTAATGGTATTAAGAAATGGATGGAAGATTTCCGTGATACTAATATCTTAGAAGTTGTTACTCAAGGAGAAAAACCATTAGGACGTAATGTACAATGACGTTCTAAATCTGTTAACACTTATATTGCTTTAGGTATTAATAATGTAGAAGTTAAGAGATCAGACTTTTTCTCTCGTTTACAATTAATTGATTTTGGTTCTAATCCAATCAATAACTGGGTAGACTTCTCTAACTTATTTATGAATACTTCTGGATTACCTATCCACTGTTTTGATGCTGATAAAATTGATTGAGATATTATCGTAAGAGATGCTGAAGAATGAGAACAATTTACAGATCTTTTCTGAGCAGTACATACTTTAAAATCAACTGATCTAGTTATTGCTGATAATAAAAGAGTTTTGGCATTAGCTTGAGTTGTATGAGGATTAGATAGCTGAATTACTGATAGTACTAAAAATATTATCGTCGAACTTGCTAACTTTGATCCTGTTGCTGTTAGAAAGACAGGAACAAGATTAGGATTAAGAACTGATGC
>CAMJIH010000050.1 GCA_946405785.1 uncultured bacterium | reverse complement strand
AGTTGAGAAAAATTATTGAAAGCTGATGATCTTAAAGATAAAGAATGGGAATCCTTGGTTGATTTGTGTATATATAGAATTTGAGTTGATTTAGAGACTCCAGTTGAAGGTAAACCATCAGCTAAAGCTGCATATGATGCTCTTGTTCTTTCTCAAGTTGCATGAGTTTCTACAAGTGAATTAGAACAAGCAAGAACTGTTTTACAGCAAGTTGATGTCGATAAATTTAAGGTGCCAGAGTGACTTACCGGAGAAAAAAAGGTAGAAGCAGAAAAGGCTGCAAAACAAAAGGCAAAGGAAACTCTTATGACTCTTTTGTGAGATTTGAATTGGGATGGAAGAGTAACAAATACTTCTAGAAAAGAATGAGTTGATAGAAAATGATTAGATAAATGAACATTGTTTTGAGGACAAGTATTAAATATGTTTGATACTGCAATGCAAAGATTTGGAGAAGGAAAAGTTATTGGTAATATTGAGGCAATTATACAGAAATTGAATTGATTATCTTCTTTTACTGTAAATCCTAAAACAATTGAAGGATTAGTTGCTGCATTTAAAAATAATCCATCTGCATTAATAGCATTCCGTAATAAACTTATGAATGAACCTGATGCATGAAATTGAATGTTTAATGTTGGTACAGATTATGTTGATAGAAGAATACAAACATTTGATAGAGAATCTCAAAAAGAAGCTCAATTTAGAAATGCATTGTTAGAACATTTTAAGTGAGAGGAGGCTGAAAAGATTTTAAATACTATAATGGGAGAGTTAGATGCTGTTATGGAAAAAGATTTTGTTGAAACTGTTTTGCCTAACTTAAAAGAATATTTAAAAACAGATGATTTTAATAATTTGCCGGAGGAAAATAGAAAACAGATTCAACAGGTAGTTGACTTATTATCAACAGAAGATTGAAGAAAAAAGCTTTTGTCTTCTCCTAGTATTAGAGAGATGTATAGGAATTATATTATTTCTTCAATTTGACTTTCATTCTCTGATATTAGTGTTGATGATCAGCATAAATATTGAGTTTGAGTTTGATGATCTATATCAAGTCAAAAATTTAATGAGTGGTTATCTAATAATACAAAGAACATTATTAGTAAAGCTTCTGCATCAGCAGGTATGTATTGTGTTGATGGAAATGTTTCACTTGGTCTTTGATTAGGATTTGGATCAGCTACCAATCTTTCTGAAAATGCAAGAGCATATTATAACGTGAATGCAATTTCATGGTCTCCATTTAATCCTAAAGGATTATCTTTTGGTGCTGTTGTATGAGCTGAAACTAGAGTAAATCCTGGAGCTGATGATTCATTAGATTCACATGCAGCTCATTATATTTGAGTTGCAGGTGCATACGGTTTCTGAATTAATCTTTCTGATTCTGATTTCAATGCACATAATATTTCTTTATGTACTTATTGGAAAAAAGATAAAATAGAATGAGCTGATAGGAGGGCAGAACAAGTAAGAGAGAAGATGGTTCCTATATTTCAACATTTATTTGAAATAGAAGGTGATGTTACTGTTCAATCTATTGTGGAGAATCTTAGAGGTGGAAAAATGAATAACGGTGAAAAATTTAATTGATTTGCAAGAACTAGTTGAGAAACTTTGTATAGAACAGCTGTATCAATTTTTAATATGTTTAATTTATATAAAACAAAATTAAGTGCTGAAAATCCAAATAAAGAAGCAATAATTAAAAAGATTTCTGAAAATTTTGCAGATAATCTTGCTCGTGAAATGAAAAATAAGGATATTGAAAGAATTGTTAATGAAGGGTTGCATTTATCATGAGCAAGTATTGGAGTTTCATGGAGCTTTGCTAGAATGTTTACATGATTCTTCCTTTCTTGATGACTTACATTTACATACTATGAAGATTCTGAATATAAAGAGAATCCAGCAGCGCTTAAAAGAGCAGAAAAGGGTATGGAGAATGAAGATAATTATGATATCATTACTAATGAAACAGAGACTTATGAAGAAAAAATGGATACCATGAATAGAATTTTGCATTGAACTTATTTAGCTTATACACCTGAATATATTGAAAGTAATGAATGATGAAAGAAAGTCCCTGCTGCTATTACTTTATCAAAGGATATTTTTGGTCAAGATATTAAAGTCTTGTGTCATCCAGATTTAGCTCCATATATTATTCAAGAGAATGGAGAGATTAAAATGCCAGGTAATGCTGATGTTGCATTAGCTGAAATTAAACATCAATGAAAACTTGAAAGAACATTAATTTTAGGTGCAAAATCTACTAAAGCCTGTGAAGCAATTACTTTAGATAATGGTAAATTGAAGTGGACTGGTAATTCTACTGTTGAATTTGGATCAAAGAAAGAAGAATTTGATCAATATAATACAGTAATAGAAATTACTCAGGTTGAAAAAGAGGTTGGAATAGATTGAAAGCCTAGTGGTGCTTTATTGGATTATTTGAAGACATCAAAATGATCTGATGCATTAGTTAATTATAGACTTAGTGGTCAATGGAAAAAATTTGCTAAATTTATTAAAGATAATCCAGGTAGGTGAGGTGAAACAGAAGCTGGTAAAAAAGAATTTATTGAAAAAGCTAAATCATATCTTCCAAGCTCATTGAAGACTATTGATGGAAAGCCTGCAGAGTTTACAGTAGAAGATATTAGATTTATTTATGCTTCTCTTTCTCGTGTTTCTCAAACAAGGGATAAGCAATTAGAAGGTGAAACTTTAGGAAACACAGCTAGAGATTATCTTGTTGCAATTAGAGGACTTTCAGAAGCACAGAAAACAACATTGAATGAATATATTAATAAAGTTAGTTCAGTTAGTTCAGTTCAGGTTCTTTCAAAAACAGAATGGGAGAATATGGCAAAGATACTTAAAGTTAATATTAATGAAGCTTGGAATAGAATCCCTTCTAAAACTAATGAAAGAAAATTATTTAATCTTTTAACTCCTATTAGATATTTGGCAGATAAAAGAACCGATGTTTATGTAGATAAAATTAGGTCAGAATATAAATCATTACCTTGAGGTGCTGATGTTTTAATTAATGCAAGGAAACAGGCTCTGGAGAAACTTAATTGAAAGCCAACAGCAACTGGTGTAATGAAAGAAAAGCGGATTGGTGCTGTAGCATGATATGATCTTGAAGATCAAATTGATGATAAGTTCCTTTCTTCTCCAAAGATTGTTGAAGGCTCAGAATATGTTATAGATAATAATACAGAAAATATTAATCTCGTAAAGCAACATTATTTAGAAGAATTGGCTGCTGCAGATTGGGCTCAATTAGCAGCTATAAGAGATCAAATTGTTGTTGAATTAGAAAAATCTGTTTCAGACGAAGATAAAAAATTAGCAGCAACATGGAAGGCTTATAAATTTGATACAGATGTTCCTTCTAGAAATAAGTTTGTTGATGAATTACTTAAGACACCAACAAAAGATAAAGATTGACATGATATACCTAAAGTATCATTTAATTTGAGTTATGCGTTCTTTGCTGATTGTGTGAATGAAACAATCCTTTTGTGAAATATAAAGATTACAACATTAGAAGAAAAGAAAAAACCAGCTTCTCATGATGTTCGTTATTATGAAGCTACAATAGTTAACGATGCGGTTACTATTTGACATAGTTTCTCTATTTGAGCAACAGTTGGTAAAATTGATACTAAACAACCAGAACAACCAGAAGAACCAACAAAAACAGTTGTTGAAAAAGAACAAACTCAAACTAAACCTTTGTCAGATTTGAATGAGTTAGAAGGTAATAATGATATTACAGAAGTTGATTTTGATGGTCAAGAATTTGTTTGGAAAGATGAAAATGGAAAAATAAGGTATATGAATTATGTATATGATGCAGATAAGTGATGTTATATGGCGTATGATTTTGATGATGATACCAATCCATCTTGGATTATGTTGGAAGGATGAAAGTTACAATACTATGATACATGGAAATCATCAAGTTTAAGTGGAGCAACTGAAGTTACTATTCAAAATTTTGATGATTATCAGGAAAAGGTTTCCATTTCGTGATGTAATCTTAGTCAATCTTTATTACAATTGAATTGGCAAATATATCAAGCGGCTCATGCTAATGAAGCTCCAACAGAGAGAAGAAAAAGAGTACCACATAAGGTAAAGGCGAGTGGAAAGCCAATAATATTTAATCAAAATTAGTTATTCTGATGCGTTGATTGAAAAAATACTTTTTATTACTGTTTATGTCTATCTTTTTGACATGTTTTGCTAATGCTTGAAATGATGCAGAATTTAATGATTCTGTTGCAAGTTTTACGCATTCTTCGTTAAAGACATGTACTAGTAATAATACTTTTCATCAAGCAATGTATCTATGATCTAAAAATCATGAAATGATTGATACTCTTTCAGTAACGGATCCAAATTATACAAGTTATGTTTGGCAGTTTCGTTCTAAAGGAAGTGATAAAGAAAAGTACACTTATTATAGTGTGTATAATGCAATATCTAACGCAATTACAATTCCGTCAATGGCTTATTATTCTCAAGGTAAACCACATAATGTTAATACGGTTGTTGTTATGGGAGTTTCTAAGGATGTATGATGAGCAAAAATCACTTCGACTATTCCTAGTACTTATAAAAGAAGTGATATAGCTGCTCAAGTGGTCTATCATGTTTATAGAATATGATATTTGTATAAGGAGTGAGAGCAAGAAATGAAATATTTAGATTATAATAATTTATGAGCTCATACTCAAGTATATAAATATGGTAAAACATGATCACCAAATCCACAAGCAGATGATGAATGTCTTAATATTCATATTTGATTTTGTTGAGATTGAATATTAGATAATGGGTCTAAAAATTATTCTGAGGATATTAATGCTGCTGGTGTGTTAAATGGATGAGAAGAATGTGATGATTGAGCTGCTAATGGAACTTCAAGTAGTAATTGTACGAGTTCTTGTAAGTTAAAGCCAGATA
>CAMJIH010000049.1 GCA_946405785.1 uncultured bacterium | reverse complement strand
CCTACTTCTACTCTTGTTACTGGAGCTGATATTATCTTCTTCCGGGTTGCAAGAATGGTAATGATGGGATTATATGAAATGAAAGATGTTCCATTCCGTAATGTATTCTTCCATGGAATCGTTAGAGATGAATTAGGAAGAAAAATGTCTAAGTCTTTAGGTAACTCACCTGATCCATTGAAACTTATTGATGAATATGGTGCTGATGCTATCAGATTCACTATGATTTATAATACTTCTGCTGGACAAGATGTATACTTCTCAGAGAAGTTAATAGAAATGGGAAGAAACTTTGCTAACAAAGTTTGGAATGCTACTAATTTCGTATTAATGAACTTAGAAGGATTTGATCCTAAGGCTATTAAGAAAGAAGATTTACAACTTGAGTTAGTTGATCATTGGATTTACTCAAGATTAAATACTACTATCAAAGAAACTCAAGATTACCTAGAGAAATATACTCTTGATGAAGCTGCTAAAACAGTTTATGAATTCATTAGATGAGACTTCTGTGATTGGTATGTTGAAATGGCTAAAGTTAGACTCTATATGAATGATGATATTAAGAGTAAACAAACTGCTCAATACGTTCTATGGGATGTATTAGAACATGCATTAAGATTACTTCATCCATTTATGCCATTCATTACTGAAGAATTATGGCAACAATTAAAAGTTGAAGGAGAAACTATCATGCTTCAAGCATTCCCTAAAGCTGATGAGAGTCAAATCTCTAAAGAAATGGAGAGTTCTATGCAATGGTTACAAGAAGCTATCACTGCATTCAGAAATATAAGAGCTGAAGCCAATATTAATCCAGGTAAAGAAGTTCCTGCTTTGATTAAAACTACTGATGCTGATGAAATTAAGATATTAGAGAATAATAAATCATTCTTAATGAAGTTAGCTAAATTATCTTCATTAGAGTTTGGATGAGATATCCAAAAACCTGAACTTTCTGGATTTAGAGTTGTTGGTAAATCTGAGCTTATTGTTCCTCTACTAGGACTATTAGATACTGAAGCAGAAAAGAAAAAGATTCTTGATCAAATCGCTAAACTAGAAAACGGATTAGCTTCATGTGAAAGAAAGTTAAATGATCAAGTATTTATGTCTAAAGCTCCTGAACAAATTATTGAAAGAGAAAGAAACAATAAAGCTGATTATGAACAAAAGATTCAGAAGTTAAAGCAAAACTTATCATTACTTGAAAGTAACTAATTAAACTTTATATAGAAAAAAGAAGAATCTTGACATTCTTCTTTTTTTATTATTTTTTTTGCATTTTTTAGATTAATCTTTTATAATTAGATATCTTTAATTTCTATATTATTAAACATGAAAAAACTTGCTCTCTTATTACTACCATTATTAACTATTGGTACTTTCGTATTCGCTTATACAGCAGAACAAAAAGAAGCTTATGATTGGGCTTATAGCAAATGAATTACTACTCAACCATTAGAAAAAGCTGATCTTGATTGAAATGTTACCAGACAAGCATTAGCTAAGATGTTAATTAAATTCCATGAAAGTAGATACTGAGAAGTTAAATATATTTCAGATCCTAATGCATGTCAATTTTTAGATAAAGGTAGTATTACTGAAGATTTAAAGCCTTTTGTTCATGCTGCATGTGAATTTGAACTTATGGGAGTATGAACAAAATATTTTAATCCATTATGAACAGTTACAAGAGCACAATTTGGAACAGTTTTATCAAGACTCTTATATTGAGGAAATTATGATGGATGAAACCCTTATTATAAAAAACATCTTGATGCATTAAAAAAGCATTGAATTATGAAATATATTGATTCACCTGAAATGCTTGAGAAAAGAGGTGATATTATGATTATGTTAAAAAGAGCTAATGAAGTATTAGATAAAGAAATCGAAGATTTAATGAATTATTGAAGTAATAGTGATGGATATAAAATAACTGTCAAAGAAATTAAATAAGCTTTATTCAAAAATATACAATGAAAAACAAAATAGTAGAATGAGAGCTAAAAGATTTCAATAAAAAAGCTGAAGTTCCTCAAAAAGAGAAAGCTCTCTCTAAGAAAGAAATTCTTGCTAAATATGATTGAGCAAAAAAGGTAAAAACAAAAAATGATGAAGATTGATATGAATACACTCCTTCATGAAAAGTAAGTAAAAAATTAATAAAATTTTTTGAAGAGAAATATTTAAGATGAAAGAATAGTGGTTATCTTATTGGTTCTATACCTCTCATGTTAGTTGGATTTATTCTATTTTTCAATCTTTTCACTCATAGTCTAACACGAGAAGAAATTCTTGATTATGCAAATCCTGGATTACCTATTCTTATCTTCTTAAGTTTATTCATCTACTGTATATGTTACTATGAAGAACTAAAAGAAAAAAGGCTATATCAGCAAGTCTGTAACTGAACCATAAAATCTAAAGAAGTGGAAATTATTAGATTTAATCGCTATATTATAGATGATAAAATTCAATGACCTGAAAGATATCGTTCAAGCAATTACAGTGTTACTATTTATGCTTCTGACTGAAAAAAAGATTATGAAAGTGATAAATTTTATAGATATACTACAAATACGATAGATTATAAAAAGTATTATGAAGAATACCAAAACCATAATATTCTTCTCCATTCAAGAATTTATAGAATATTAAGATTATTAAGAATTGTAAAAAAACCTAGACTTCCATCAATCGAATACGTTATTATCAATAATAAAAAATATAGTATTGGAGATAAAGTTACTGTCTATATTGATTCAAAATGGAACTGGAATTATTGTATCTATATACCAGGAAATTAATCCTTCTTTTCTTATTTTTCTTGAAATTAAGTAAACGAATACCTATATATATCATATATGTTAAACAAATACTTATATTTATGGCAGAAAGAAATAAAGAAAAAACAGCTCAAAGACAAAAAGGTCTCAGAGAAAATTCTGGACCTGATTGGAACTCTTACTGGTATCCTAGAGGATGCTAACTATTCATTAGGGGAAAAAGAAAAGTAGATGAAATTCATCTACTTTTTTCCTTTATCTTAGATTTTACCTTTCAATCCAGTTTAACGATTCATTTAAAAGGGTATCCATTCCTGTCTCTGTAAAAGTATGATTTGCTCAAGGAACGATAATAAACTCTTTTTCATTTGAGGTTATTGCATTATAATATCTCGCCCCTGCTTTAGCTAATCAATGTTCTGCTCCTATTATCTTTATTGGAAGAGATATTCTAGCTATTCTATCGAGATACTCCTCTGATGGTCTTAGAAAATCTTCATAAAGAGCTTCACTAATATAGAATTTATATCAATCTCACCAGTCGATATAATGTTTTCAGTTCCTATCTTCATAAACATCTTGGAGTAAGACTTCTCAACCTATTGAAGGATCTCGCATTAATATCTTTTTAATATTATCATACTTCACATAAAGATTTACTATTCATCAATAACTATGACCTACTAGGAATATATTTTTATGGTTTTCTGAAACACAAAAATCTATTACTGTATTTACATCATCGATATGATTTTGTAGAGATACTTCTTCTAATTTTTTTTCTCATGGAAGATCTCAGTATAGATTAAATCTTATAGTTGAATATCCATGGTTATTAAAAAATGATTCTCATTGAATATACATTTCTTCATCCTTACTTCCTGTTAATCAATGGACAAAAATTATTATTCATTTCGAGTTTTGGATATAGTTATAGTTATAAGATTCTTTGATAAAATTTAGCATTGTTTATTTAGAATAAATATTATTTCTGAAATAATGTTATATCAGATATTTGTGCTGCAAAATATGGTAATTCTTTATCAGATTCTTGTAAGAAGATCATAAATGGTCTATTAAAATAGAAGTAACGATAGTCTGGCTCTTCAAAACTTATATCACCTTTTGATCTATCCATTACAATTGCCGCCTCTGATTTTATTTTTCAACCTTCTTCATCAAGGTCAAATTGAATAGTTTGAAGTGCCTCATTAATCTTGCATATACTTCCTGTTGATGAATAGAAGATTTTATCTTTAAATTCATCATATCTTCTTAATTGGTTAACTGATAACATAGGAACTTTTAGATAATCATATTCTCAAAATCTTTTTTTTCAGCTATATTTATTAGATTTATTTTCGATAGCATTATAAGTGTTTAAAAAATTATCTCCATTTGTTCACAATGACAAGATAACGTATTCTCATTCATTTGTTTCTAGACTTACTGCGAAATCATCTTCTGAATTATAATATAATACATTAACTTGTGAATAAAGTGAAGAACTTGAAGATCCTTTTATTCAAAAGTATTCAATATTCTCATATTTATCATCAAAAGGTTCTGGATCTAATTTATCAAATGCTTTAGCGAACTTAAATACTTTTTTCAACATTGTATAAAAAATATATCTTTTTGTATCTTTTCATTTATATCCTTCGTCAGTTTCTGGGGCATCATTCCAGTTTAATTTGTCTAATATATCACTTGTTTCATCAAATTTTTCTTTTATTCAGTTTTCAATTTCTTTTTTAACCTGTTTTGTCATTAAAGCAGACTTTACATAATAGCTATTATCTGAAAGTTGATCTTTTGAAAAAGATCTTTTATTAAGATTAGCTGCTTCTTTTATCTGAGGAGAAAAAGTAACATCTTGTTTTACAACATTATCTATCATTTCATTCCATACAATTTGGAATGTTCAGCACCATATTGTATCTGCATTAATAGCATCTAATAGAGAAGATACGATATGAGTCTTTCAATCTGAAGTATATTTAACATTACCTCAATAAATTTTGTAGGCAAAGAATCATCAAACTGATAATAACGCTACTAATAATACGATTGATAAAGTAATAAGGATCTTTTTTTTCATGATAATAATGAAAGATATAAATATTATTTCTGAAATAATGTTATATCAGATATTTGTGCTGCAAAGTATGGTAATTCTTTATCAGATTCTTGTAAGAAGATCATAAATGGTCTATTAAAAT
>CAMJIH010000048.1 GCA_946405785.1 uncultured bacterium | reverse complement strand
GCAACTCATGCTGGTAAAAAATATGATGAAGCTCTTGCTGATATGGAAAGAAATAAGTGGATGAGTCCTAAAGATGCATTAGCATACGGATTGATTGATAAAATTATTTGAGAAAAATAATTTCTATAACGTTTATAATATCCCTTTATTCGTAAGAATCTAAGGGATTTTTTTATAAAAGAAAAAGAAGATAGGATAAATACTAAAATAATTTTTTAAATTTCACTTGAAAATGATAGACAAAAAATTATATAGTTATTCGTTAATTTTGAGATATTGGGGAATCGTCTAATGGTAGGACACCGGACTTTGACTCCGTTTGTCCAGGTTCGAATCCTGGTTCCCCAGGAGTTAATGCGGAGTAGAGAAACGGTATCTCGTCGGGCTCATAACCCGAAGATAGGTGGTTCAATTCCATCCTCCGCAAAGAAGTAGCTATTTATGCCGATCGGGAGTAGCTTAATCGGTAGAGCATCAGACTCTGAATCTGGGGGTTACAGGTTCGAATCCTGTCTCCCGAGAATTATACTCCTAGTCGATATAGATGCCGGGATGGTGGAACTGGTAGACACGCTTGGCTTAGAACCAAGTGCCTTACGGTGTGCAGGTTCAAGTCCTGTTCCCGGTATTTATTATTAAAATAATACAGTTATTAAAAGAGATTTTTATGCAGTGATTAAAAAAAACTTCATAAAAAGTAAAAAATCTCTTGAAAACGGGTCAAAATTTTGTATAGTGTCTCTCGTTAATCCGAGGTAGCTCAGCGGTAGAGCAGTTGGCTGTTAACCAATTGGTCGTGGGTTCGAACCCCACTCTCGGAGTATTTGTGCTTTATATTTAGTTATCAGTTTTTCAATGCCAATTAAGAAGTCTGCAGTTAAAGCTATGAATAGGTCACAAGTTCTTGCAAAAAGAAACTACGATTTCAAGTTGAGAATGAAGATGGCTATGAAAAAATTCCTTAAGGCAGTCGAAGCAAAAGAAGAACTGACTATTGAGGATTTAAGTAAGGTGTTCAAAGCTATTGATAAAGCAGAAAAAGTTGGAATCATTAAGAAGAGAAACGCAGCTAGAAAAAAGGCTAGAGTTTCTAAAGCATTTGATTCTCTTAAGAAATAGTCCTTCGGGGACTACTTATGCCAGCTTAGCTCAATAGGTAGAGCAACCGCCTTGTAAGCGGTAGGTTGTCGGTTCAATTCCGACAGCTGGCTCCATTTAAGTTTATAGTTAGATGAAAGCCATCATTTTGGGGTGGTAGTTCAGCCGGCTAGAACGCCTGCCTGTCACGCAGGAGGTCGAGGGTTCGAGTCCCTTCCATCCCGCCACTTCTCTAACTTCGTGGTCTTATCGTCTAACGGCTAGGACAGGAGACTTTCAATCTTCTAATCGGGGTTCGATTCCCCGTAAGACCGCCATTATAATGGGTGATTAGCTCAGTTGGCTAGAGCATCTGCCTTACAAGCAGGGGGTCATAGGTTCGAGTCCTATATCACCCACCATTAATTACTCTACCAAACATTGTAATGGGCCTATAGCTCAGTTGGTTAGAGCAGAAGACTCATAATCTTTTGGTCGCTGGTTCAAGTCCAGCTAGGCCCAATCTTAAAAAATTATATGCGGGTGTAACTCAATTGGCTAGAGTGCCTGCCTTCCAAGCAGACTGTTGCGGGTTCGAGTCCCGTCACCCGCTCCATTAAAATTAAGGAGCTAATATATGAAGGAATAAATCCCTTCTTTTTTTTAATTTAAAAAATTTATTAAATAAATTTTATATTATAAAAAAGATCCTCTTCATGAGGATCTTCTTTATTATTTTGATGTAAGATTAGTCTTCTTTCCCTTGATATTTTCATGGTCCGAATCCTAAACAAAGTAGAGGAATTCCAGTTCCAGCAAAAACTACGAATAAGATAGAAGTAAATACTCCCCAGTTATATTTTCTAGCAAATTTATAAGAAACGATAATACCCATAATTCAAGCAATAAGTAGTAAGATACTACTAGCTATTCCTGCGTATTCGTTTTGGATTGCAGAAAGTCATCCACCGATGAATGCAATTATAAATACATACCAGAACCAGCTTTTATAACCAGCAATTTTATACATAATATAAGCATTGTAGATAGGAATGATTGCTTTCCATCCAGCTTCACCAGCTTTAGTAAATGCTTTCCATAAAGCAATGATTAAAATAATACACCAAATAGCAGCAATTATAAAGTATACAACTCCAGCACCAGCAATAAGAGTTCAAAGTGCAGCAGCAGCAACAGCTCTCTGTTCTGGTGATTCAAAATTAGCTTCAAATTCAGCACGATCTTCTTCTGACATCTCTAAACCACCTAATAATTCATCCATAGCATTATTAAGGTTTTCAACAGCTTCTGGATCATTTTTAATCATGTCTTCGAAAGATGTATCAGCAGCTTCAGCTGTATCTTCAGCTACTTCAGCAGCATCTTCTGCAACTTCAGCAACATCTTCTGCAACTTCAGCAACGATAGCAGTATCTTCTGCATCAGCTGATTCTTCTACTTCTTGAGCGAAAGTAGGTGTAGCTACAAATGTTAGCAATCCAGCTAATCATAATAAGCTAAGAATTGAGGTTTTTTTCATATGGAAAATAATAAAAATATAAAAAAACACAGTCAATATATGATAAAGCAATCAAATTGCAAGCAAAATACGGATTTCTCTAATAAAAAAACATCATTTATTTATTGAAAAATGATTAAAACATGGTTTATATCTATAGTTTCTTAATTATTCTTTTTTTCATGGAGACACTCTCCAAGAATCTTTTTTATCTAAATATGTTTGAATTTCTTGAGAAGACAACTTTTCGTTTTTCACTAAAGCATTAATTTTATAATAAGGGATATCTATTGCATCATCAATGAGATTCTTTTCTTGTAAGAAGGCCTTAAAACTTTCTAGATCTTTAGCTGAATAATTATTGGTTTTAGAAACTGATAGTTTATATTTATCTCAAAAGAGTTGTTCTAATCATTTTTTTTGTGCATAATCTATAATAATATCCTTTATTGCTTCTTTTTCTTTCGTTGCTTCAGTAGCCTTTTGCGAATACTCAGCATATTGATCTATAAGTTTTTTTATTGTCGTCTCTCACAAATCTCCTCAATTAATTATTTCATCTTCAATATTGAGATGTTGCCATAACGGACAAACATTTTGATATTCACAATACTTACAATAAGAATTTTGATTTGTAGGAAATGCATCTTTAACTCACATATTATAATCAAATCTTGAGCTTTCAATTTTATTGATATCTCACGTATATTTTAGAACAACATTATCCATGCTTTCTTGAGATATCTCCCATTCATCAGTAATATCAAAATGAAGATAAAGAATCCTAGCTTTTATATTCTTTAGGTATTTTCAATATTTCTGTTGTACACCATAAGCATATAAAGTTAATTGTTCTCTATATTCATCATCACCTTCAGGTGGTAGCTTTTTATTAGTTTTATAATCGTTGATAATAAAATTTCCTTCAGAGTCCTTATCAAGTCTATCAATAATTCAACGGAATTGTTTATTTTCAGAATTTGGATCTTTGTCTAAAGAGAAATTCATTGATGATTCTGTTGCTACAACTGTTGTATCCTTAAAAGGAGCATATTTATCATAATAAGATTCCAAATATTTTTCTCATCTTCTTAGATAATCATCTTCATGTTGATCTCACTTATAAATAAGTTTTTCACCAGCTTCAGCAATTGAATCATTCCATAGTTGATGAAATTTTCATAAAACATCTGCCTTAATAGGAGTATTTAAGATACTAATTTGTTGATATAACCACTCTAATGCACCGTGAACACTTGTTCATAAAATCAAATCTGGAGAGGTTTCAAATTCTCTTTCAAGTCCATCTATATAACGAAACTGATATTTTTTTGGACATTGATTATAAAGATTGATCTGGGAAAATGAATAAACGACCATTTGCTATTTGCTTAGAAAGTAAATAGTTTCCAATTATTTCAAAAAAAACTTCTTTAAAGAAGTCTTTTTTTTAATTATCATTCAAGCTCTTCGTCATCAAAAAGATGTTTTAATACTCTTTTACTTCACTCAGGCTTTTTAGGAGCTTCTTCATCGTCATCAACAATTGTTACAACTTTAGTTCTCTGAGAATTTTTATCTGCTCATTTCCAAACCTCAATAAAACTAATAATAATTCCGACAAGTAAGAGTAATAATATTAGCCATCCTCACCATGCTATTGAAGCTCTATCAGTAACAGCTGGAACAACCATACCAATAGAATCCATTATTCACAAAAAGTTACTTGCTATAACCCAAAGGAAGATGAAGTTTAACATAGGTTCACTTTCTCTAAATCCTAAGAAATTAACAACAAATCCTTTAAAGCGAGTATTCATATTCCATCAAAGTAAGAATAACATACTAAGAAGAACAATTATCATAGATTTGAAATATGTTTTACCAATAAACCAAAAGAATTCTGTACCCCCAGAACTTTCTATAGAATCAATTTTTGCTATTGGACAAATAATAAGAGCTACAGCAAAAACCAATAGGAAGATTGTAAATAGTTTTTGATTTTTAGTGTAATTTGTGAATTTATGAAAAGTTATATTGAAATACTTTTTGAAACTTTGTAATTTTCTATTATTGTTTGGCATGAAGAAGAAAATAAAGAAATAAAGATACCTTTAAATTGATATAGTGATTTTTATCAAAGGTTCAAGTGGATTTTTTTAACAAATTTATGAATATACATTAAAAACTCTCTTGTTTTTATTATGCTTATGATTACACTGAATTTGATATTTTTATCATTTGAAACTGTGATTATGAAAAAAACAAATGTTTTTCTTCTTGCATTTCTTGCTATTGCTTGTGTTATTATGGCAGTTTTAGTTGTTCTATGAACAAAGAAAGTTGATAAAATGATGGATGAAGAATTAAATCCAGTGGTTGTTGAACCTATTGAAGAAGAAATAGAAGAACCTGAAGTTCCTGTAAATAATGACGCTATTGACGCTCTTCAAGAAAGTTTTGATTCTCTTCTTTCAGGAGATTCAATTGAAGAACTTTATGAATGAGAAACAGAATTTGGATTTATAGGAAATGCCGAATAATATTATGATTATAAATAATCAATTTGATAATATTCAGTTAAAATCCAACTCACTACTTGAATGTTTTGATAATGTTGATTGAGAAAAGAAAATAAGTCTTTCAATGTGAGTTAATAAATATGCAAGTATTGTACATTCAAGCAAAGTTGATTATGAGATAGAAACAAATCAAGAAAATTGAGAATCTGATTTTTTCTTTCTTTGTCCTATTAATGAAAA
>CAMJIH010000047.1 GCA_946405785.1 uncultured bacterium | reverse complement strand
GCCGTATTAATTGTCCTATCAATAACTGCAGTTTTTGCAGGAATTGTAAATTTTGTCTTTCAAGATCTTATATGTTGATCAATATACACGTAATAATAAAGGACATTTGAATATTCATATAATATTGCCTCATAATAATCATGAGTTGATTTTTTCTTAAATGCTGTTTTCTTTTTCAATGTCTTTGAAAGACTTTCTGCTATTTCTGGTTTAAAAAGCCTTAAATAGAAGCTATCTCATCTAGCTGTTGAAAATCCTCAAAGCAATGTAATATAGAAATTAAGCAATCTCTCTGTCACCTTTGATTCTCTCTTAATTTTTTCTGGGATATCGAAATTTGAAATATCGTCTCAATTATCTATAGCTGAAAGCATTTCATCAATATCTTCGTAGTATTCTTCTTTTCAATCTTTTCTTAGAAGTCTCACCATATAGTTCTGAACTCAAGCAAAGAAACCATATTTATATCTTTTGTATTCTAGAAGATACTCTAGAAGACGAGGTAATTCTTTATCTCATTTCACAAATGAAGTTACTATTGGATCAAGTTCTTTTTTATCAAAAATCTTTTCTACTATTGTTTCTACTGCAAGAATAGGATCAGCGTCTCAGAACAAGTATTTTATCAAAATATCAGCTGGCCATATTCTATTCAAAATACTCTGTTCCAATGGAGACGAATGAGGAAGATATTTTGTTGTTTCGTAGTTTGATTTAAATGCACTAAGTGTTGTATCCTGAGGTTTTGTTTTTCATAAAAGCCAATCTAAATACTCTCAATCATCTGATTTATTTGCTAATAATGTATTTAACTTCTTATAAAAATGGAATAATAGGAAAAAGAATGGTGTTTCTTGCAACAATGATTTTTTAACATTAGCCAAGTCTTTATCCGTTATTTTTGTTTGAAGTTGTTCAAAAGTTACTTTATAGAAATCAAAGAAAACATCTATAAACCAATTATAATTTTCTTGGTCTTTATCTGATGGGAAAACTTTTACTCTTGAAGCAAAAGTAAAAGAAAGAAGATATATTACATAAATTAATTGTGTAAAATAATAACGAGGATACACAGTCATTGCATCCTTAAAATATACTGATGATAGTAATGAAATCGAATTTCATAGATTAGCAGGAGAAAAGAATAATGTTCAGTTCAGATTTGCTGCTACTGCATATGCAAAATAAGTTTCTATATCTTTATTATTATCTCACTCTTTTTGTTGTTCTCAAAAACCTGTTTTAAATTCTATAGGATCTAAGTTAACATCAAAAAGATTTAACTTATAGTTTTCTATTATCTTTCTGTTGATGATTGAAAAAAATTCTTTAGCAGAAATAAATCCAATAAACATACTTGCTGGATTTACAACATTATGAATAGTTGAGTTTGGAAACTTAGTTAATAATAATCTTTTAAAAAGATGCATAACGTTTTTTTCTTAAATACTATTTAACAGAAGTTACAGTTATTGTCCAAACAAATGGATTTATTGTTTCTATTGGATTTGTATCTAATACTACCTGGTCAACTCCAGCTTCACTTAATACCTCCGTAACAATAGCTTCTTTTTCTGAAAGTGGAACTACAGAACCAATTTGCACTGGGATTCACATTTCTTTTAGAACTAAAGCTGTTTGTTTATATACTAATTCAGGATCATGATCATTAAATGGATCTATGAGAACATCTGCTCTATATTCTCATTTTTTTAAACCTTCTACTAATTGAAACAATGCTGTTCCTGTATAATCCATAAGAATATCTGTCTTTTCTCATGATGCTATTATTTGAGATGTCATAGGATCCTCAACTTCATATGTAAATGAAACTTTAGATCATTCTTTTACAACTCAATTAGAACAAGCAGTCAAATATACCATAGAAATTGCCAAAATTCATAGTCATATTCTTCAAATTTTCATTTTTGTTAAAAAGTAGTGAGGTAAAAGATTGCTTATGATATATAAAATATGAACACTTTTTCAAGTAAAAGTTAAAGATTGCGCCACTTTTTTATTTAAATATAATCTGAACACTTTATGCCATATGATATTATTATTTTTAATTTTATAAAACACTAAATATCTACTACTAAAACTTAATATTTTCATTTTCACAATTTAAAAAAATATAGAGTTCAAATTGAACTCTATATTTTATGTATTTTTAATATTATCTAATCTTAAATTGCATAGTTTGTTCTACTGATTGTTGATCATCGAATTCAACATACACTTTAATAAGATATGTTCATGCTTTTGACCAAGATCTTGTAACTTCAGAACATGATCTTCCAGCACATTCTGTAGTCTGTGTTCCATCTCAGAAATCCCAAACTATTTTTGTAGGTAAGCCACTAAAATCTAGTGCTAAGTTTACTGACTCACCTGCTTTTGCTTCTTGAAGTGGATGAGATTGTGAATAAATATCAAGTTTAACAATCTGCTTTTTAACAACAACTGAGTCATTTGCATTTACTGAAACCATACGTCATTTCTTTGTATAAATTGTTACCTTCGGATTATATATTCAGTTATTATTCACATAATCAAAATGATATTGATGTGTTACTACTCATTTTGATACCTTTTGTTGAGTTTGACCATCTCAGAAATCCCATGTAAAATAAGTAATTTCATCCGATGAATCAGTTAATCTTGATGATGAAGCATCAAGTTGAACTGTTAATGGCTCATATCATGATGTATCCCCTATCAACACTAATCTTCACATAATATCATCCAAACTAATTTTTGCTGTTAGGTTTTCTTCATATGATAATCAACGCCTTGCATCTTCGATCTTAAGTTGGATAGTATGAGGTTCCGAATCACGGATATCAAAGAGATATTCATCAATTGTTGTATAAACTTTAGGTTGACCATCAAACATTACTGATACTTTTGTATCTGCTGTCTTTGGATCAATACTTTGGAGTTTTAATTTTAACTTTGTCGGAATCTCTGTAATTCAAATAACTTTTGTTTGCTTAATTTTTTCTGAATCCATTTTATCAAAACCATTACTTGTTGCTGTTTGTGCTAAGATATCATATTGAACAGTATATTCAGCTTTTCAATTAATTTTGATTTCTTTAGTACATGATCATTTATAATTATCATCAGTTACAAAATTCATTGTAACAATATATATTCATTGACCAGGGAAAGAGTATGGAATAGTATATCATTCATCCTGTGAATATTCGTTTAGAGTTTTCTTTGCAACTTTATCTTCTATCACGAAGCTATGGTCTATTACTGATCTATCTGTTCCATCATAGAAGAAACCTTCTATTTCATAATCTTGTCCTTGTTTTTGAGTTATATTAATATCACATACAGGGTTAGTTGATTGTGTTATTCTAAGAGGGAATGAATACCAAATACCTCATTCTCCATCTAATGCCTTAACATCAGGAAATCTTACCTTAGGATAATATACTTTAGATGAATCATATGTATGACGATATCTTGTCTCACTTAACTTATCAATATTATTATCATTATCTCCATCCCACTCAATATTGTATGATGTTAATCAGAAATCTTGGAATACAGATTCTGCATCAAATTCAATTTCTGCTGGTAATGGACCTGCTGTTAATTCTTTATTTCAAATATTTATTTTAGTATTCAATCCATTGTATTTGATTTCTGAATGCATAACTAAATTTTTCAAAAGATGTGTTGTTGTTTTTTGTTCATTGTTTCAGTTAACATGTGTTAATAACAATGAAATTGGATATGTTCACTTCTTAGTATAGAAACAGAAATCTGCAAAGTTAATTGCATCTCTTCAAATTGAAACAACTTCTCCATTTCAACAATCAAGTTGGATATCTATAATTTTAACTCATGGAACAACAGCTTTAACAAACTCACCATAGTTTGCTGATAACAATGAAGCTGAAACTGTCATTGGAGCAACTAATGGGAATGAACCATCAATTTGATGAACATCAGCTACTGCAGTACCATCTGAAGCCGTATCATATCTTACCATATTCATCTTGATTACATCTTCTGGGTTTGCAATAGATTCAACATCGATTGCACCTACTTTTGAAATAAGAGATGTACCTGCTCAAAGTGCTATTCAAACAATTAAAAGTCAGAATACCATTCATGAATAGTACCATCCTTTTGGTTTATTTTTAATTGTAAATGCTCTATATGTGTTAACAATCACAATAACTAAACCTAATAAGAGGATTACCATCATTACTGTTACAGACAATAGACTAAGAATTGATTTAGCTACTGCTGGTGTAATACCTAAAGCACCAAAACCTCCAAGATTTTCTGGATTGTTTGCTAAGTAGAATGAAAGTACTCACAATCAAAGAACGAAGAAGAAGATAATAACTGCACAACCAATAAATAGTTCTTTAATTGAGACATTTCTTTTTGCTCCTTTCTTAATTACTACATTTTTATTTACTTGTACTGAAGAATAACCAAGAGTCTTTAATCTTTCTTGGTTTGATTGATAATATTCACTCAACTGCTTTAATTGAGTTTGATATTTAATCATTTCCTCAGGAATCATATTTGGATGTTGCTGAATATATACAACTACTTGATTATAAAGTTGTTGTAATTTTTGTTGTTCAGCGAGAATTTCCTTAATTTTAGTCTCTTCACTAAGACGTTGAGCCTCTGTTGCTGATTGAGCAGCAGTTTGCTGGTTATTAGCAGGCACCCCTTGTAAGAAAGCAGCTTTGTTTTCTTCCATTTTTGTTTTTGTGATATAAATTAGAAAAATTTACCTAAATAAATTATATTCAAAAAAATAATAATTGCAAATTTCTAGCTTAAAAATTAGGGTTTACAATACTTTTTAATCTAGTTTTAGAAATGTCAATTTTTTATTTGCTATGTTATACAATTTCATTATAAATATATTGTTCTCGAAACAAAATATTAACATAAATCAAAGGAAAGGAGTAGGTTATGAGAAAGTGCACTCAACAAAAAAAAGCACTACGCAAAGTGCTTAAAAAACAAAAAATGAAAAAGATCAAAGCACGCAAGATGAAACTCAATCCTCATCTTGCTTCCAACTCCTCTGCCAGTCGAGTTGGGGAGATCTTAGGTAAAATTGGCCGTCAGAAGAGACTTCTGAGCTAATCAAAAAGTGGAAGCTAGATAGGTAATACTTATCTAGTTTTTCTTTTAAAAAAAATCTTGTTATTATGAACAAGATTCTATTTTTTTATATTATTTTCTATTAAACTGCTGTATAACCTCAATCTATTGGAAGAATCGCTCAAGTAATATAGCTTGCTTCATCACTTGCTAAGAACACAGCCCCAGCATTCAATTCTCAACTCTTTCAATATCTTTTCATTGGGACATGTTCATTCATAAA
>CAMJIH010000046.1 GCA_946405785.1 uncultured bacterium | reverse complement strand
TTTGTTTCTTCATCAACATAGAATCAGTGTATTTGAATTATGTTTTTATATCCATTACAAATCTTAACTATTTTAGGGTACATTTCTTTACCTATTCAGCTATTATTAGCCGCATAGATTCAAATTGTTAATGCAATTCAATAGTTTGTATATATTTCATTTTGTATTTTTTTGGATAATTTGTGAATTTCTTTTGCTGTTGTTTCATCATTAATCTGTATATGAGCAGTTGAAATAACTTTATTTGGTCAATAATTATGTATAGTTAGATCATATACTCATTGAACTTCTTTATGTTTTAGTATATCTTTTTTTATTGAATCAGTTAATTCACTATCGGCTCTAGCTCAGATCATATCTTTAACGGTATCTTGAAGTATTTCCCATGCAGCTTTTAGAATAAATATTGATATTATTATTCATAGATATCATTCTAAAGATATTCACCAAAAATATGAGATAATAGCTCAAATAAAAGTTGCTAATGATAGATATGAATCAGATATTGCATCTGTTCAACTTGCTATTAGGCTTCATGAGTTTAACTGTTTTCATTGTGCTTTTACCCATCTTCAAAAGAAGAATTTAACAAATACAGCTACGATAATAACTATTAAACTTACTATTGAGTAATCAGCTTTTTCTGGAGATATTATTTTCATAACTGATTCTTTAAGTGATGTTAGTCATGCTACTAATATGATCACTGCTATTATAACTGATGAAAAATATTCAACTCTTCAGTATCAGAATGGATGTTCTTTGTCTGGCGCTTTGGAAGCTAGTTTAGTTCATATTATAGTTATAATAGAGGATAGTGCATCGCTTAAATTGTTTACAGCATCTAGTATAATTGCTATTGAATTTGCTATGAATCATACTGCTGCTTTGAATCAAACTAGAATTAAATTTGTGATAATTCAGTATATACTTACTTTTATGATTTGTTTATCTCTATTCATATTGTTCTTTAGTGTTAAATGTTTTTTATGATTCTCTTTTATTGTATTAAACTATTAATTCTCAAAAAAGTCACCAAAATCTTTGTAATCTATCACTGTTGCTCAATTTTCATATGTACATTTTGAATAATTTCATTCTTCTTCAGAATAAAATAACTCATACGTTCATCCTTCAGATAAACATATTTCTTCTGCTCCATCTACATAATTTTTATCTTCAACATTTGTTGATTCTTGTTTAATCTTTGTTTCATCCTGTAAAGCAGATTTATCTTCAATATTACTACATCATGTTAGAGAGAAAGCACAAATAACAATAAGCATACTTGTTATTATTTTTGGATTAATATTAAACTTTTTCATACTTATAAATTTATAATAATAAAAAATTAATGACATATTATTAGTGACAAATTAGTTCACCTGTTCTAGCATCTGCTCAATATATTGTACAACTTGTTTCATAGTGTAAGCTTGTGTAACCAGATGTTTTAGTATCTCCGTTATAATTACCATCTGTACACCAAAATTGTTACTAAATAAATTATGATTAATTAGTAATTAAAAATTTGTAAATTACAAATAAAAAAATCAGCTGTTTCTTTTTAGAATTTTAATTTTTTGTTATATTGTTAAGTATTTGTTTGTTACAGCTGAATTTTTTAAATCAATTGGTTAGAATAGTAGAGGGAAATTGCCAGATAAACATATCGGTTCAAGTTGAAATATAATTGTATAGCCAAAGCATATCTTCATTTGTTACAAATTTTTTTTATTTTAATTCTGATTAAAATTGATATATTCTTATTCGTTTAGATAAGATATAATGTATGGAGAAAACTAATGTAATGAGAGTTTTACAACAGAAAAAGATCCAATATAAAGAATACTTTTATTGAGATACTTCTGCTAGTAATTGAGTTGATATAGCTAAGGTAATGTGAGAAGATGAAAATATTGTTTTTAAAACTTTGGTTACTGAAGGGAAGACATGAGTCCATTATGTGTTTATGGTTCCAGTTGCTAAGGAATTGGATCTTAAGAAATGTGCTATATTAACATGAGAAAAATATGTAGAAATGATTCCTCAAAAGGCATTATTACCTTTAACATGATATGTTCATTGAGGTTGTTCTCCTTTAGGTATGAAGAAATCCTTTAAAACTTTTATTGATAGTTCTGCTAAAAATCATAATTCAGTAATCTTTAGTTGATGAAAAGTTTGATACCAAATAGAGATTAGTTTAGATGATTTATGTAATTTAATAAATATTACTATTTGTGATATTACGAAAGATTAATCTATTTTTATAATGATTATGTTGTTTGTAAATTATTAATGAGATGTCAGAAATATATTCATATATTTTTTGTATAATTATCGTTACTAGATTCAAAATCTTTTAATAGTTTTCTAACATCATTTTGTACTTTTTCATCTTTTATATTAAAAAGAGGAACTAAGCTATTTAGAATGTCAGCTTTATCTCCTAATTCTTCTTTTGCTTTAATGAAATTTTCGTCAAAGTCTGAATATTTTAATCAAAAACCTCTTTTATAAATTATTTCGTTTGTAAAATTATTATTACTATCAATATCATAGATATCTACTGGTAATACACCATTCATGTTTGTTGTTCTAGAGAATAGTTGATAAATACCAGCAATAACATTTGGTCAATATTTAGGTAATTCTTTTTCATATTCTTCTAAATTGAATCTGATTCAATTTGCTAGATAGGTTAAAACTATAGCATCAGCATCTTTAAATTTAGCAACATCGTATGGTAGCTGTGTACTCATTATTATTACTTTATTTCATATATTGTGAACATAATTAATAATCTCATTTATTCATTCAAATATTGGATCACTGAGATCTTTTGATTTATACAATGAATCTATGATAATGACATTTTTAGCATCTTGAATGTTCGTTTTAATATTTTCTAAATCTATTACTCATTCAGTATTTTTTATTGGTAATAATTTTATATTTGATTCATTTATTATATTCCCATCATTTTTTAGTAATATAATAGCGTTATTTATTGCATTAACATGTGTTGCATATTCGTACAATATGACTGTTTTATTTTCTGTATTTATTGGTAGAGTACTGTTATCATTTTTAACCATTGTAACAGTTTTTTTTGCTATTTCTAATTCTTCATTATGGTTCTCTTTAGAACTCACAATATTTTTAGCATTTTTTATATTCTCTTCTAAATTAAGACTAACGTATGGTTCTAATAATCCTTTTTTTTCTTTTAATTCTAATATTTTTCTTACTGATGAATTAATGTTGTCTTCACTAATTTCTTTCCCTATTTTATTTGCTAGTGTTTTTATATAATTTTCAAAATCATCTTTGTTATAATTATCTTCAAAAGGCATTAATAAGATATCAACTCAAGCATTTATTGCTTTTATTGATGTATCTGTTAATTCAAATTGTTCTGAAATAGCTGCCATTCATAGTGCATCTGTCATAATTAATCCTGTAAATCACATGTCTTTTCTTAAGATATCTGTTAAGATCTTTTTTGATAGAGTAGCGGGTAGTTTATATGAGTTACCATCTTTTTTTGATATATATGTTTCATTTTCAATATTAGGGTAGATAATATGTGCTGTCATTATCATTTCTATACCACGATTAATTAGATATTGGAATGGTATTAATTCAGTATTTTTTAATTCGTCATATGTCTTTTCTACTATTGAAAGGTTGGTATGAGTATCTGTTTGAGTATCTCCATGTCATGGGAAATGTTTTAAAGTACTTATAATTCATTCGCTATGTAATCAGCTCATGTATTGTTCAGCATACGTTGATACTGTTTCTGGATTATCTGAAAATGATCTGATACCTATAATTGGATTAGATGGATTACTATTTACGTCAACAACTGGTGCAAAATTTGTATTAATTCAAAGAGTCTTTAGTTCATTTCAAATAATTCTTGCTGCTTTATAAGCATTGTCTGGATTATCTGTTGCAGTTAAAGCCATATTACCTGGAGTACTCGTTCAAATTCAGAGTCTTGTAACATAACCTCATTCTTGATCAATAGCTATTAGTAATCTTGAATCATTACCGCTATTAGCATTTTGTAATAAATCAACGAATCTGATGGTAGATTCAATATCTGGAGTATTTTCTGCAAATAGTATTACTCCTGCATATCAGTGTGATGATAGTATATCTTTAATAGCATCGTTATTTATTTCAGTTTTTGATGATTTTCTAAAAGAAGGCATAACCATTTGAGCTATTTTGTCCTCATTACTCATTGATGCTAATATTTCATCAACTGTGTTGGCGAGTCCTATATTTGTAAATAAAATTCAACATAGTCCTAAGGTTAATAATGTTGCAAAGTTTCTTTTTTTCATTGTTGTTTGAATGTGATAAATTTGTTAACACTTTGCTTTTAGGAATTTTTTATTGTTTTTCAAATGAATAAAAAACGGATTTCATATTTATTATTCTTTTAAAATTCAATTGATTTTTAAGAATTAAAATATAGATAATTCTTATGATTTAATCTTAATTTTTTATTTTATAATTATCATAAAATGAAAAAATCTTGAGTTTTCGCTATGTTAGTTTTATCACTTTTAATGATTGCTGGTTGTAGTAATGTTAAAGATACTGAATCATTGAATCAAGTTTCTCTTTTACAATGATTAACATTATGAGATTATTATTGATCAAAAACTATTAAGGAATTGAAATGATTATGAAATATTGGACTTTGAACATTTGATTGATTGAATTGAGAATTGATTATGCTTGATTGAGTTGTATATAGAGCAAATGATAAACTAGAAATAGAAGTTCCATCAGATGATGAATGAATTCCATTCGCAAATGTTACTTTCTTTGATAATGATGAAGAATATGAATTGAAAGATATTAAAGATATAGCTAGTTTAAAGGAACAATTGGATAGTAAAGTAAATGAATTATGAGATAATAGATTTTATTTTGCAGCTATTACAGGAAAATTTAATTCAATTTATATTAGAAGTGAAAAAAAACAAAGCGAACCTTATAAACCATTAGCAGAAGTTTTAAGTGTTGATCAAACTGAAAAAATATTAAATGATGTAGAAGGTACAGTTGTTGCTTTATTTACACCAGCATATATGTCAGATTTAAATGCAGCATGATGGCATTTCCATTTTATAACAAGTGATAGAAAAAATTGAGGTCATGTACTAGATTTAAATTTGAATGATGCTAGTATAATATGGGATTATACAGATAATTTTAAGCTACATTTACCAGATTGAAAGTTCTTTAGATCTCTCGATCTTACAGTAAATCAAGATGAAGATATTAAAAAGGTTGAACAATGACAATAATTCAATTTTAACATAAGTTATGTTTAATGTAAAAAGCCTCTAAAAAGAGGCTTTTTCTCCGATTTTTTTAATTGAATTAGTTTAATTTAAATATACAAGTAGGTGTTT
>CAMJIH010000045.1 GCA_946405785.1 uncultured bacterium | reverse complement strand
ATTTTTATAGTTTTATCTAGTTCTAAGCTGCTAAAATACTTATATTTGATAATTAATGTATATTTTACAATATGTCAATAGTTTTATAATTATTTGTTTTTCTAATTTCAACACTATTTTTATTTTTGTTGTAAAAAATCGGTAATATAAAAAAGAAGTAGAGTTTTCCTCTACTTCTTATGATTATTCATTAACTAGAAATCATCATGATTGAATTGATCGGAGCTTGTTATATATTCAATCTTTATTTGATAGTAATTCATTATGACTTCAGTGCTCAATTATTTTTCATTGATCCATTACTATAATTTTATCCATTTTAACAATTGTTGATAGCCTATGTGCTATAACTATACATGTTTTGTTTTTCATGACTTCATCCATAGCATTTTGAATGTATTTTTCTGATTCTGAGTCTAATGATGATGTAGCTTCATCCATAACTAAGATTCTCTTATTCTCTAGAATTGCCCTAGCGATTGCGATTCTTTGTCTTTCTCATCATGATAATTTTACTCACCTTTCTCCTACATAACTTTCATATCAGTCTTTTAATTTTGATATGAAATCATGACACTTAGCCATTTTAGCAGCAGCTATTATTTCTTCATCTGTTGCACTCATTCTTCAGTATGCAATATTTTCTTTAATTGTTCTGTGAAATAATAACGGGTCTTGAGGTACCATTGATAATTGATCTCTTAATGATTCTTGCGTTACTTCTGATATATCTTCTCAATCGATGTAGATTTTTCATCATTGTATATCAAAGAACCTAAATAACAGCTTGATTAATGTTGTTTTTCAGCTTCAGGATGCTCATACTATCGCTACTTTTTCTCATGGTTTAATCCTTAGTGTTAGTCAATCAAATACTTTATTATAATCATCGTATAAGAATTTAACATTATCAAATAATATTGTTCATTGAAGTATTTTTAATCTCTTATCAGATTTATCTACTATTTCATGGGGTGTATTTAAAATCTCAAGCATTTCAGTCGATTCTCATAATGTTCTACTTAATGATTTAAGAATATGTCTTATATATGAAAGGTCGTTAGTTATTTTTACTAAGTACATTTGCACTAGTATTACTACTGAAGCTTGTATTAATCAATTTCATCGAGCTCTAATAGATAAGTATAGTGCTAATAATGAAAATATTCGTGATAATATTCAACTTGCTACATATGATCGTTCAGATAAACTTCGTTTCTTTCATCTTAATTGCATTGCCTTCTCAAGTGTCTTGCTATATCTTTTGAATTCATATTTAAGTGATGAGAATATTGATATATTGAAATTATTAATTATTGTATCAGATAATTCTCAAGTAGCTTTTGAATCCCGTTCATTCGATTCTATTTCATATTTCTTGGATACATTAAAGAAGTATACCTGTATTGATACATAACATATTATAAACAACAAAAATACAATTCATAAATATATGTTTTCCATAAACAGAATAATTATTGCTAATGGTATAAATATAATAATACGCAATATTTGGAACACAAATGTATCAGCAACAATTTCATATGATCATGCAAGTTTTGTTACTTTCTTAATAAGTGATCACGATAGATTGTTTGAGAAAAATCTATATGAATGTTTGTGTAAATATTGAAAACATTCTTCATATATATCTTTCATTGCTCATATTTCATGTTTGATTGCTGGGAATCAAACCATTCTTCGAGCAATAAGATTCAAAACATCAAGTCACATAACAATAGCTAAAATTTTTAGCGCCATCTCTACCATTTCTTGTTTATCTACTCATTCCATTGCGAAAATATCTACAAATTTTGTAAGATAAATTGGAGATACAATTCATACAACAGAAATGGTCGCCATTCACAGGATGTTTAATATTACCATTCGTTTGTATTTCATACTTTTCTTGATGAAATACTTCGTCACCATTCGTAAGGACGGTGGATCCTTTTTTTCTTTAATTACAGTCATGTTTATAATATATAAGATAAAAAAAAGCTGCATTTTTTAATTCATGCAGCTTGTTATATATTGTTGAAGTCACGAAAAAATTCACTTATATAACAAGCTCATGAGGTACAAATCTTGAATAAATACAAATTCTTCACCACATTGGAATAATTATTTAACAATTTAAAACCGTTTAGTAGTACGAATATTTTTTATGTCTGTGACAAAAAAATTTAATTAAAAAAAAGAAGCAGATGATTAATCCACTTCCTCCCATTAAATGAGAAGTAAAGTCTATATATGTGCCTTGAAGTTTGAAGTAGAACATTCAGCTATTAACTAAATGTTTATCTCATGCTTTAGGCAATCCTAAAGTTTAAGATTCCATGAGATAGCAATTACTAATAAATTTTATCAGATAGATAAGTGAATATCTATTGAGCGGGATATATTATCATAGTATAAGTTCCTTCACCCTATGAAGATTGGAGTATACCCTACAATATTAGAATTAAAATATCGAACACGTATGTTTTCTAGACATTGCCCAGTTGAATAATAGTATTCCATAATAGATAATAAAGGTAACAGCTACAGGACAGTTAGCCATGCTTTATACTATTTTAAAACGAAATAGTTATTAATAAGGAATTCAAATGAGTTAACTAGAATCGATTTTCCACAAACTGCCAATTATTTAGATTAGGAGCTAGTAGTTACTTAATCTTAGGAAGAAAACTACTTGGAAAATTTCAACATTAATTATCGCTCCTCTACTATATAAATAATATAGTAAAGAAATTAATTAACTAAGTAAAAGTCTTAATTAATAGTATAGAATGATTTGCACATTCAGCGAAAGATAATTAAAGCAATCGTTGTATATTTTACATTATATAGACTTATTAAAGATCTCACATGTTTCATCATGAAATTACTTATTATTTCTTGATGACGAATATATTATATCACAAAATTCAAAAAATTGCAAATTTTTTTATACTTTTTTATTTTACTAGTTGAAACCTGGTATAATTTGGGTGATTTTTTGTTGTAATCACACTTTTTTTTGATTATATATTGTTTACTGGATTAATTTTAGGATTCAGTTTTGCATTTTGCTGACCTCTGTTGAGATAACACAGGTCAGTTTTTTTTATTATTTTTATAATTTTTATTGACTTAATATATTTTATTTTTATATTATCTTCCGATTAACAAAAAATGAATAATTATTAATAACAACAAAAATATTATCGCTTATGGCTAATGAGAATTATCTACCTATCGTTAATGCTTTAGAAGTGTTAATGAAACGTGCTCTTGAGATTAAAATCAAGAAAGAAGATCCCAACGGTTATATTAAAACTTTCAAACTTTCTGATATTCGCATAGCTTATATGAGCTCGAGTTGTTATCGTCAGCCCTATTTGAATGCAATACCAGGAAGACAGGAGGTATATAAATATCCGCCAGAGATTTTGATCACACTGTTCTATAAGGGTAAGAAAAAGAGCGTTAATTGCTCTATTTCCATGAAGAACGGTTATCTCTCGACTTATGAAGGAATTTTGACTTCAGGATGGTCGCGTTTGGCTGAGGCTATTGATGATCTCTTAAACACCTTCTATGAAACATCATTAGAAGATGTTAAGTATCATCTTGAGTATGATCCGAAGCATCCTCCACGTATGGATGATTCTGAGTTTACACTACCTGAACTTGAAAAAATTCCTAAAAAGTTTGATGAAGAGTTTCAGGCTCTTCTCAGAGATTATTTCGTCTCAAAACCTATCATTGAACTTGATGCTACTGCAACGTCAAATCGTAAAGTATGGATTGTTGTCGATTCTAAAGGTACAAGGATTATTCAGAAACAAGATCTTATGCGCTTCACTATAGACCCATATGCTTTGAGTCCAAAGAAACGTGTATATACTGATGGTGTTTATCGAATGGCATTTACATTTGATGAGCTGATTAATGAATTTCCGAATGCCAAGAAAGATCTTCAGCAGTTCCTTTACACACTTGATCGTAAACAGTTGCCGAGTAACATTTATCCGTTGATTTTTGACCATTCTGCTGTAGCAACACTTTTCCATGAAGCAATTGCAGGCCATATGCTCTCCGGCTATTATATTGTAGATGAGGTATCAACAATCTTTAAAGGCAAACTCAACAAATCTGTTGCGCGCGATAATTCAATGTCAATATTGAAGAAGCTGCAAATTTGGGATTGTCCTTTGGATGAGAAGATGCTTGCACACTACGTGTATGATATGGAGGGTGTCCCTGCTAAGGATGTTTTGCTTATTGACCATGGTATCGTAAAAAACTTCCTTCACGACAGATATTCTGCTGGTCGAATGAAGAAAATAGGTAATGGTCACGCTTTGAGTGAAGATTTCCAGGAAAAAACTTTGTACAATTTTATGTTGCGTGATTCTCCAAGACTACCCGAACCTCGTGTATCCAATCTTAAAGTAGTTTCTAATTCTAAATTAACATTTAAGGATCTTGAAAATTATTATTTTAAGAAGTTTGGATATTATATCTTCGTTAAGTCATTCGCTGGTGAAGTTGAGGTTTCTACCGGTACCTTTAAGTTAAAGGTTGATTGCCTTACTAAGGTATATGCGGATGGAAGAAAGGAGTATTTCCATGGTGGTGTCTTCTCTTCTAACCTGACTGATTTTATTTCAGCGGTTAAGGAGGTTAGCAATGATTATGGTTTTGCTGCCGGTTTCTGTGGTTCTAGTAGTGGTAGTGTCCCGACACACGAATACACTCCTATCATGTCTGTTCATGGTGTTAACTGGGCTCCATATCCTCTACCTGATAAGTCGAAGAAGTGGAATACTGAACGTGATAAGTATGTTCCAGGTAACTGGACCATCGGAGATAAGTATGAAGTTTGATTTTCATCTTTTCAATTGGGTGAGTTAGTTTATAACTCATCCTTTTTTTGATTTTTAGTTGAAATTGATATATCGAATCTTTATATCATATTTGCTATTGGGTGTGTTATAACACCAAGAATTAAATTACATCTCATATTTGCACTGATCTTTGTTGAGATAACAAGGGTCAGTTTTTTTTAAATTAAAAATAGCGGTCTTATTCGATCGCTATTTTGCTGCAAACAACGTGGGACTTGCAACGTATCCCCTTTTTGTCTTCTTGGAGTTAATTCACATCCGCACCTTTGATAGATGAAGCCAGATACACCAAATACTATGGCGATTATTGCGGCATCAACTAGTGTCTTTCGAATTCTCTTCCACATAACGGATCCTTATTGGTATCCTGGAACGATGGGACCAAGCTTGTAGCCATCAGCGACCGACACCTTAACAAGGTTATCTTCTACTTCGTAGGAGAATACCTTATCCCAATTGGATGATGAATGTTCGTTAACGACGCCGAAGGATTCGCAACTAAATGATCCAACCTTGTTGTCGTGTACTCCATGACTGTCGATGTCTTCAACTCTGAAGCAAAGCTTAGCAAAAGACTTGCACTGGTTGATTCTTCGCGCTTCACTGACCATTTCTTTTGAAAGCGCAGCTGTAAATGTGATAATTACTTCCATACTTGAATCTTTTTGATTATTATGTATTTGTTTAAAGCAATTGATAATTTAATAATTTATTTTAAAATGTCAATACATATTATTTTTGAAAATAAAAAAAAGAGATAGAAATAAATCTACCTCAATTTCCGAATTGA
>CAMJIH010000044.1 GCA_946405785.1 uncultured bacterium | reverse complement strand
AATAAAAATCAATCAGAAAAACTAATATTGTCATCTTTTTGGGAAAGATTGTTTGATTTAGTTGAAGTTAATGAAGAGGAGAAAGAATGACTTTTAAATAAATTTTTTACATATTGCTAGAAAAATAACATGGAGAAATACTTTGATTTAGTACTAGAATTACTCGAATTAGAAGAAAAAGAAAAGTTAAAAGATATGGCTCTTCAATTAAAAGATCATCAAGAAAAATGAGATAGTATGACATTTTTTCATCAATATGATTTCTTATTTAAAGCTCGATTATCTTTTTGTGCTCAAGAAATATCAGAAGAAGAATTTGTTCAAATAGGTGACGTTGATTCTCAATTTCAGTTATACGATGAGAACAAAAAAAACGCTAAAGAATATTTTGAATCACTTAAAAAACATAATTTTCCTGAAGATGTCTTTGTAATTGATCAAGCTGCACGAAATCTCTTCCTAACAGAAAAAGAACAAAAAGAAATACAAGAACAACTAGCTAGTAGTTCTAAAAAATTATATCTTATCTAAGTATTAAAGTTTCTTTAATAATTCTAACCCTTCTGCATTAACTTTTTTCTCTTTACCTGTGATATAGATAGTAATATCTCATGGGTAATTTTGAAGGATACTTGCAATTTGATTTATTTTATCGAAGCTATCAGGAAGTTCTTTTATTGAAAAAGTCTCTTCCTTTTCTTCTTGCTTTTCTTCCTCTTCCTCAGAGATATCTTCACTATTTTCTTCTTCAGAAGTTTCTCATCACATTTCAGATTCTTCAGTTCATGTATCAAACTCATTTTCAACTTCTTCTGTATCAAAAGATCATTCCTCTGGGAAATCCTCATTAGCAATCATCTCTTGTTCTTCTTGTTTCTCATTTAAGTCTTCATATTCCTTGTTATCTTTTTTATCATTAGTTTCCTTTTTCAAGTCTTCATTTTTTATCTTATTAATCTCATTCTGTTTTAGATCTCAATATCTTTCTTTCTTTGCTCTTACAACAGTCCATTCTGGATCAAATCTATCTCAAGCTAAATGTTTTAATGTCTCATAATCAGTTCTTACCATCTTGTCTAAGAAGACTCTTCAATTTTTTTTGCTTCAGTGAAGCATGATTAAATCAAATTTATTAACGTCTGGTGCTTCTCTAACAAAGAATTCCCAAGATCAAGAAATGTCTTCTATTTTTACAAAAAATCACTTCTTTTTAGCTCTTTGAACTTCCTTAATATATCAAATTATTACGAATTTATTAATTTGTTCTTGTTCAAGAATTTGATTAATAAAAGAAAACTTCTTTATGTATTGATAAAGTCAGTCTAAAGGATTTCATGAAACAAAAACTTTTAATACTTCTTGTTCCATCATTAATTTTTCCATATGATTTGATGGCTCAACTTTCTTTAACGCTATTTTTGTATCAATTCACATTCAACCAAATAATCAAAAATCAGCATGGGAAATATTTTTTGTCCAATCTATAAGAACATCAATATTCTCTAAAAGAATTTTTCTATCATTAAAGATATCTAATGCTCAAGATTTTACTAATCATTCCAAAGATTTTTTATTAATAATTTCAGAACATCTTCTTAAGAAATCTTCTAAGTCTTTAAACTTTCATCCATTCTCTCTTTCTTTTTGGATTACTTCTCAAACATCTTCTCCTATTCATTTTACTGAGAAGAATCAAAGTCTAATATCATCTCAAATAGCTGCAACATGAGTATATGATTCATTTACATCAGGATGTAATACTTTAATTCAAGTATTCTGGATTTCTGAAATATAGAAACTTTGCGTGTCGATATCATCTTCAACTGAACGAATAAGTGCAGCAGAGAATTCCAAAGGATAATGAGCTTTTAGATATGCTGTTTGATAAGCAACGAACGCATAACAAACAGAGTGTGATTTATTAAATGAATAAGATGCTGCAGGTTCAATCATCTTTTCATAAATATAAGTAGTTGTCTCTGGTTTATAATTCCTAAAAGTAGCTCATCTTTCAATAAACTCTTTCTTTAATTTTTCAATCACTTCCTTCTTTTTCTTTCATACTCATCTTCTAAGAAGATCAGCTTCTCAAAGAGAGAATCATGCCATAGCTTGTACAAGGAACATAAGCTGCTCCTGATAAATAGCGATACCATGAGTAATATTCATAATAGGTGAAAGATCTTCAATAAGTTTTTTGTTTTCTTCTTCAGCTACCTCAGCACCATATTTTTTAGTTAATTCTGTTCTTAATTCATCACTCATATATTTTACTTCTTCTCTTCATTGAGATCTTTCAATATATGAAGGGATAAATTCCATTGGTCCTGGACGATAAAGGGCATTCATGGCAACTAAATCATGAATAGCATTTGGTTCAAGCTGGATAAGATATTTTCTCATACCAGGAGATTCAAATTGAAATATTCATGTTGTATCTCAAGCCTTAAAGACTTCATAAGTCTCAGGATCATTAATATCTGGTTGAAATGAGGTAGTATCCAAAAAATGTTGGAACATTTCAGGAAGTTCTTTACCGTCTTTTTCATATCTCTTTGCAATAATTTTAATTGCATTTTTGATAATTGAAAGGTTCCTTAGTCAAAGGAAGTCCATTTTTAGAAGTCAAATTCATTCCATTGTAGGACCATCATATTGACTAACAACAGTATGATCATCTTCTTTTAGATATTGTGCGGCAGTATATGTAGAAACAGCTTCAGGGGCAATAATAATTCAACATGCATGAACTCATAACTGTCTAAGATTTCATTCTAGTCAAGAAGCTAATTCAAAAGCTTTCTTAACTTTTTCATCACTATTAATAACATTATGTAATTCTTCATATTCTGAACCATTAGCCAAAATATCTTTTAAACTAACTTTTTCAGGAATAAGGTTGGTAATCTGATTAGATTTATCAAAAGGAATTCAAGTTGCTCTTGCTGAATCTTTAAAGGCAGCTTTTGTTGCCATCTTCATAAATGTTCAAATAGAACATACTTTTTCTTGTCAGTATTTTTGAGTACAATAATCAATAACTTTTTGTCTTTGAGTATCTTCAAAATCGATATCGAAATCGGGCATTGATATTCTTGCTGGATTTAAGAATCTCTCAAAAAGTAAATCAAAAGGAAGTGGATCAATATCTGTAATTTCAATCATCCATGCAAGCAAAGAACCAGCTCATGATCATCTTCAAGGACCAACAACAATCATTTGTCTTTTTGCCCATCTTACATAATCTGACACAATAAGAAAATAAGTATTGAATCACATAGATTTCACTACTTTTAATTCGTACTCTAATCTTTCAATATATTCAGCTAATGAATATTGAGATGTTTTCAAAGGATAGAAATCACGGTTTTTTTCAATGATATCAATCTTAAATGGAGTATAGGTTTCATGCGTAAAACGTCTTAAATCTTCAGGAGATGTCTCAGGAACTGATTTCTCAAGAACTCACTTATTAGTAATTTTTGTCAAATTTATGATTGTATCTTCATCCCAATCTAGTCTTAATCTTGTTTTCATACCCTTATATGCATGATAACGCAATTCAAATTCATGTAAGTCCATAACCGCCATTTAGGAGTATCGATTGAGAAAATAAATAACTATTTTTTAGTGTAATTTTTCAAAAAGAAAAATCAATTATAAAAAAAGAAATGACATATGAATGTCATTCCTTTAGTTCAATTACTTTTGTAATGATTTTATTAAGCTGGGTTTATTGTCACATCAGGTGTGTTTTCAGCAGATAATGTTCAGATAGCCCAGAAGATTACAGAAACGAATAACCAAGCTACACCAATAATTACAAGACCAATAGCAGCTTGCTTAAGGATAGTCATACCTTTCTTATATTTACCATCGTCTCCAGCAGCAGTAACCATTTGGAAACCTCCCCAAAGACAAATAATAAGAGCAATAAGAGCTAACATACCTAAGATCCAGTTAACTGCATTAGTAATTGTATCAAGTAAACTTGAACTTCAAGCACCTGCTTCTGTTTTATCTGTTCATGAAACACCAATTCATTTTACTCCAGTAGCTTTTCAAAATCAAGCGTCATCCCAATCAGCGTGAGCAATACCATTAATGCTTCCAAATGCAGCTAATCACATCATCATAACTGCTAATAATTTTGTTTTCATGTTATTTAAATATAGATTAAAAATCTTTATATTATTTGACTATTTCCCTCAATTAAGATATTTTAACATCTGGTGCATCACCTCCGGCAGATAATGTTCAAATAGCCCAGAAGATTACAGAAACGAATAACCAAGCTACACCAATAATCACAAGACCAATAGCAGCTTGCTTAAGGATAGTCATACCTTTCTTATATTTACCATCGTCTCCAGCAGCAGTAACCATTTGGAAACCTCCCCAAAGACAAATAATAAGAGCAATAAGAGCTAACATACCTAAGATCCAGTTTACTGCATTAGTAATTGTATCAAGTAAACTTGAACTTCAAGCGCCATTTGTAGCAGTATCTGCTGTTCAAGAAACTCCTACGTTTCCAACACCAGTAGCTTTTCAAAATCAAGCACTCTTCCAATCTTCAGTGGCAAAAGCAATACCACTAATGCTTCCAAATACAGTTAATCACATCATCATAACTGCTAATAATTTTGTTTTCATGTTCTTTTAATTATAGATTAAAAATTCATATTTCTATACATTGATTATATTATGATGTCTTTTTTGTTTCTCCTCCTCATCAATTATTGATTTGAACTCCTGGTGCATCACCTTCAGCAGATAATGTTCAGATAGCCCAGAAGATTACAGAAACGAATAACCAAGCTACACCAATAATTATAAGACCAATAGCAGCTTGCTTAAGGATAGTCATACCTTTCTTATATTTACCATCGTCTCCAGCAGCAGTAACCATTTGGAAACCTCCCCAAAGACAAATAATAAGAGCAATAAGAGCTAACATACCTAAGATCCAGTTTACTGCATTAGTAATTGTATCAAGTAAACTTGAACTTGATGCATCATCACCAACACCATCTGTTCAAGAAAGTCAAATTTTACCAACACCTTCTGCTTTTCAAAATCAAACATTTGTAGCCCAATCCTTATCAGCAAGAGCAATACCACTAATGCTTCCAAATGCAGCTAATCACATCATCATAACTGCAATCAATTTTGTTTTCATGTTATTTTAAATATAGATATAAAAATTATTCTCCTTGTTGTTTTATTCCAACATCTTGAGAGTAATCACCTCCGGCAGATAATGTTCAGATAGCCCAGAAGATTACAGAAACAAATAACCAAGCTACACCAATAATTATAAGACCAATAGCAGCTTGCTTAAGGATAGTCATACCTTTCTTATATTTACCATCGTCTCCAGCAGCAGTAACCATTTGGAAACCTCCCCAAAGACATATAATAAGAGCGATAAGAGCTAACATACCTAAGATCCAGTTTACTGCATTTGTGATTGTATCAAGTAAACTTGAACTTGATGCATCAGAATCAGTTCCGGTTGTTCAAGAAACTCAAACCTTACTAACACCTTGTGCTTTTCAAAATCAAACATTTTGAGCCCGCCCATCCTCAGCGAGAGCAATACCACTAATGCTTCCAAATGCAGCTAATCACATCATCATAACTGCAACCAATTTTGTTTTCATGTTGTAAAAATAATAAAGATTAAAAGGTTTTTCGAGATTGTTCTCTCAATTTGATACTTAAGTATATTAATAATTTTACATTTTGCAAATTTTTTAACATAAATAAATACTTA
>CAMJIH010000043.1 GCA_946405785.1 uncultured bacterium | reverse complement strand
ATATCATCAGCTAAATGATGATCATGAACTATGTCAGCTTGATGATGAATATGAGTAACCTCATCATGAATAACTCGATGAAGAGTATGTATATGGATAATAGTTAACAGATTTATTAATATAACTAATTGAGTTAAGTAGAGAATCTAGGTCTCAATTAAAATAAGAGATATCTTCTGGTGTAATATTCTTAATAAACTGTGTTTGCACTCAGAATACAACAGCATACGGAAGTGCTTTTTCAACAAATAACGGATCTTCTTTGGTTAGAGCTTCAAATTTTTTCTTATCTACCTTCATTAAGAATTCTTTATATCAAAGGCAATGATAATATAATTCATTTCATTTTTCTGTATGAAGTTCTCTATCTCTTGATTTATAAGCAAAGAGAATAAGAATTATTCATATAAAGCAAAACACAATATTTCAAGACCAGACAGGTTTTAAATAAGAATTAATAAAAGCCACTACACAAGCATACAGGAACAGCCATAAGAACACACTACATCAAACAAAAGTTTTATTCACAGTTTTGAAATCAGACTTCTCTCAAGCTACATAATCAAATTTTGATAAATACCATTTTTCGGCATCAATATATGACATTAATCATTTCTTAGCCTTTGAAACATGTTTGTATAGTGAATCAGAATCTTCAGAAAAATGATACTCATCATTACTTTTGAATAAATTATTGAATAACTCTACTTGATATTTTTTTGCTGAACTTGGAAGATCCTTTAACTTTTTAATATAGAATTTTTTATTATTATCTTCTGAGAATATCTTAATATATTTTAATGAAGCTCGTTGATATATTAAAGCTGTAATATCTTTTCCATCTACGACATCATCTATTATTGCTCAAGCTTCTGGTGCATCCATTCATTTTGGAGCATCATACTGGACGATATATTTTTGTTCCTTCGCTCATAAAATCGAATATCTTCTATTCATAAACCAAGTAAACCATCAACAAGTTAGAAACATTCAAATCAATAATGCCATTGATTGTCGATTATTCAATTCGCTATTATAATAATCTTCTCAAGCTCAAAGAGCATCAAGAGCTCAAAGCAATTCATCATTTAATTCAAATCAAATATCAGGCAAACTTAATCAGAAATTGATATCACCTTTTTCAAACATTCAGCTACCATTAAAATAAAGAACATTGTTTTCACAATAAAGCGATCATCAGTTACTATAGTAATCATCAATATTTATCGTTTGACCTCATACAATAATATCGATATCTTCTCTAAATATTCATGTACATATATCAGAGAATTCGTCTTTTGGAAACTCCAATTCCAACTCGATATTTTTTGAATCTACATTTGTATTAAATATTGGTAATGGTAGGTATATTTTATTAGCCCAATTTTCATCTTCTCAAGTAAATTGTTTAATGAGTCCATACATGGAATATTCAGCAATTATTTTATCCTCTCAGCTAAACTCTCTAAGATCAAAATATTGATTATAGTATGTTTCATCATAATCCTCGAACTCAAAAGGTTTTCAATTGATTTTTAATTCGTTTAGTAGCGTAAGTAAATTCTCAGACTTAAACGAAAATTTATATGGAAGCCTTCATTCAAAATATTCTATCGGTTGATATCTTATTAAATCTAATGTATTCCTAAAATCTATACTTCAAGATTTATGTACTACTCAATATACCTTATTATTCTCTACATCATAATCATTAACGTATCATACAAAAAGTGAAGCCTGTTTATCGTGATTATATTCAAAATATCAATTATGAAATTTAATTGCTAAGGTGATTCAATTATATTCAGGTAGTTCTCAGGTATAAATAATTGTAACTTTATTTTCGTCTCGAGAAATCTCTCATGGAAAATCATCAATATTATAATAATCAGTATATCATAGAGAGACAATAAAATCTTCTTTTTTTAATCATGTATAAGGCTTTGGTAAATTTAACTCAACTTTAGAAGATCCAATATCAGAATCTCGATCGTATCAGATAGGATTCCAATAAAGTTCAGAATATCACATTCATGAAAAGTTTCTTATTACTCAATACATTGAATAATCAATATCATATTTATGATCTCAAAAAACTAATTTATCTGCATCTCCGATTCTAATTACTGTGTCTCAATATTCATCATAAGTAGTAAAATTATCACTATTTACATTTATATCGTTGTATAAGACTTGAAATTCTAGATTATCAACAGAATAATACCTATCTAAGATTCTTTCTATTCAGTGCATATCAGAATAAAAATGGGTATCTATTTTTTCATTAACATCGATTGTTCAATCTATCTTTATATCTCATTTAACTTCATAATTTGAAATGTCAAAATATGCATTTGATATATTTCAGAATAATAAGAATAAAGGTAAGAGAAACAAAGATTTAAGTAATTTCATATCGAATATGTTATATAAAAACTATATGACTTTATAATAAAGGTGTATTTAAGTTCAACAATAAAAATCATTTATTGAAATATATTATTCTTTTCCTATTATGAATTTGTTTTATACTATAGAAATTAAAAAATGTCCAAGAAAATCAGTTTTATTGTTCTAATACTATCTGTTTTATTTTGTTGATGTACGAAGATTGATACAAACATTAACTATGATATTGAAACTGAATTAACTTGATATGAATATTCTAAACTATCATATTTATTAGAATGAACAATTGATCTAGAAAACGACGAAGCTGATAAATGGAATAAGCCATTAGCGACAGACTTTCAAAAATGAAGATTCATATTCAATATCCTTAATAATAATTTTATGGATAAATATGAAGCGCCTGAAGAAGTATCTAATGAACCTATTTATCCAGTTCTTAGCGATACCTTAATTGATAATTATTGAGATATGCATGACTGAGTATTAGCTAACGATAGAGATGTTAAGGTTGCATATAAAAAATCTGATATTGATAAATTTATGAATGATGCTTTCTGAGGAACCGTTAAAGATTGAAATACTATACAACATGGTTGATTGATTTTAAGTTGAGATAACTATTTATTCTTCAATTATAAATATTATTGATCTGATTTAATTTGAAATAAATGAAGAGCAACAAGATTCGAAATAGAAAACATCAATCAGGCATCAGATAAAGATATTGAAGTAACTGCCAAATATCATGATGATATTCTATTTGATTGAGAGAACTTTGAAGAAGGTATTTGCAATTTAACTTATCATATCAGCAAGAATCCTTGAAGCTTCTATTGATATCGCGTCAATGAATATATGTATACATGATGTGAAATTAATCCAAATTATATTTGACCTGATTTACCAAGTCAAATCATCTATTGAATTGATGAATCAATTCATTCAGACTATGCAATAATTCAAGATCCTGAAGTAATAGTATCTAAACTAATAGATATTGATGGCAATTGAAATGATGAAACATTTTTAATAAGACGCGATTCTCCAAATTGAATAATGTTATTCTGATGAGTTTGAAATAATGGCGTTAATTTTGTTTATGATTTTTCTGGTGATTTCTTAGATGAATATGATGAATTAAAGAATGGTGTATTTGTTGAAATGTATTTCGAGGATTTAGATTGATGAGATGATAAAGAAATTCTTGTTGCTGTTTGAGATAAAAAGACTTGGTCTGAAGTTAATATCTATAAACTATGATGAGAAAATTGATTCACTAGACTATGAAAAATCAATTGAGATGCATACTTATATTATGATATCAATTCAATGACTATCCATGCTCCTTATTCAAATCATTGAGTATGTCAGCTGTATGAAGTTGCGGATTGATCAGTTTTTAAGATATAAAAAAGGTGTAAGCATTATGCATTACACCTAGAGAGATTTTCTAAATCATGATAGACTTTCAGATATTCGATATGCATTTCTTGAAGTCTATCTTTTAGAACATTGATCATTGCTGAGCTACTTGCAGTCATTACATCTAGGTCCTTAAGAGTAACCCATGCGATATGAACTGTTTCGCTGTTCGTTTCTTCTCCTTTTTTAGCAAGATTCACCGGCTTAAATTCTGCTGCTTTATTTACAGTCATCCGGCCAATTCTTATAATACAATCAATAACATTGTGATTAACCATCACTTCTTCAGGTGTTTTTACCTTTAATGATGCCAAGATCTGTTCGATTTCAGGTAATTCATCATAAAGAAGAGCTCCCTTTTTAAAGAGATTTAAACACTGAGTTGTAGTATTAACCCCATTTGACTGTACTGCTGCAAGGATATCAACGATTTCCTTAAACTTTTCTTTTAAAATTACTATATCCATATTTATTAGTTTTGTTTCGCTATTTTATACAGATTTAACTTTTTGATTTCAACAAATTATTTAACTGCATATACAAGAAATATTTTATCATTATATCCTGATGGGAAAATCTTTGTCTCTTTAAATTGATTTCCAAGCTTATTAAATAAGGTATCCCATCATTTCTTCAGTTTTTCATCTAATAGATGAGCTTCAAATACTAAGCAACCAATCTTTTCTCGAATACTAGCATCTAGATTATTTAATACTTCAAACTCCATTCATTCGATATCCATTTTTAGAACATCAATATAATCAACTCAAGTTTTACTAATAACATCTGAAAGCGTTATAAATTCTACTGATTCTGGAGTTCAATTTTTATTAAGGAATGATTCATATTTACTCGATTGCATAGATTTTTCTTCATTTACAAGAATTATTCATGATTTTGACTCTTTAGCAATTCAACAATTATACAAAAATATCTTATCATCATTTTTTAATCTTTCGTTTGCTTGATTGTATAAGTTTTTTACTGGTTCAAAATAGTATATTTCAGCATTTTTATTATATTTTCTGCACCATTCTGAAAAAAGACCGATATGTCATCACACATCAAAAATCGTTCTTGCTTCTTCAATTTTTTCTTTAGAAAAACCATATTCTTCTTTGACGAAGATTTCATATTCTAAAGCTTTTTGATATTTTAATTCGTTGTTATTAAGCATATATTATTTCTTTTTGAGATTAATAGAGACCATCTCACTTTGTGTTCAGAATCTGAATGGTAATCACCATGTTCATATTCATTGAGTTACGAAAGCTATTTTTCAATTATGTTCGTATTTTCAGTATCAATAGTCATTCATTAAATATACAAGCTGACGGAATCAGAAAATTTGACCACGATGAGTGTGACCTGCAACTTCTAAATCAATATTATAATTATCTAGCTTTTCTAGACTAATTGGTTGATGAGTCATTAGAATTGTAAATTTACTATCATCGTTATCAAAATCAGTTTTTTCCATTACCTCATCTAAAGGAATATTTCTCCACCATGATTTATCAACAATACCAATAATTCTAATTCATTTATCTTCTATCGTTTCATGATTAAGTAATCTTATTGATGATATATTTGATAATTCTTGTATTACTGCCGAATTTCACACGACATCATGGTTTCACATAATAGCATAAATTGGAGTAGTGATTTCTTTATCATTAAACACTTCATAATATTTTAGATATCATGAGTGAGGTCTATTTAGAAGATCTCAAGCAATTAATACTAAATCAGGCTTTTCTTTCTTAATATAATTTATTATTTTGTTTATATGTATCTTTGACATTACATAATCTACATGGACATCACTTACTAATAAAATCTTCATATCTTTATCAATTTTATCTGTTTCAATATCAAGATTTGTAATTTTAGTATGAAATGCAAAGAAAAATCATAATCATAAGATAATTACAATAATTCAAAGTACTATCCATTTATTAATTTTATACCATATTGATATAAGGTGTTCTAATATAAATAGTCATAGCAATAAAAATGCAAGGACAAAAATCCATGAAGAAAATGTTCAAAGGATAGTTAATGTTTTATCCTCTCATTGATACCATATTGTAAAAAAAGA
>CAMJIH010000042.1 GCA_946405785.1 uncultured bacterium | reverse complement strand
GCATCTTTATCATCCAAATTTCTTTTAATCATACCGATAGTAAGTGGTGATGTATAGATTGTTGGATAATCTAGATTAGAAATAATATTCTTTACTGCTCAAATATGATCAAGATGACCATGAGTAATTATAAGACCTTTAATATTTTTTTTCTTTGCAATAAGATAACTAATATCTGGAATGATATAATCAACACCAGGCATTGAATCATCAGCAAATTCCATACCAGCATCAATAATGAGAATATCATTTTCATATTCTACAACGGTCATATTAGATCAGATTTGTTCTAACCCTCATAATCAGAAAATTCTTACAGGTTTTTCACCTCTTTTAATTAATTTTTTAGGATCATCAATTTTTTGATGAACAGGTTTATTTCTATGTCTTAAGAAAGCTTCAGAAGAAAGTGTAGGTTGAGAAGGATTAGCTGGTTTTCTAGTCCTGTGTTGAGTAACAGGTCTTTTGTTGTTGTTTTTTTCTCAAAGATTAATAGAAATGTTTGACTGCATAATTGTTTCCATGTGTTTTAATTTATATAAGTTGTAAATAAAATGTTGTCTGAGTTTTTAACTCAATTAAGGGCTTCCTGTGTAGCAAGACGTATTCCTCTTATTTCTCCTGAAAGTGAGGTAATTCTCCGTAAATATCTTGAAGAAAATCAACCTAAAACATGTTTGGAAATAGGAGCTGCTGTATGATATAGCAGTATAGTTATTGCAAGTACTATTCAAAAACGATGAGGACATTTAACAACTTTTGAAGTTGCTTATCCTGCTTATTTGGAAGCACAGAGAAATATGACATCAGCAAAATGTTGGAATATTACTCTGTATCCGTTTGATATTACGAAATCAGAAACAACAGATAACGTTCTACCCCTAAACTGCGATTTTGTATTCATTGACGCTCAGAAGAGCCAGTACGGAAACTATTTAGAGAAAATACACAATAATCTTAGCTCAGAAAATAATATTATACTCTTGGACGATGTCGTAAAGTATCAAACAAAACTAGATACATTATATAAATTCATTGAAAAAAATCAAATCAATTACGAAATTCTTCCAAGTGAGGAAGGAGATGGTATTATGGTAATGAAAAATCTTTAATTATTTCATTGATTTTTTTGACAATAAAATTATTACATAAATGTTTTAAGAAAGTGAATACCAAAAAATATGGAAGTAAAAAAGATATCAATTGAAACTGATACAACTTCACTTTTAAGTCAAAGACCTGAATCTTTTTCTGATTTTGTTGGTCAAGATCCAATAAAGGCTGTTTTAGCAACAGCTATTGATAGTGCACAAAAAAGACAATGAGCTTTATGACACATCCTTTTTTCATGACCTAGTGGTTTCTGAAAAACTACAATGGCATGAATTATTGCAAAACAATTAGGAACACAATTAAAGATTATCACTGGATATGCTCTTTCAAAACCTAGTGAATTAGTAAGTGTATTAAATTCATTAGAAAAATGAGATATTCTTTTTATTGATGAAATTCATAGATTAAAACCAACAATAGAAGAGGTACTTTATATTGCAATGGAGGATTTTGTTATTGATATGGTACTTCCAGAAGGATGAAATTTAAGATTACCAATCAATCAATTCACATTAGTGTGAGCAACCACAAAACCAGAGACCCTTTCTCAACCAATGAAGAATAGATTTGTTTATCATTTCCATTTTATGGAATATAATGATGATGAAAAAAAATCAATCTTAGGATATTATTTTAACCACTATAATCTCAATTATGAGAAAGGTTTATTGGATGCTGCTGTGAAAAAAGTTGCTCCTGTGCCTAGAGAAATCCATAATTTTGTAATAAAACTTAGAGATTATATCGTAAGTAATAAAATCGAAGAATTATCTGTTAATGAATTAGATAAATTTCTTAAACATGCTCAAATTGATGATGGTGGAATGATGCCAATTCATAAAAAATATCTTGAAGTTTTATCTCAATATGATCGTGCTATTTGAGTTAAAACATTGGCTGTTCAATTATGAGTAAGTGAAAAAACATTAGAAGAAGACATAGAACCATTACTTCTTAGACTTTGAAAAATAGAAAAAACAGCACAATGAAGATGTTTACGTGATCATCGTAATACCTTATTCTCTTAGAAAATACAATTGTCTTCAGTAATAATAGTATCAATTAATTCTCATGAATGATAATCTCAATCAAGGGCGAGCTGAATATAATTATCGGTTCGTCCTTTTGCTTTTCAATTTCTAACTTCTTCGATAAGAACCTGTGCTTTTCTTCAATAATTTAAAGCAACAAATTCATCACGAACTTGATCTCAGATATCAATAAGAGTTCTATTTCTTTGTTTTCTTATTTCTTGAGGAACTTGGTTTACTAATGCAGAAGCTGGAATTTTCTCAGCAATATGATGATCAGAGAATGGGAATGCATGAAGTTTTGTAATACGATAATTCTTCACTCATTCACAACTCAGTTGAAAATCTTCTTCAGTTTCTCCAGCAAATCAAGTGATAATATCAGCACCAATCGAAATATATTTTTGATCAGGACGATCTAAGTTCCTTATACTTTTTAAAACATAATCTAGTTTTTTACTATCATAAGCTCTATTCATGAGTTTTAACACAGAGTCAGAAAAACTTTGAATAGAAAAATGGAAATGAGGACAGAATCTTTGATTACTAACAATATTAAAGAATTCATCATTTAAATATTGAGGATCAAGACTAGAAATTCTTATTCTTGGAATAGTTGTTTCTTCAATAATAGCTTTAAGAAGTTCATTAAATTTTGATTCTTCTGAATGTCTTGTATCTGTTGTTCACCATGCTGCAAGATTAATTCAAGTTATAACAATCTCTTTTCATCATGCGCATTCTATTTGATGAATTTCTTCAATTATTTCTTCTAATGGACGATTTCTATGAGGTCATCTCTTAAAAATTGTCAAACAAAAAGAACAATGATTATCACAACCATTTTGAATGATAACATAATTTTTAGTCCATAGTTTTTGTCATGGCATCTTAAATGAAAATCCTAACTCTGTACCTTCTAATGGATCTTCAGGAAGTAATGTTATTTGAGATTCATATGGCTTTAAATCAGGATAGTAATTAAAAAAATCTTTTCTTTCTGTAGCTTTTCATCAAGTTATAGATCAACATCCTGCAATAAAAATACGTTTACCTTCCTTAGCTTTTTCAATAATTTCTTTTACCCATTTCATTTTTGCTCTATCTGTAACAACACATGTTGCAACAAGAAAAACATCATCTGCAACTTGATTAGTTGCCTCAAGATGAGCAATCCATTTATTCAAATAAAACTTATTAACTTTACATCAATATACTCTATATTCCATGTATTTGAGTAATTATTCTATACTTAAAAATAGAAGCTAAATTTTGGTAAGATTGAATCCTCTTTAACAGGTGTAGAATTCACAGTAGATGATGAACTAGAACTAGATTTAGAACTACTAGAACTAGATCTGCTTGAACTTGATTTATTAACAGCTTCTCACTTAAAACAACGAATAGCAACTTCAAGATTTCAGTTAGAGTATGCTCCTCAAATTTCTGGGGCTCAACTTCATCAGAATATAGGTTTAGTATCAAATGCTAAATAGAGATGAGTACTTCATGAAGAAATATTTCATGTTAAGAGACGATTAGGTGTTGAAACCCAATAATAAGCTTGATGTGGAGCTCATAATTCTTTATTTCATTCAGCACGCCATGCCGCTTCTTGTCTAGTTCCTATAGGAGGTAATAATAAATCTTCACTAAATTTTTTTCACATTCATTCCTCAGCCATCTTAGGGTTATTGCTTTTCCATATATCAATAAGTGTTTGCCAATCAGATTTCGTTGGAATATGATATCCCTTAGGACAAGGTCATTTAGCTCATTCAATCCATGATCATTCTTTAGCAACTAAGAATCATGTAGTATTTTTTGAATCATCAAAATAAAAACCTTTGTTTATTCACCATACAAAAAGATGTCAAATTGATTTTTCTCAAACTCATGCTTCAATTGCTCATAGGTTTTTATCTTGCATAGTTATAGATCTCTTTTTATATGAGATTGTTAATGTTCATGCAGATTTATCCCATACAACTCATTTACCTGGAGTTGGTTCTGATGTTTTTGTTTCTTCTGCCTTTGAATTATTCCATTTTGAAAAATCTTTAACCAATGATTCTCCTCTCATAAGCATAATCATAACATTTCATCTTAATTCTTTTCTATCTGGATTATCAATGTTACTCATAATTCATGCCTCTTGTAAAGCAACAAGATGTCTTTCATAATAAGGCTCTCATCCATCATAAGTATTACCCCAAATAGCTCTTGATAATATTGTTCAAAATTGTGCTCTTGAAAGAGTATCTTTAGGATCAAATTCTTTAACTCATTGTCACATTAATCATAATTTACATGCTTCTTTTACTGATTCTTTTAAATCTTCAGTTATTAATTCTTCATCACTAAATTCGCATTTATTTGAACTATTTCACTTAACTTGAGCTGTTTTTAGAATATTTTTTGAAAAGTTAACAATCATTTTGGCCATAGCTTGTCTTGTCAGATTTCAATTAATATTTGCCTTTTCAATAGTTTTTTGAGTTGTTATTCAATTTTTATATGCCCATAAATAAGCATCCATAGTTTCTTGAGTATAAGAAAAAACTCCTGAAGTTATTAACACTCAAATTCAAACAAATTTACTATAACCTAATAATTTTTTCCACATAACAAAAATTTATACCTATAATAAACTTTACTATTTACATTTTATTAATATGAGATTGATTTTCAACCGATAAGAAAAAGGAGGACTTAAATCCTCCTAAATATCATTAACTTAATTTATGAATAACTAATCAACTTCTTAATTTTGGTTCAAACCAAGTTGTCTTTGGTGGCATGATATTACCAGTATCTGCAATATCTATAAGTTGTTTCATGCTTACAGGATAGAGAGCAAAAGCAACTTTCATTTCTCAATTATCAACTCTTCTTTTAAGTTCTCCCAAACCTCTTAATCCTCAAACAAAATCAATTCTTTTATCAGTTCTTAAATCCTTAATTCCTAATAATTCATCAAGAACAAGGTTAGAAAGAATTGTTACATCCAATACCCCAATAGGATCTCAATCATCAAATGTTCATTCTTTAGCTGTTAAAGAATACCATTTACCATCCAAATACATACTGAAATTATGTAGAGCATTAGGTCTATATTCATCAGCTCATTTTTCTTCAACAACGAAGTTTTTCTCTAATTTAGACAATAATTCTTCAGATGTTAAACCATTTAAATCTTTTACAACTCTATTATAATCCATAATCTTTAATTGATTATCAGGGAAAATAACAGCCATAAAATAATTAAATTCTTCATCTCATGTATAATCAGGATGTTCCTTTCTTCTTTCTAATCCAACTCTTGCAGCTGCAGCTGTTCTGTGGTGTCCATCAGCAACATAAAGTGAAGGAACTTTTGAGAATAATTCTTGTATTCTATTAATTAAAGCATTATCTTCAATTACCCAAAAGTGGTGTCAGAAACCATCATCTGCAACAAAATCATATTCTGGCTCTTGGTTTTTTACAATATTTTCAATAATACCATCAAGTTCAGCTTGTGCTGGATATGCGAAGAATACTGGTTCTACATTAGCATCTGTAATATTAACATGAACCATTCTATCATCTTCTTTTTCTTTACGAGTTAGTTCATGTTTTTTAATATTCTCATTAAAATAATCATCAATACTTGTACAAGCAACAAATCCATATTGAGTTCTATCACCCATTGTTTGTCCATAAATATAGATTCTAGGTTCAGAATCTTGAACTAGCCAACCTTTATCTTGGAATGCTTTAAAGTTTTCAACAACTTTATCATATACAGCTTGAGAATGTTCATCAGTTCCAGCAGGAAGATCTATCTCAGCTTTTGTTACATGTAAAAGAGAATATTCATTACCTTTAGCTTCTTCTCTTGCTTCTTCTGAATTCATAACATCATAAGGACG
>CAMJIH010000041.1 GCA_946405785.1 uncultured bacterium | reverse complement strand
TCATCTAATTTATTAATTGTATTTGCATTAACTTTCTCAGAAAATTTCTTAACACAATTAGAATCAGCAGATTTATTAACTCTACCAATCAAACTATTAATAAGTTTAGGATCAGTAATGTTATTAACAACATTAGCAACTCAATCAAGGCATCCCTTAACATCAAGACTATTAATAATTCCATTTAATTTTTCAGGCTCTTTAATTTTATTAGCTACTTTATCGAAACTTTTTGCAACAACTCATGCCTTTCAAGAATCAATACAATCCTTAACAATTTTTTCAGCTGCTGCAGGAGTTTTAGCTTTACTCAAATCACCTTCAAATTTTGAAAGATCCTTTTGTTCTTCATTAACTTCAGGATTTTTTTGTTGTTCTACAACCATTTTATTACAGTTAGATAATAAAAGTATCATAATTGATAAACTAATTATATATCAAATTTAATATTTGTCAATTTTTCATATAAAAAAATAGAACGCATTTCTGCGCTCTATCTTTTACCTTCTACTTCACCATTATTGGAGCATAAGCTCACAATAAGTTCATTTTTTATATTACTATTCACCATGAAAACAACAACCTCGTCCTATAAGGACAATGTATAAATAAAAAAGATTATAAATTTTACAAGTAATATTATGTTGATTGTGATATATATCGTATATCAGAAAAAACAGATTTTCAAAAAATTTAAGCATATAAAAGGGGATATCTATAAAATATCCCCTAAAATTCTACGTCCAATTTTATTCCTACTCAAATCAGTAAGAAATGATAAATAAGAATTAACCAAACGCTTTACAGCACGAGTTTGAGCTCTTGTAATGATATCAAGAGGATGCTCAAGTTCCAAACCTATAATTTTAAGCTCTCTAGAAAGATAAGAATTAAATTCCACCAAAAAATGATTCTGACGCTTTTTCCAATCGATATCTTCTACCTCAACAGGTTTTAACAGAATAGAATAAGCAGTTTCCTGCTCATCAAAATAGAGATCAAAATTATCATGAATATCACCTTTATAGAGATTAAACACGAGCTCCTTATGAACTTTATGAGCCAATGAAATTCTCATTTTTCTCTTATCATCAGGATTCACATGAATTCTCCAACAATAAGCATCAGGATAACACAATAATTTTTTCAAGAAGTTAGAACGTTCAAATTCTTTTTTCTTATCCTCAGTATACCTTTCAATCTGATGACCAACCATAGCTAAAGCAGTTGCATAAGAAATCGGTCTACGAAGTCTAAAGAAAATGTCCATACAATCTTTTTCAATCTTTTTATTTTCCATAAGCATACGTTTTTTTGTTTTTAGAGAATATAATGATTCACAGTAAAATATCCAACAAATAAAAAAACTAGCAATCCGAAGATTACTAGTCTTATATGTTCATAAATAACTACTATTTAACAGCAGCTTTAAATTCAGAACCAGCTTTGAAAGTAACAACGTTCATTGCAGGGATCTTAATTTTTTGAGAAGGATTTTGAGGATTAACACCTTCTCTAGCCTTTCTCTTAGAAGCTTTAAAAGTTCCGAATCCTTGAATTCTAACTTCTCCGTTTTTCTTAACTCCTTTCATTACGTTTTCGATGAAGCAGTTAACTAATTCAGCAGCTAGTTTCTTAGAAACTCCTAATTCAGCAGCAAGAGCTTCAGTTAATTGAGTCTTTGTCATGATTATATAGAATAGAATATAAAACTACATAAAGTAGATTAACTAAATACTAGAAATATTTATGCAATTTTCAAGTAAAAAACATAGTTTTTTAATAAAAAAGTACTGTTTTAGCCAAAAATATTTAATTTTCCGCATAAAATAGCCAATTCTTTAACAAAAAATAAGACACAAAAAGGAAAATCCAGCTAGAAAATCTAACTGGGTTTAACTTATTAAGGATGAAGTTTACCTTCTTTAAAATGCTTACGGCAAAGTGATTCATAGGATTCATTACCTCCAAGTTGAACTTGTTCACCTTCACGTACAACATTGCCATTACAGACTCTGGCATTAAATCGAGCTTTTCTACCACACCAACAAACAGTTGATATCTCAACAAGTTCGTCAGCCAACTCTAACAATCTAGCAGATCCAGGAAAAGAATTTCCTTGGAAATCAGTACGTAATCCATAGCAAAGCACAGGAATATTGTAAATATCTACAAGATCAGAGAGAGCATCAATCTGCTCACGGGAAAGGAATTGAGCTTCATCAATTATAATAGCATCACAATCAGGTACATTACCTTCCTCAACCGACTCAAGGAAATCCTCAACATATTCACATTCAGCAAGAAGACCAATTCTTGATTTTACTACATGTTTACCGTCACGATTTTCCTTTCGAGGTTTAAGCAGGGCAGCTTTCATACCACGCTCCATATAATTGAAACGTACCATAAGTGCATTAGCAGTCTTTGAAGACCCCATAGCACCATAAAAGAACCATAATTTAGCATCATCCATAGCTCAAAAAATTTTATAGTTGTTTTTGTATTTAAATACTTATAGAGATTTAGTATTTTTAAATCAAATAAAAAAAACTGACTTACAAGAAGTCAGTCATATAAAAGATAATCAAATTATAATGTAGAAATAGCTGCAGCAATTAAAGGGAAGATGAATCATAGAATTCAGATACAGATTCAAATCCAGCAAATAACTTTATTCTTAAAAGAGAACATAACAATAAGAGATCATACCAATAAGAATATTAAATTATAAAGAGCCGACATAGATACAAAAGCAACAGCTCAAGGATTTCATCATTCAAATGCACTAGCATCAATACTGAATACTGTTCATAACAAATCAAAATACAAAGCAATTATAAGTCGTGAGAACAATCAAACAAAAAATGCAATCATAGCAAGCCAAATAAAGCTCCAAAAATCATTAAACATTTTTGATAAAAGTCATTTCTTTTTCTTTGAGAAGAAATAAGCAACAAGATCATATCAAAATGAAATAATATCATAAGCAAGCAATATAAAGAATCATCAAACCAATATATTTAAAAGCCAGTTAACTATTTGTTGAAATAGCTCAACATGCTGAAATGCTCGAAGAAAAAAGCTAGAAAACATAACAAAAAATTTAGATAGGTAAAAGTTAAATCAACTAACATTATTATTTTTATACCATATAATTCAATAGTTTTTTATAATTTCATCAAAAACGATAAAAATCACCAATAATAAAAAGCAATTATTTGACAAATAACCAGTACTGAATTATAATTAACTAACATTTTATAACTCTAATAAAAGACATGGAATTAAATAAAAAATATCCAGAAAAAGAACCACTATCAAAATCAGATATTTTCTTAATTGTAATCTGAGTAATAGTAGGAATAGCATTTACTTTTTGACCATCAATATTAACAATATCAAACCTTATCTGAAATAGTTCAGAAATTGAATCAGATATATCTAATCTATTTGAAGCTTCTCAAGAATACAATGAAAAAATAAACAAGAGTGAAATTAGTACAGGACAAAAAGACTGAATTTATAAATATCAATGATCTTATTACTGAGGAAGTGAAGCATACAAATATGAATTTGAATACGTAAATCCAGAAGAATCAAATGACGAATATAAACCATTAGAAGATAACGAAAAATTATATCTTTCAACCAAAGAACATGAACGAGCATGAGAATTCTATGATTATAAAGACAGGATATATTTTGACCTTAAATTCGAAGGCTGAAAACTCGTAAATCGAAGAGTGTATGATCCAATCAATAAAAAGGATCTAGATGAATTAACAGTAGAAGAAATTAAAAAAGAATTTGATCCAGAATTAAAATACCCCATCAAAGAAATTGAGGTTAATAGTAATATCAATATCTCAGAATATGAAGAAAACACCATATATAAAGTAACACTTCCTGCTTGAGAAAGAGAAGATATTAAAATAATCAATGATTCAGATAATGCCATTTTACTATTCGAAAAAGATTCAACAAGCATTAGCAACGAATACTACAAAGGAGAAATCATTAAAAAAAGATATAATAATTGATATTGATGAGGATATTCATCAAATGAAGAAACAATGTATTTCTATTATAAAAAACCAACCACAGAAGAAAAAATCCATTATTCAGAAACTGAAAAATTATCGAAAGAAGAATTAAATAAAAAAATAGTAGTCATGGCAGAAGATCGATTTTATAATGATTACTGAAAAGATCTTTATGCTACTCTTATAGATGATCAATATATTTGAGATGATCCTTATGAAACTAAAATTGTAAAAGATTGAGGACTTTTAGAAATACCAGATAACATAGATTTCATTTATTTAACAGATCATGAGCCTAAACAAGAAGAATTTCCACGATACGAAGAATATGATCAATATGCACAACACTATGTCAAAGAAGGCACTGAATGAACAAGCTGAGCAATTGAAGAACTTTGATAATAAAAACTTATAATAAAAAAGACTAGAGAAGGACGAGCCAATCTAGTCTTTTTCTTTATGTTGTGGCAAATACAACAACTATTTTACAGCTTTTTTGAATATTCTACCAACTCTAAAGGTAACAACATTCATAGCTGGAATTCTGATTAATTGTTTAGGATTTTGAGGATTAATACCATCTCTAGCATTTCTCTTAGACTTCCTAAAAGTTCAGAATCATGTAATTTTAGCCTCTCAAGTCCTTCTAACTGCCTTAATAATGTTTTTTAAAAGACAATTAACAAACTGATTAGCAAACTTCTTAGTGACTCACATCTGAGTAGCCATAATTTCAATTAATTGCAACTTAGTCATTATATATAATAGAGGATATAAAACTAAAAATAATGATTATTTTAACTTTCAAACCAAGAAACCTTTATTAACAATAAAAGCTCTTTTATCTTCTAAATGTTTTGTGATATAAAATCACATAACAACTCAGATAGTGAGGATTATTCATAATCACCATCACATTAGATTAGTATTCTCTAAATAGATTCAGAGAATAGCAATTACCGCTCCGATGATAAATACTCACCAGGCATCCATACAGAGTACTCATTCTAGTACTGCTTTGTGTTCTTTTAAAGTTTTCATGTCGATATGTAATAAGATTATAAAACTACGTTAATATCCCTGTCATTCCTCAATATGGATACTTGGATATTTCGGAATATAAAAAAAATGATTTGATTGTCAAATCATTTTTTGACAAAAGTAATTTACAAATCAATTATTATATTATTAAATAATTAATAGATACTTTTTTGTAAGTTAGATACTAATAGAGTAGTAATATTTTTCATATTTTCAAGAAGAAAAAAGAAGAGTAATCACAACACTCACAAAAAACAAAAAATAAGATTTAACCAACTTATTTATCTTGACTTTTTTAATATAATTGAATATATAAGTATTACAGTAAACAAAAAAACAAAACTAAAAAAACTGCGTATGAAGATTATTAAGAAAATTTGGATTCTGATGGTTAAGCTTTGCGGGTGGAAGCTTAATCTTCCCAAAAAGGGAAGCAGACCAGAAGTTGACCGCTGCGTATTTGTCGTAGCGCCACACACATCGGCGCTCGACTTCATTTACGGAGCCGCATTCCTTTGGGCATGCAGTAAGAACGGTAAAGTTATGATTAAGAAAGAATTCTTCTTCTGGCCACTGGGACCATTTCTCAAGAAATTGGGATGCATAAGCATAGACAGAGGTAACAAAAACAACGAGATTGTGGATAAAGCAATCGAAGCGTTCGACAAAAACAAGAATCTGTCTATAGCAATGACTCCAGAAGCAACACGACAACCAAAAAAAATCTGGAAACACGGATTTTGGGATATTGCAAAAGGAGCCGGCGTACCTATCGTCCCAGCATATTGGGACTTTGAGAAAAAAGAAATCGGCATATTTGATACAATATGGCCGAGCGACAACTACCAAGAAGATCTCAAGAAAGTACAAATGCTGTATACAAAAAGTATGGCAAAGCACCCAGAATTGTACTATGATTATCATGATCACAACGACTAACAATAAAAGCCTTCCTGAATTAGGAAGGCTTTTAACATATA
>CAMJIH010000040.1 GCA_946405785.1 uncultured bacterium | reverse complement strand
TGTTGAAATTGACTTGTGGAAGATTGAGAACAATGCGATCATTGAAATAATAATTGAAGTGCAAATGATTTGTGTACTAATAAGTGTACAATAGTAGATTCTCTTTCACCAGTATGTTGAAATTGAAAAATAGAAGAATGAGAAACATGTTTAACATGTCCTCAAGATGTATGAATTTGTGTGGAAAGTATATGTTGAAATGGATTATTAGAATTGTGAGAAGAATGTGACGATTGAAAAAATAATTGATATGATTGAATGTGTTCATTTGAATGTAAAACAACGAATGCAATTTGTTGAAATGGATTATTAGAATCATGAGAACAATGCGATCATTGAAATAATAATTGAAGTGCAAATGATTCGTGTACTAATAAGTGTACAATAGTAGATTCTCTTTCACCAGTATGTTGAAATTGAAAAATAGAAGAATGAGAAACATGTTTAACATGTCCTCAAGATGTATGAATTTGTGTGGAAAGTATATGTTGAAATGGATTATTAGAATTGTGAGAAGAATGTGACGATTGAAAAAATAATTGAAGTGCGAATAGTTTGTGTTCAAGTAATTGTATGATAATTTCTGCAATTTGCTGAAATTGAAGAATAGAAAAATGAGAAGAATGTGATAATTGAATTAATAATTGAAAAAATTGAAATTTGTGTTCCATAAATTGTAAAAAAATAGATATTCCTAGTTCTTGATGAGGTACATCAAGTGCGTGATGAGGTTCTAGATGATCAGGATGATCTTCTTCATCAAATAGTTCTAAATCTATACAAGAATCTTCAGATTCTACGATAAATCAAAAACCTATACAAACAGAAAATAATACCGCAGATATAGAGAAAATTACAAATTCTATACAATCAAATATTCCGTTTATGGGAAATAAAATATTTAACGATATATTTAAGAAAATAAAAATAGTGAATTTTAAGGAAAATATGAAAGATGATGGTGATGAAAATCAAGTAACTAACAAATTATTTAACAATAAAGAACAAAATAAAATTAAAAATCATGATACATCTTCTGATATCTTAAAAGTATCAAATTCTGATTTAACAGAAACAGCAAATAATACATCAGAACATAATTCAGCAGATGCTGTTAAATTCGATAATTTTCCTTTGTTTAAATGAGCTGAACAAGAAATATGATGAAGTTGATACATTGAAGAAATAAATAATGCATATGAATTACTTTATAAAAGCTGAATAATAAATACTTCTCTTGAAGATATTGATATAGATTGAGAACTTACTAGAATTGAAATGGCTATGTTACTTTCAAATTTTGCAATGAATGTATTATGAGAAATTCCTGATATCGAAAAAAAATGTTCATTCGATGACTTATCTGTTGAATTAAACAGAGAATATGAATATGGATGAACTATCGCCTGTCAACTATGAATAATGTGAGTTAATATTAAGAATCTTAGACCTAATGAAATGGTTACAAGGGCGCATTTTGCTACATCGCTATCAAGAATGTTATATTGAACAGTAGATTCTCCAGTAAACTATTACGAGTCACATATAAATAAATTAAGAGAAGAATGAATTATAAATTATACTGATCCATTAAAAATTGAAACGAGATGAGATGCTATGATTATGCTTATGAGAGCGGCTTTAAAATATGAATAAATTATTCCCAGTCTATATGGCTGGGATTTTTTTTATTATTCTTATAAAGTCTTATAACTATTGATTTATCTTGATTTTTTTATCAATTTTTGTATTTTAATTTGGATTATTTAAATAAATAGAAATTTTATGAAAAAGCTGTTATCTATAATTTGATTTTTCTTGTTTTTTTGTGGATTTACTTTTGCAAAAGATGTTCCTCAATTAATATTATTTTATTGAGAAACATGTCCTCACTGTAAAAATGAAGAATGATATATTGAAGAATTAAAATCAGAATATGAGTTTGATGTTGTTTGATATGAGGTATTTTTCAATCAAGATAATTTAAAAGTATTAGAAGTTTATTCTAAAAAGTTCTGAAAAGATTTCACAGGAGTACCTATTGTTATAATGTGAGATGATTATATTGAATGAGAAGATTATGAGTGAACAAAGAACCTTCTTGAAAAATATGCAGAAAAAAAATCAGAAAATACAGCTAATCCTGATACAAATCCTGAAGTTAAGCCAATAAGACCTAATCCAGTTGAATCTACTTGAGATGTTAGAATAGATGTTACAGAATTAGGAAATGAAAATGATTCTTGAACTTGAACTGAAGCTTCTACATGAGATGAGACTATGACTCAATTTTCTTGAGATAATCAATCTGTTGAATTCTTAGGTAAAGAAATATCTATGAAAACAGTATGACCAATTGTGTTTTGAATTATCTTATGATTCGTTGATGGTATTAATCCTTGTATGTTTTGAGTATTAATCTTCTTATTAACATATCTTGTATCTGTTGGATCAAGAAAAAAAGTATTATATTCTGGATTGATATTTGTAGTTACAACATTTGTACTCTACTTTGGAATTATGTATTTAATGCATAATCTCCTATTCTCTACAATGGCTTTATTACCATATATGGCTTATATTAAATATACTATCTGATGAATTGCTATTATATTGTGACTTATTGAAATTAAAGATTACTTCTTCTATGGTAAATGAATCTCTCTTAAAATTCCTTCTTCAATAAAGCCAACACTAGAATATATAACAAAAAAATGAACATACATGAGTGCTTTTGTACTTGCTGTTTTATCTACATTTGTAGAATTACCTTGTACAATATGAATTCCTTTGGCTTATGTATGAGCTGTTGCAGATAATGTAAATATCTTCTTGGCATTATGAATTTATAACTTCTTCTTTATTGTTCCATTATTGATTATTGTATTCTGAATCTATTACTGATTATCAGCATTTAAGTCTGATGAAAATGGTCAAATGGCTATTAATGATATTTCATCAAAAAAAATTATGAGACTTATTGCTGGTATCGTATTAATAGTACTTTGATGTTTATTCTTTGCTAAAGTAATTTAAAATCTTTAAATATAATAAAAAGCAGCTAATGGAAACATAAGCTGCTTTTTTGTTTTACGATTAAGGAATCTTAATCTCGATGTTCTTCAGATCAAATGTTCTGAGACTCTCAACGGGCTTCTTGATGCTAATCTTGCAGACATCCAACTCTGGGGAGTCCTCAAGCAGTTGACCAACTCTTGGTAAGTCCTCGCGGCGAAGATAGGAATTCACAAAATCAAAGTTGCATTCAACAAGTTTGCAACCAGCCATATTGGCAAGAATCATTGCAAATACAACTGAGTACAAAAGGTTGTAAGGGAGTGAGCCAAAAAGATTTACATCAATCTGGCTAACATTGAACTTGATTTGTTCCTTATCGCAGAACATTACTGAGCATAAATACTCAGTGTCCTCGAAGAAGTCCATATTTGGATTGTGAGGCATTGAGAGGTAGAACGGATGGAAAATTCTGGACTTTCCGTGATCTTCAACGAGCTCTTGGATGAACTCATCGAATCCCTGATCGTACACAGACGGGGCAATGAACTTTCTGACGAGCTCTTCCTGGATCTCTGCAACAATCTGTCGTGGGTCAACCCCATGATACTTCAACAGAGGTATCTTCACAGTGACTTCTGAATCTTCAGACTCTTCAATCTTAACAACATAGAGAAACGCTGTTCCATCATGCAAAACTTGCATACCTTCATAGCTCGAATATCCTTTAATCGAGCAAAGGTGATCGAATTGATTAATAATCTCTTTCATAAAATTAACACTTTAGTATTTGTTTTTTATTTGACATTTTTTAATTTAAGTATTCATTATAATAATTTCAAGAGATTGTTCCTTGATTTCATCTAAAAAAATTCTATATACATATTGTTTTAACATGAGATTAGAATTATATGTGATTATTTAAAAATTTCTTAGATAAAATACTTGGAAGTAATACATTATACTATCCTTGATGTTTAACTAAAATAATGCTTCCAGAAATAGAAAAGAACTATGAAGATATCCTGCATAATCTTTGAATAGATTTTATTAAACTTACAGATCAAGAATATTGTTGTTGATCTCCTGTACTCAGAGCATGATTAAAAGAAGATTATGAAAAGATAAAACAGAAGAATATCCAGATTTTTAAGGATCATGCAGTATGATTAATAATAACAAACTGTCCTGCATGTTATAATATGCTTAAATTCCAATATAAACTAGAAGAATATTGAATCAAAGTTGAGCATATAACTCAGACCCTTAAAAGATATGAGAATAAGTTAAAAAACAAAGAGATTACGAATTCTATTACGTATCATGATCCATGTCATTTATGAAGACATTCATGAGTGTATGAAGAGCCAAGAGAAATTCTCAAAAAATACTGATATAAGATTAATGAACTTAAAAATAATAGAGAGAATTCAATGTGTTGTTGATGAGGTGGATGATTAGTTAATAATAATCCAGAACTTTCAGAAAAGATTTGTAATCAATTGCTTTGAGAGGTTTGAGAATGAAAAATGACTTCACCTTGTCCTATGTGTTACTTTCAATTTAAGAAATATGCTAAAGATAAAATAGAAGTTAAAGAATTCTCAGAAATAATTTTAGAAAAAGACGAAAATAAATAATGGCAGAAAGAATTATTAGAGATCCTAATGCTAAATGTACTCATTGCTGATTATGTAGGAATGTCTGTCCGGCATATAAGGTTCTTAAAGATGAAATTACTTCACCTAGAGCTAAAAATGTCTCTATCGATGCATTTATTGAAAATAAAATTCAGATAGACTGAAAATACTTTTTTGAATATTGCAATTGATGTGAGGCTTGCTTGGCTGTTTGTCCTGTTAAATCATGATTTAACGCTATAAAGGCAAGAGAATTTGTTGTTAAAAATTGATTTGTTTCTAAGGAGAATAAAGAAATGTTAGAAAATATTGAAAAATGGAGAAATCCTTTCTGAGAAGTTAAACAATGAAGTACTCCTGATAAATTATACTGTTGTTAGTTAAATTACTTTATCTTAATCTAATTGGTATGAAATCATATAACGATTCAATACATAATCTCGTTTATAATACAGATGCGTCTCATCTTCCTCAAAATGTATCTACAGAAGTTTTTATTCCTGAGAATAAAGATGATGTAATTGATATTGTTAAAAAAGCTATTAGTGAGAATAAAAAAGTAATATGTAGATGATGATGAACTAATCTGGTTTGAAACTGTTTACCTAATTCAGATACTATAGTTATTGATCTTTCTAAACTAAATACTGTTTTAGAAGCTAATGATAATTCAGTTACCGTTCAACCATGAATTACCAATGATCAACTAAATGAAAAGCTAGCTGAAAAGTGATTAATTTTCCCTGTAGTTCTTTGATCTCATGCTTGAGCTGAAATCTGATGAATGATTGCTACGAATTGAGCATGAATGAGGGCTATTAAATATTGAAAAATGGAGGAGCGAGTAGAGGAGTTAGACGTACTCTATGTTAATAAAGATAAAGAAGTTAAAGTTGAGAGATTAAATAAAGAAGAATCTAAAGATTTTCTCTGATCTGAATGAAAAATTTGAATAGTTTTAGAGGTGAAATTAAGGATAATACCTACTCCATGAAAAAGTAGTATTGATTTTAAATCTTTCTCTACATCTAAAGAAGCTTTAGATTATGTAAAAGAAATTAAAGATCAGGATATTAAAGAATTATCAGCTCTAGAAATTCTTAATCCTCAAGTTGCTTGATATTTATCTCTTGAGAATAAATACTATATCTTAGCTGAATATGAAGATATAAATGAATGATCTATTAAAGACGAAAATGAAATTAGAGATATTCGAGCGAAAAGAGACTCATGCTATGCAGTATCTATTAATGCATGATATGATCAAATCGAAGATCCACAAATACCTCTTGATAAAGCTGAAGAATTTTTTGCCCGATTTGAAGAAAAACAGATACCAATCTTCTGACATATTTGAATCGGTGTTCTTCATCCTCATTTCAAATCATCTCAGAAAGATTTAGTTAAAGAGATGTATGGATTAGTTAATAGATTATGATGAAAGGTTTCTTGAGAGCATTGAATAGGTAAGAAAAAAGAAGAATATCTTTCAGATGATGCTAAAAACAAGAATATGTTAATTAAAGATAAGCGAGATCCTAACAATATTTTCTGATTCTAGTGGTAGATTAAAAAACGTGATGACTATGGATTATTTAATAGTCATTTTTTTGCAATTTAAAAATTTTTCCTGTATAATTGACATATAAGGATTTTATTACATAATCTAC
>CAMJIH010000039.1 GCA_946405785.1 uncultured bacterium | reverse complement strand
TTTGAAATACAAAACTTAATGAACAAGATTTAGTAGTTCGAGTATCAACAAAGAAGGACCAAGTATTAAATACAGTGTATGGACCACAAATCCAGGATCGTTTCTTGAATCCTTGGGATTTTTCAATTGGTTACTGAAAATTAATAAATCTAAAAAATAAATCATGAGTAGAATCTCATCGTTTGGCTAATTTTGATAATATTGCTTGGGAAGATTCTGCAACAAAATTAACTCATTTTGTAAATTCTGTGAATGGATTATTCCATGCAGTTGAGGATAAAGAAATTATTAATGAGTTTAATACTATGACTGAAGACCAGTTTGATGAAGTAACTCATAAAGCCTTAGAAATTCTACTATCAAAAGAAGATAATGATGATAAAGTTTTAAAACTAAAAAAATTCAAAAAATCATTGGAAGAATATGATAAATCAAGAACAAATGATCTTCTATTAATCCTTAATAAATTAGTTGAATCAGATGTTAAAGCAGTATCAAATAAGAATAAACCATCATTAGATTCTGCTACATTCTATCCAATGATGAGTATTATATCTGATAATTTTGTTAAAGAAGATTGATCGTGAAGAAGTCTTATTCAAATGAAAAAAATTGCTGAAGTTATTAATGATATGAAAGAGAAAGGACTTATTAAATATGAAAATAAAGATGGTTGAATATTAACATCTATAACTATTGGTCCAAAACCAGTAAGATGGTTTGAACCAGATCTTTCAAATTATTCTGATGATGAAGAAAAAACTCAAAGTTCATATATGTATGCTGATCAGGAAATTATTAAAAATGAAGTATATTTAAGTTGAATTAGAGGATTCGAAGAAAGTTGGACAAACAAAAAATTAAGTGGTTATATAATATCATTAAAAGAAGATAATCTAACGATGATTTCTAAAGAAAAGTTATTATGACGATTTGATGAATTGAGAATCTATCTTAGTAAATACTATGGATTAGAACTTTCTTGAGTAGAAAGTATGGATGCTTTCTTCTGAATGATTCAATCTGTTGGTTTATTCTGGACAAGTGATTATCATAAAAATGCATCACGTTCTTGTGTATTGTATTGTAAAGAATTCCGTAGTCTACAAGCTTACTGACATGATCAAGCTAATGCGAGTCTTCTTCTTTCTGATTATTAAACAACTAGTCTCAAATCCAATTTTCAAGGTGACTAGCTAATAATTCATTTAGTACTCTACATAAATCTTTTTCATTAGGACAAAGAATTCAGAATCAATATTTATCTTTTTCGGTATCATTCTTTTTTGCTCAAAATAGTTTTACAATAGCAGTACCAGCTTTAGAAATTCAAATTCAGCAAACAACAATTCACATATTTCTTAATTTATTGATGATATCAGCAGGATCTCATCAAGCATTAAACTCTCAATCAGATAGTACAAAAACTATTTCTTTTTTCTTTCACATTTTAACATTACTCTTCCATTCTTCATATTCATTTGAAGTCATTCAATTAAACGGTTTAGCTACTGAATTATAATACTTAGCCAATGCATCAGTTCAGTTTGAGTTTCAGCTAGAGAATTTTAATTCTTGAGTTATTCTTATCATATCTTTTCTCGTTATATCCTTTCATCTAGACTTTAAGGTATCAACTTTATCAAATCACTTAAACATCATAACTTGGCTATCAATAGAAAAATTATCAATAATGCTTAAGTCTTCTTTTTCTAACCTATTTCTAATATCCTGTATAGCATAAAGCATAAGTAATGTTGAAAGAGCTTGTTGAGTGTTCTTGGCTCAATACATTGAAGCAGATCAATCCAAAATAAATGTTACAGAAAATGATCACGGTTTTTTCTTCTCAGCCATTTTTGGACGGTCTTGTTGCATTATGAGGGGATCATAGTCTCATGCTTTTGCATACATCATTCCTTCAACAAAATGATGAGGACTAAATTGTCATCCCTCAGACATAGGTCTTGGAGAATCTTCATGGATAGTTTTATATTTTTTCTTCTCAATAATCTTGCTGAAAATCTGATTGGTTATTCTTTCATAGATAGAATCTCAATTTCTATCCTTAATAAGTTTAATCTTATTTTTAATATTCTCTTGTTGTTTAATTTGCCACTTAATTTCCTCCATATCAAATTTTTTCTCTTCTCATCGTTCCTTCCTTATTGAATTCTCAAGATTAAGCTCTTCAGGTGTTTTTTGATCATCGATAAATTTATTTTCTATACTCTTTGAAATCTTATCTAAAATTTTCTTAGGTATTGAAATCTTTGCTTCATCTTTTGATTCATTATCCTCTTTTTGTGCTTTATCTCATTCTTTTTGTCCCTTATTTTCTTGACCGTTTTGCCCTTCATCATTCAGAGAATCTTCCAATAAATGTGGAAGATTTACATTATCTTCTCATCCAAGAGGATCAACCTCTGAATTTCATCATTGTTTATTAGATTGTTTTACGAGATTATCTAATTCTTCCTGCTTCTTTTTATCTCTTTGTTTTAATCGAAGATAATAGTCTTTATAGAGATTAACGATTTCTGGAAGTTGTTCATCATAAGAAAGTAGAGGATTTTTAATCTTTTCTAATGATGCTCATGGTTTATTGATATGTGTTATAATTTCTCTTACAGTATCATCGACTTCACATGTTTCATCCTCAAGCATACTTTCTCTAAAACAACAAAGAAGAAACTGGGTATGTAGTGGTAATTCTCTAAAATCACGGTGTCTCATACAAATATTCCTATAGATTTCCTTTTTTGCAATCTCAAGAATTGGTGCTTGTAGTTTTGTAGCATGATTATTAGCATCGATGTCTTCAATTATATCGATAAAGAACTTAAGTTCTAAACCGTATTCTTTAAAAACTGCTTTATAATAATCAATTGGTGATAACAACTCTCAGTTAAATGAGATAACTTTTGAACTATTCTTTAATTGATAATGATTGATTATATGGTTAAGTTCATGTAATATCACGAGAATTAGGTGTTTCGTATTGAGTGTAAATCAAGTTATTTGTTCTTTTCATCAATAAAGTTGCTCTAATAAAGAAAAACTGAAAACTGGATTAAAACGGATTCAGTTGTCTCCTGGAACAACTCGTGCAACAGTTTCTTTAGAAGTATCAGGAATGAAATTAACTCATGTATTTCTTGTAATAATTCTTATATATTGGGAAAAATCTTGGATGAGTTCTTTATCCTTTTTGATTTTATTCTTTTGTTTTAATGTTTGTGAAATCATTAAGTACTAGTACTAAAATCTTTATATGATAATTATAAGGATATTTTTATAAAAACAAAATTTCTAATATAAAAAACTGGCGTAAATATAACACCAGTCTTTTGCTGTGATTAACAGAGGACTCACGGCTAGGCCTTTTCTTCGTAATAACCAAACCAATTAGTTTGAAGCATTGGAAGCTTCTCTTGAATAGCCTTCAGTGCTGAACTTGCAGTACCCTTTGGTTTAGGGAGCGACTTGGTGTAGAGATGTATCTTCTTATCCAATGAAAGTGAATAGAAATCTTCATATATTGTGGCAAGAATCTCTTCAATGCCAGTGAAATAAAGACATCTGTTTAATTCAATTTCAGTAGCCAGTTGCAGTTGGTACATAACTTTTCTGTACTGCAGCATTTGACAAGCAAACTTTGCAATTTCTTGGAGAACCAAGCAACTCGATTGTTCTTCATCCAACCCTACACCTTCATCGATCTGCTTTTTAAGCATTTCATCGAGACTTTTGAAAAAATCAATATTCTTCATAACTTTTAGTATTTGTTTTTTGTTCAACTAAGAAAATATACTCAAGAGCACTTTTGATTTCAACTAAAAAGCATAATGTTTAAGGAAATTAGTATTTACTCCAATATTTATGAAGAAGCCATATAGATAATATTAGGCTAAGAAATTCCGCTAATGAAACAGCTCACCAAATAGAATTAATTCAGAATAATAGAGGTAGAATTATAATACATCATATAGTTATTATAAGGCTTCTAATAAATGAAATCATTGCTGAAGCTTTTTCGTTTGAGACACTAGTAAAGAATGATGATGTATATATATTAATTCATGCAAATAAGAAACAAATATAGAACCAATAACTTCATTGGATTGCTATCCTTGATACCTCAACATCTCATTGAGCTAGCATGTTTATGAGATATGGTCATCATAAATAACAAATAGCGGTTAAAATTATTGATGATATTCAAAGAATTCTAAGATTATTCTTTATAACCCTTCTTAATGTTTTATAGTCATGTTCTCAATAAAAGTAGCTTTCAACTGGGGCTATTCAGTTTGAGAATCAGATATAAATAGAGTAGATGAAGAGCTGAATATAAAGGATAATCGTTGCAGCAGCTACTCAGCTTTCTCATAAATATTTTAACATCATTATATTAAAGAGAAAGGTGATGATACTCACTGAAACATCAGTAATCATTTCTGAAGATCAGTTTTCTAGTACTTCTTTTATTTCATTTAATTTTAATTTAAATTTCACAAGATAGAGTTCTGTATTTTTCTCATGGAAATATACTATTCAGAAAATTGCAACAAGAGACCGAGCAATTCAAGAGGCAATTCATGCTCAAGCAACTCACATATTAAAATAATTTAAGAAGATATATCATAAAATGATATTAGTGATTCATCAAAATACAGTAATTATTAATCAAGTTTTAGCTTTTCATGCTGTGATGAATAACATCTGAAAGACTTGTTGTAATAGATTAGCAACAGTGAATAACGAAATAATTTTAAAATATTTAAAACTATTATCATAGAGTACATCATTTGCTCAAAGCAGTCTTACTATATCTCAAGAAAAATAAAAAGAAACTAACGATATAACGATTCATAATATAATTGTTGAAACAATAATTTGGGTAAAAGAATTTCTAGCTTCATTATTTTTTCCTTCTCATAATTTTTCTGAAATTATTGCACTTCATCACGTTCAGATCATAACTCATAGTGCAACAATAATACAGATAAATGGATAAATAATATTAATGCTTGAAAGAGCATCAACTCAAACAAAGATTGAAGAGAGGAGTCCATCAGCCATTCAATAAAGAGCAGTAAACACCATCATAATTATTGAAGGGATTGTATATTTTAAGATGTCTCAAGTGCTTCTGATTTCTGTTATAGGATTTCTATGTCTTAACCGTTTTCTCATTTAAAAGATATGGAGTAAATCAAAAAATCCATAATATATTTCAATTATGGACTTTATGTTATGTGATTATTAATTTTCACCACAGTCGTTATATATTTTCATTTCAAATTCTGCAGCAGAGATAGTATAACTAGTAATGTAATTTTCTATCTTACTATTATCTTCTTCTTGAAGAGTCTTATATCTTTGATGAAGTTCTGCAACAAAATCTTGATTAATACATCATTTCTCCTCTGCAAAATGAATCATTTCTAAATACTTACTTTCAAGATCAAACTTTCTAGAAAGAAGGTTTCAATCTCTTCATGTTATATTATATGAGAATATCTCAACTTTTTGTACAATATTTTTAACTCAAGAATAAAGAGCTACTTGCTCAGCTGGATGACTTTCTAAATAATAATAGCAAGCTACGAGTAGAACAACTCAGATAATGAGTTTAAATATATTTCATATAAATGTAGCTTTATCTTCTCTATCCATTGTTAATAAAATTATACACAACTAAAACACATACGAGATATTTCTCATATTCATATTCTAAACAAAAAACTTCAAAAATTTTCTACTTTCTCTTAGATTTCTTATTTGAAAATTTATTACAAATATCATCTAAGAATTCATCAAAATATCCTGTAACACAAAGAATTCAGAATAACAAAAGAAGAATACCCCAGATAATTGTTTTTAGAACAAAAAGAGACCAAATAAGTAGGAAAATTCATAGAATAGTTGTAATCTTTTCAATAGTTGAAGAGTTGTGCCACCATTTTGTTACTCAAGTTGCTGCTTGTTTTGTTTGTTCAGCACCTTTGTTAAACTTTTCTTCTAATTCCCATTCTTCAGCTAATTCTCCTGCAACATTTGATACTTTGTTAGATACTTCTTCTATTTTCTTTGAAGCAGCTTTTCAAACTTTTTCAGCTTCTTTTCAAAGTTTTTTAGCTGTTTTTTTTGCAGTTTTTGAGGCTTTTACTGCAGCTTCTTCAATTTTTTTTGAAGTCTTTTTTTCTTTCATGGTGTGGTAAGTATTAAGATAAAATTACCTTTCTTTTAGTAATTTTTAATAAATATGCAAGAGAAAACACTTTAAATAAGTTATTTTTATGCAAAAAAATCAGTGTTTTTTTGCTTTTTTTTATAATTATCAGTAGAATTAAGTGTAAACAAAAAAGTTTTAATATTCCTAATAAATATGGAAGAAAACAAAAAATTAGAAGCAATTATG
>CAMJIH010000038.1 GCA_946405785.1 uncultured bacterium | reverse complement strand
CTTGAAAAATATTCACCTGTAACAGAACTTGTTAATATGTGGTTAAATAAAAAAGCTGAAGATTCATTAGTATTAGAGAATGAAGTTTGTAGTGATATTGGTGAAATATGTAATCAAGTAAGTAGATATCCAGAAGTTAAAAAAGAAGCTGAAGAAAAAGTAGCAGAGGCGTTAAAAGAAGATACATTACTTTCTGCAACAATCTATCATAAACGATTAAATTTGATTGGATGATTATTTACAGAAGTAAAGAATTCTCCTTACTTTAAGAAATCTCCACTTTATGTATTTAAGAATCTAACAACATATCTTGGATCTTATACAGAGCTTAAACATGATACACTTCTATATGTAAAACAAGCATATGCAGAAATGTGAGCAGGTGGGGATGACTGATGTACAATTCTTGTATATCCTCCAGAATTACCTGTTCCAAAAGGATATATAGAAGCAGATGTAAACTTTATTGATAGGTTAATTGAACTTAATTCTTACACAACTAAATGGTTTGATAATAAAGAGAACTTTGATGGATTTAATAATTATCTTCTACGTCTAAGAAATATTTCAATTCAACAAATGAATGATGAAGAAATATCTGATGAAGATTTTGAATGGTTAAGATTGTCATATGAAGATTTAAATAATATAACATACCCAAGAAAAGTTCATGGTCAACCTGGATCTAAATTAGAAAGAGGAGCTTTAATAGCTGATATCTTTACATCAGAAGGATGAAATCCTCTATATGAAGCCATAGGAAGACCTTTATTAATGGCATTAATGGTAAAAGATGCTAATGGAGCTAGAATTGTACTTTGACCTATCTTCTCTCATTATGAATTCTATCAAGCTGATAATATTCTAGAATGAGATCAGAGATATACTGATGAAGATTGGCAAACATCTTACGATGGTTTATGAGCTGATTTAAAGGGAAAGGCATATAGTATCCCTATGCAAAAACTATTTGAATGATTAAGTAAATAATGAAAAATAGTGTAAAAACTTTTATTACAGTAGGAGTGCTCTTAATAGCAATATTAGGAGCCTCTTTTCATTATATTAAAAATCAGAAAGTATACTTATTAGTTATTCCTCATTTTATGATTGATTCATGAAAAGTCTCAGAATTTTATAGTTTAACAAAAGAAAAGTATTTCTGAGAAAATGAATTACCAAACAGAATAGTGTTACTTTCACCAAATCATTTTTTCACTAAACAAAAAAAGATAGAAGGAATCTGTAAAGAAGAAAATATTCAATACAAAAATTATTCTATTACTGCTTTACCAGCAAACATGAATGATATCGAATGTAGTTGATGAGTCTTTTATTATGTTTGAAACCAAAGATTTACTAAAGATCATGGATTGTGAGAGCACTTTAAATGGTTAAATGAATATTATCCTTGAGTAAAAATAATCCCACTAGTATTGCCTAGCCATCAGATGAATCATTCAAAAGGAATAGTTCAATGGATAAAAACTTTACCATGAAAAACACTGGTAATATCATCAGTTGATTTTTCTCATTATAAATCAGAAGAGATTGCTGAAAAAAATGATGAATTAACTTATTCAACTCTTAATTCAACATGAAGATTTGATGAGCTTAGATGATTAGATGTTGATTGCCCAGCTTGTTTAGGAATAAATTATCTACTAGCAGAAGATAATAATCTAAAAATCCAACAACGATACAGAGATTCATCTAGTACAATTGTTGGATATGATTTAGAAGAAGAAAATACTTCAAGACAATTTTTATTCTGGGAGAATTAGTGTTTTCTTAGTGTTGGATTATATAATTTATGAAAAATTCATACAGTTTGTTTTGGAAGGTTCTCATGTAAGTGTTTTTGGTAAAGTCATGGAACTCTTCAACATCCATGTGATTGATCAAATCAATTAACATATCATTGATGAAGGTATACTCATCAATTTCACGCTCATTCAACATGAATAGAATATGGCATAGGAGATCTTCTAAATGTTGTTGAAACACGACGTATTTCAGCACGTGTTAATGTGAAGATTCATGATGGTGTACGGATGGCTTTTTTTTGACGATTGTTACCAAGAGAAACATAAGTTGCTAATGTTAATTTCCCGTCTTTATAATAAGCCAATGCACTTTTTCAATTATCGCATCTAGCAATAAAAATCAAATCATTATGTGGTATAGATATATTTCTGTATTCAGGAAATTCTTCAATTAAATCACTCCAATTTTCAGGGAAATAAGATTTCAATTCAGGATAAATTAGAGGAATATTTATTGTTTCATCGGGAGATATTCTATCTGTTGGATCAATTGCAGCATGTCACTCATTATAATCTCTTATTATTGTTTCAGCTTGAGAGAATCCTAAAAGATTTCAATAATTAGGAGTAATCATTCTCCTACTTCAAAAAAGAGGAGTTCATTCAAGATCTGCAATATTTACACTAAAACAATTATCTTCTTTTGTCTCGACAGTATCTTCTACTATTCGAGAAGATTCAGGTTGCTTAAATGGAAATTTGGCAATACTATCCAAATCTTGAGCTTTTTTTTCTTCATTATTTTCTAATGCTTTTACAAGATCTTTTTTTACATCTTTATCTGGAGATCATTTACATTGAGATAATCCAGCAGCTCAAGTTAACAAAAGTCCAGCAGCTAAAATTTTTGTTCCTCTTTTCATATCTATTAGACTAACATAAATAATACCTAATTATAATTCATTTTTTTATAAAAGCAAAAATAGGTAATTCTTGATTTTATTAAGGAGATAACTAGACTCTAGCTTGTTTAAAACTAGACTGTGATAGATAATGATGAAAAGAGTGCTTATAATTTTGAGTTTAATATTTTTGTTTGGTTGATTATTTGTATTGTCATTAGATGAAATAAATAAAAGAAATAAACCAAAGGAATTCCCTTCTGTTAATCTTGTTGCATGAGGGGATATAATGCTTTCTAGAGGAATTGGATGGCGAGCAAAAAAGGAGTGATATTGACGCGTATTTACATGAGATAATTATAATCCTTTAACACAATATCATTGTTATCAATCGTGAGATTGTATACTTTTTTTTAATTTAGAAAGTATGTTTTCTGAAAATGATAATGATCAGCCTAAATGAGGATTTAGTTTCCGTTCAAATGTAAAAAATTTACAATATCTTTTTGATTTAAAAAGAGATAATGAGTTAGTACTATCATTAGCAAATAACCATACAAATAATGCATGATGAGCAGGAATGAGATTTACACACAAGGTCCTTGATGAAGCAGAAATCTGACATGTATGAGCAGGAAATGATGAATGACAAGCTCAAGAAATTAAGAAGATAGAAAAGAATTGAATAAGTCTTTGTTTTCAATCATTCTCATATGATGGTACTCAAACGAGATATGGATGAGAATTATTAGTACGAAATCCATTAAAAATGGATTTGATGTTGCAAACGCTAACAGGAATGAGTAATCTTTGATGTGATGTAAAGATTTTGAGCCTTCATTGGTGAGCAGAATATCATTTACACCCATTTCAATGGCAAAGAGATATGGCATATGAATTAATTGATGCATGAGCTGATATTATTCTAGGATGACATTCTCATGTCCCTGGTTCGTATGAAGAGCACAATGGAAAGCCTATTTTCTATTCGTTTTGAAACTTTATTTTTGATCAAGATCGAGGAAAAACATCTGCAGAATTTGATTATATTTATGATTTTGAATTAAAAAGGAGAACAGTACCTACATACATTCCTTTATTAGCATGATTAAAAATAACAAAATATTGAACATGAATAGAAATATCAGAACCAGATTTTAAAATGGCACGTGTATCAAAAGGAATATATTCTCCAATGGATGATGAAACATTTACAGGAATTATGAGTGAATTAGCTTTTTAACTCATGTGAAATTAGGGAAAAATGAAAAAATTTTTATGGGCATTATTTGTATGAATCCTTAATATTTGATTTGCTTGAGCATATGTTACGATTGATGAGGCTGATGCAGTACAAATTGAGAAGCAAATTAATTCAACAGTAGGTTTTTCTTATGAACAAAAAAAAGAAAAATCTAAAGTGTTTTATGCTTTAGCTAGAAAAAGTTATGAAATACGTAAAGCATTCACTTATGCAACAAATACAGTTCCTGATGTAGAATTGTCATGAAAGGAATGGGATAATGTTAAAAAAAGAATAGCTATATTAAAAAAACTTTGATCAGCTAAAAGATGAAGAATTCTTACTCAGTTAAGAACAGCACAATATCTAGCTCAAGAATTGTGAAGGTTATATGAAATAGAAAGCAATCCTACATTCCAATGATATTGAACTGCTTTAACAGCAACACCAGTTTTTCAATTACCAAGAGATAATCCAGATATTAATGAGATAATGTGATGACCTGGAACTCAGTGACCTAAGTTTGATGAATCTAATTTAATTCGTGAAGTTATTGTTGTTTATCCTAAATGAACAGTATTTTCTTTGATAAGTAAAAAAATTAAATGAAAATTTGTTTACTATGAAGTTCGTACTAATGAATTTGATGGTAAGAATAATGGAACACATTCATTCTATATTGATTCCAGATTTGTTGAGGTGACAGAAACTCATCCAAAAGATATAGTTCCAAAACTACCAAGTTCAGAACAAATATTATTGAATATGCATAATGCTATTGGTTCCGCTTATATTCGATGATGAACACATTATCAGTGAGTACCTGAATTAAGCTATTATTTCCCATCAGATGTTCAATTAAGTGCAGGACAATTAAGACAGAAAACATTGAAATGAGTTGATTGTTCATGATTGCTTTATCAAGCAACAAATGGTTATACTCCAAGGAATAGCCATTGATTATTAACATATTGAAACGCTGTGGAAATTGAGTGAAATACAATAGATCAAATAATAAAAAAACTAAGACCATTGGATCTTATAGTTTGGGCTGGGCACGTAATTATTGTTTATGATGCAAATAATGTTATTGAAAGTAGATGGTATCCATGATTCAAAGGAGGAGTAATGATGACAAAAACAAAAACAAGACTCCAAGAAATTTTTGAGACAAGAAAACCTGTAAATAATTGGAGTGAATCAAAGTTGCCAAACGCAGGAAAATTCGTAGTAAGAAGACGATACGGAATAATGTAAGAAAATACTTAAAAATTGAATGTTTTTGGTGGCTTTGTGAATGAAGAAATTGTAGCAGTAGCATTTTTAAAATATAATACTTCTGTATTATCATCATTTTCATCATACATACCTCTAAGTTCTGGATAATGATCTAGCATATCCTTTTTTGATTCGATATTCTCATCCCTAACCAATTCTCAAGAAACTCTAATCCAATCTCAATCAAGAAATCAACATAGTTCAACTTTTGGGTTTGCTTGTATTTGTTTTGATACATTTTTAGATTTTCAGGTTTGAATATAGAGCTTATTATTAAAAATATTAATTGTTCAAAAAGGTCTTACTCTAGGTTGATCTCAATCAACTGTTGCTAAATAGTATGTTCAACATTTTTTTAAGAAATCTAATACTTCATTCATTATAATAGAGGTAAATATATAAAAATATTAAAACTAAAAGTAGTAAAAAAAGTGATTACTTCAAGTAAAATAAAAAAATAGAAAGATTCCTTTCTATTTTTTTTGTATATTAATCTTCTTCCTTTATTTCGTTGTTCCTTCACCAAACAAGTCAGTAAAGCAACATAAATGGATATACAATCATTCTATCAACAAAGCTATGAAGTACGAGTCATTCTAATCCTAGTCAAAGCAATCATAATCCAAATCCAAAGATGAGATAGAGTTGAGATAATTTCTTTTGATCAGCTTTTTTTCATTTTTTTAGTTCTTCTACAATATCTTTTGCAACTTTGAGTCCTTCCCAAATAAGCCAACAGAAACAGCAAATCCAAGGGATTAATCAAAGGAAACCATATTCCATAAAGATTTGAACATACTGATTTTCTGGATTATATCAGTAAGTAGTGATTTCATATTTACTGTTAATATCTCTAATAATATCACATCTTTCATTTTCTTCATAATCATAACAAAGCTGATGAGAAGCTGGTCCAGAATATCAAGCTCACCATCATGAAAATGGTTTTTCTAATCCTAATTTTACACCTTCTTCTAATAATACAATATGTCCTGTATTAGAATGTGTTCTCATAAAGATGTCTCTAAAATACCATAATCAGCAAATACAAACAATACAAGCAGGTATTCAAAGATAAATGAGTATTTTTTTAGTATATTTCCAATAAACTAACAAAAGAATAACAGCGGTTTCTAATAACCATACTCCCATAGCTGCCCTTGAAAGAGTAGAGAGAATAAGAAATCAGAATCATAGAGTCCATAGTATTTGATATTTTCTTGTTTGTTTTCTTAAATAACCGAAAGCAAAAACAGGCCAAAATGCAATTAAGAAGAATCAGAAACTAATTGGTCTTTCAAAAAGGAATTGATTTCTAATAAGACCTCTATTAATTTCAGTATAGTAAACAGCAGGAGGATTACCTCAAATAGTTCCTTCAAAAGAAGTTCTTGAGTATCAGAAAAGACCTAATGCTCAAGGAACTAAATATAGAATTAACCACCAAAATATTCATCAAAATACAGAAAACTTTAGAACACT
>CAMJIH010000037.1 GCA_946405785.1 uncultured bacterium | reverse complement strand
ATGATTGATGGGTAAATCTTTTTGATGAAAAACTTAACATTCTTGGTTGGAATATTGAAGTATATCCAGTTAAAGATCAAGAATTAGCATGGAAAGAAGTAGATCAACATATTAATCCTTATTTTAAGATAACACTTACTGCATGATTAAGTGATCATTTGTTTTCAAACAGAAACTGGTGAGGAACATGATGATTTACATATAGTCTTGAAAACATATATGATACAAAAGGATTTTACATCCAATAAAGAAATTCCTAAATATTATGAATAGTTTATATTGACCCAAAAGATCAAATACAAAAGAGGTATCTTTATGGGAAATGATAAAAGATATCCCATTTGTTAACTCAATTATAAATAGTAAAGAATTAACATTAATAGTTTTTTTCTTATTCTTATTTTTTATCCTTACAGCAAAACTTTTCTGGTTACAAATTGTAAAACATGATGAATATGATTTACAGCTTAGTAAATTACACTATAAAGAATCATCACTTGCACCAGAAAGATGAAATATTTATGCCCTTGATAAATGAGGACATGAAGTGAAGCTTACAGAGAATATTACCTTATATGATTTAGCATTAGATCCAAAAGATTTAACAGAATTTCCTATGGAAAATCTTGAGAAATGATTACCTACAGGTGCAATGAAACCTCGTTTCATAGAAATCATTGCTCCAATTATCTATAAACATCTTTGTGTTATTAATTGAATGCAAGAACCAACTAAAGCTGAATGTGTAAGAAATGTTGAGTTATTTGCATGAGTAGAACTTTTACCTAAGAAACCAGATCTCTTCTATTATGGACAATGAATAAAATCTCCAGAGTATGATACTTTTGATTTCACAGGATATAATGAAGCATTTAATAAAGCTGTTGATGAATTCACAGAAGCTAGAGCTATGGAACTCATAACAACAAGACTTAATGAAAAAATCCAAACTTGAAAAAAGAATTCAAACTATCTTTGATATTTTACAGAAAAGGATTTCTTAAATGAGCTAAGTGGTTTAAATCTTCCTTTTATTAGTATCGAAAAAGAAAATTACGTATACGTTATACCTAATGCAGCAAAATGAAATAAATCTCGTGCAATGTCTCAATTAAAAACTATTCTTAAGAAATGGAAAATACCTATTTGAGAGAATTTTGAAAGATTATTTGAACCACAAGATTGGAGATATATTAAAATTATTTCTTGATTAAATCCTGAATTAGCAGAAGAAGTTAGAAATCTAAAAATTCAACACCAAAACGAAAAATCAAAAAGAGATCCTGCTAATAATCGTTTCATTTGAATCCCTGTGCTTTACGGACTTATTCTAGAACCATATACTACAAGATATTATCCATATTGAGATTTTATGGCTAATATTCTTTGATATGTTGATAGAAACGGTGTTGCTTATTATTGAATTGAGCAATACTTTGATGAATCCCTAAAAGGAGTTAAATGAGAAATTAAATGAAGAAGTTCTTGAATGGCTTGAAATGTCTGAACTAACGAATTTGAAATTGTTCAACCTCAAGATGGTAGTGATATCTATCTAACAATAGATCTTTGACTACAAAGAGAAGCTGAACAACTTGCTAGAGAACAACTTACTGCACTAAGAGCCGATGCTATCAATATCATGGTACTAGATACTGAAAACTGAGAAGTAAAAGCATCTGTTTCTGCTCCTAGTTTCAATCCAAACAACTATAATGATGCTTATACGATGATTCCTTTAGGTGAGGAATATTCTTATATTGTTGATGATTTAAGTTATAATGAGATTCCTGTTTTTATTTATACATGATGAACTTATAAAAAAGCAAATATCTCTGAAAGACAGAATACTTGATTACAAAAATATCTAACTACTAATATCTATTGACCTCAGGTTTTTGTAGATAACAATATTTCTACACCATATGAACCATGAAGTATTTTTAAATCATTTACTGCAGCAATAGGAATTGATACTGATGAAATAAGCCTTGAAGAAACTTATGAGGATAAATGATTTGTAACTGTTTGAGAATATACTATTAAAAATGCCTCAAAAATATGTGAATGAAAACATAATTTTATGCATGCACTTGTATGGTCTTGTAACATTGGTATGGTGAAAATTATTCAGAAAATCCAAAAATATGCATTCTATAATTATCTCAATAAATTAGGTTTCTGAGAAATTACAGAAATAGAACTTGCATGAGAAAAATGAGGATATATCGCAAAAGAAAACCTTGTTGAGGTATCAAGATTATTGAATAATTCTTTTGGACAGTGACTAACTGTAACACAAATCCAATTAGCTGCTGCTTATGCTGCACTTGTTAATGGATGATATTATATTAAGCCAACGATTATCTCTCAAATTATCAATAAATGATGATCAGAATCTACATCTCAAGAAGTATCATCATATAGAGATAAAAAGAAGATCTTTAAAGATTCAACTTCAGAAACAATTAAAGAATGACTTCGAGAAGTGTTAAATACTAATAATGAATTAACTAGTGCAAATATTCCAGAAGTAAAACTTGGAGCAAAGAGTTGAACCGCTCAGATTGCCTTCCGTTGAAAATACTGAAGATGAAATTGATGGACTAACGGAACTTTTGCTTGAGTAATTAGTATTGAAGATCCTAAATATGTTGTTATTATTTGGATTCGTCGTCCAAGAAGAAGTCAGTGGTGATGATTTACCGCCTGACCTATTTTCAAAGAAATTGCTTCATATATTCTTGCCTATGATATCTAGAATATTATGATTCGAGTTCTACAGAAATTGGATAAAGTGTTCTTAAGAGTGATGGTTTTAATACATCGTAATGTCTTAAAATTAAGGCTTGATTATTTTTTATATAAGTATTTCTTTTTTCTATTTTTGTAGCATAACTTTGAACTTGTTGAAGAAGTGTTTTTGTTACACTTTGAGAAACTTGTTCTTCTCAAATACATTTTCTTGCTAATTTAGCAGTATTAACAGATTGATTAAATCCTACTTCATTTTTAGATTTAAGACTTGTTAAATATCTTTGATTTGCACTTGTTAATTGGTTTTGACAACCTTGGAGTTTTTTTGCTGATGTTTGTAGTGCATTATTCAATTTGTTTTTTTGATAACCAAGAGCATTAAGTAATGATGTTCAATCTACAATATAATTATTTAAATTTGTACGTCTTGTAGATTCATTATCTAATAAAGAAGACATATTTTCTTTTAAATAACTTTCTGATTGAGAAAAAAGATACCAAATATCTGTGGTAATATTTTTACTATCTGTTTTACTACTCATTACTCAATCAATTGAACTAAGTTGAAAATGATATTGAATAATTTCAGATACTCTAGATGCTGAAGCAAAACCGAATCCTAAACAAATAATAGCTGTTAATAAAATTCCTACAATCTTTCTTCTCATTTTTTTGATAATATGGACTAAAGATTCTGCACAGCTTGCATCATGTCAGCCATTGGTAGGTAAATTGAAGCAACGATCACACCAACTACAGAGGCAATAACCACCATGAAAATAGGTTGGATTAATGAAGTTGCGGTATCAATAGTATTACTAAAGTTTGAATGGTAGAATGAAGCCATTTTTGATAACACACCAGTTAATGATCATGTACTTTCTCACACATTAATAATCTGTACAAGGATTGGATCAAAAAGATATGAATTTGATAAAGCTTCATAAAGTGTAAATCAAGATTCTAGATCGGATTTAGCATCTAGCATCTTCTTTTTATAATTAAAGTTATCAAAGATATTTGCTAAAAGATTAAGTGATATTACTGGAGACACTCATGCTTCATAGAATTGAGATAGTAGGTTTGAGAATTTATACATGTAGAACATTCTAACTACATCTCAAATTACTGGAACCTTAACAAACATTGTATCAATAAAAATCTTAAACATGATGAGTCTACTATATGCGATTTTATAACCAGCAGAAACACTAATCAAAATAATCAAAACAATATACCAGTTTTCTTTAAAGAAATCTGAAACTTTAAGCATGAATTGTGTAATTCCTGGCAATTCTGCATCTCACATTACGAACATTTCTACGATACTTGGCATTACATATACAAGTACAACAACAACGGCTACAACGGCAATTGCCAAAATCATAATAGGGTAACTTAATGCTTTTGATATTTTTCAGTTTACTTCTTCATCTCTTTCCAATTCTTGAGAAAGTTCACCAACTACTTTCGCCATATTACCGGTAATCTGTGCTGATCTTACAAGTTCAATTTCTTCAGATTTAAAGAAATAATCATATTCTTCCATTGCTTCAGCTAATGATGCTCATTCTGTTAATGAAGAAATCATCCCGTTAACGAGATCCTTCATGGTTTTATTTGATTCAGATGAGTTAATAGATACTAAAGATTCTCTAATACCTAATCATGCATTCTGTGCCACCGCTAAAAGTCTAAAAAAGTTTACCTTTACTGATAGAGGTGGTTTATTTAATTGCTGTACTAATGTATCCATAAAATTCTTTTTCATTTTTGTTTATGCATTGAAAGGTAAAGAGAATTATTTCTTATTCCTAAGTCTTACGAACCTGTAGAGTTCATCCAATGTTGTCATTCATTTCATCATCTTGAAGATACCATCTCTCTCAAGATCAATCATTCACTTAGAAAGAGCGTAATGACCAATTTCAAACGCAGACTTATTATCAAGCACAAGATTTTTAATATCATCGGTATAATCCATAAGTTCATAGATTCAAACTCTTCACTTATATCATGATCCCATACATACAGAACATACATTTCCTGTTTTAGGATCTTTACCTGTTCCCATTGTAATTACTCATTCTTTTACAAAATTACTCCATTCTTCACCTGTAATACCTCTCTTAGCAAGTTCAATCTTAAGAGCTTCTCTATCAAACTCTTTAAATGTTTCTAAGGCATTAAGATATCTTGGATCTGTTTTTACATTAACTTTTGTTTTACAATTAGGACAAACTCATCTACAAAGTCTTTGCGCAATTACAAGGTTAAACGTACCTGCAACCATAAATGGTTTAGCTCAAAGATTGTAGGCTCTGGTTAATGTTTCAATAGCAGAGTTCGTATGGATTGTAGAGAACACGAGGTGTCATGTCATGGCAGATTCCATGGCCATTTCTAGAGTCTCCTGATCACGAATTTCTCATACCATGATAACATCAGGGTCTTGTCTCAATGCAGATCTTAAACCAGAAAGAAAAGTATAACCAATATCTGATCTTACTTGTGATTGGTTCAATCCTTCCATTTTGTTTTCGACCGGATCTTCATATGTAATAATATTTCTTTCAATATCATTAATTTCACTTAAGGCAGCATATAGTGTTGTAGTTTTTCATGATCCAGTAGGTCCAGTATTAAGAATAATACCGTTCGGATCTTGAAGATGCTTTTCAATAGAATCTTTATTAGTTCACACAATACCTAGTGTATTCAATGCAGGGATAGGCTTAGACTTATCCACGATACGCATTACTAACTTTTCTCACCATACTGTAGGTAGCGTGTTGGCACGGAGATCGATTTCTTTATTAGTTTGAGTTACTGAAGAAACACGGGCATCCTGTGGAAGTCTCTTTTCATCTGGTCTCATCTGTCCAGATTCAATCTTAAACTTTGAGATTACAGATTCATGAAGAGATCTAGGATACTGAATAAGTTCTTGAAGTACTCAGTCAATTCTTAACCTAATTCTAGAGTAGTTTTCAAGAGGCTCAATGTGGATATCTGATGCACCTTCTTCTACAGCAATAGTTAAAAGATTATCAAAAATCTTTACGATGTCTGATCTAAGTATTGATTGCTGTAACTGTGCTCTATATTCCGCTGTGTCCATACTTATTTCTCCACTATTAAAGTTTTCTAAAACAAACTAATTATATTTCAAAATCAAAAAAAAGCAAAAATTTAACACTTTTTTTATATGAATGTTTAATTTTTAAAAAAACCAGCAATGGGACTCCAATTGCTGGCAATAATAACGGTTGATTTTTTAGATAGCTGACGGTTCAGCCTTGAAGATTACTCTTCCACAGTCTCCGAGGAATACCCCTATAACTGGGATAATACTGGGGAACAGCCCCATGAAGAGAGAATTTGCTAGATGCTCACTCAATAAATGCATACCTAATGCATAGATGGAAGCGAGAATTATTCCCCCTCCCCCTGATGAGTACCAGAGCCAGAACCGACCAGTACTGTATCCGTAACCACAGTAATGATAGGTCCCCATCATGGCCGCAAATGCAATGAATAAAGACAAGCCCATACTGATAGTAAACACCAGGTTTGTTGCCAGTTCAAAGTAGAAGGCAACGACCGTAAGAAGACTCATAATTGCAAGAGCCACTCCAAATTTTACATTTACTTTTTCCATTTTTCGTATTTGTTTTATTTGTTTTTTGGAAATATTTCCACTGCAATATATAATCATATTATTAACAAATGTCAATATAAACATAATTAAGAATATTCTAAAATTTGATTTTATTTTATAATTGTAGTATACTATATATACTGTTTATTTTATTGCCAAGATATTATATCATAAATTAAATAAAAATTTATCTTAAATAAAAAATTCATGGAGGTGTTAGAAAAAAATACAAATGAAGAAAATATAATCAGTTTTTTGGCTTACTTTAATGAGATAGATAAATATTTCGATAAAGTTTTGTGAGATGACTGATTTTCCCCTTA
>CAMJIH010000036.1 GCA_946405785.1 uncultured bacterium | reverse complement strand
GAATTAATAAATGCATTAGATCAAATATCTTCAGAGGAGTATTTAAAGGATTTTGAATCAACAGGGCAGTATCCAGAACTAATTAAAGATGCTTGGAGAGAATGATATCCTGCAGCAATATTAAGTGCATTAAAAGAAGCATGAGTAAACCGAGTATCTTCAAAGGAAGAACTCTTATGATTTTTGCCAGATAAAAAACATTTTGAAATCTGGAATCTTTCACATAAACATTTTTGAACATGAGATTTCTTGGCAAATTATTCTTGAGAATGAAGACAAGAATGTTCTGATGGTTCGGATCTATTAACAATATTAAAGTGGAACGGAAAATATTATTTAGCTAAATTAGCTTGCTGAGAGTTTAATAGGAAAACATTTACTGAAGGAGTAAAACGTAATCCTAAACTAAAACTCCACAAATCAGAAATTCCATTATTCGTTGTAAATCAATCTGATAGCTATTTCTGAGGGAAAGGCACACCTCAGGCAGAAATAAGGAATATAGATGTAAGATTATACCTTGATTTGTTCACAAAAATTGCTTCATTAAAAAAATGAGAAGCAGAATTACGTAGTTATTTTATGGAAGAGAAAGTTCCATTTGATTGGACTCAGATAAAAATTCCAGAGTATGAGGAATTAAAGAAAATTCTAGAAACTGAATTAGAATAATGGTATAGAAAGCAGAATCATAAAAGATTCTGTTTTTTTATTAAGAAAAATATTGAATTTAACTTAGCTCATAAGTATAACAAAGAAAAAAAACAAATATGGGTACATTATCAAACGAAGAAAGAAAATTAATTATCGATGATCTTATTAAGTATTATCGATTCTGTAAGAGAGATAGGAGAAACCACATTTTTAATGCTATTTATGCTCTGAAAAGAGGTCGTAAAAATGTAGTCTCAAAAGAAAAAAAGGATGAAGCAGAAAAACTATTCAATGAGGCAAAGAGTTCTTACGGTTATTATTGCAGAATGTTAACAGTGGCGTTGCTCCTAAAATTAAAACGCATCGATTTTATCACTCCAAAGGAGAAAGAACAAGCATTAGATGATCTTATTATGCATTATGATTGGCGCTTAAAAACATGCTCATTTCATCTTCAATGTTTAGAAAGACGGCTGAGAGAATGCTGTAGATCTAAAGGTACCGGTAATACTCAGGAGATTGAGGATCTATTTGCGGCCGACTTAAGGGAGAATGATGAGTATGTAAAAAAGATGAAATTAGCTCGGTGCTTTAAAGATGAAATCGTTATTTAACTTAAGAGAAGGTATATTAGTACCTTCTTTTTTGTTAATATTAAAAAAATTTTTAAATATTTACTTGCATTCAACTTGACATATATGTATATTAATACGGCTTTAAAAAACAAAGTACTAATACAAAAAAATTTGCTTATGGAGAAAATTGTAAAAGTTCCAACTGCTGTTTCCACTTATATCGTGGGAAAGGGCGCGAGATTCGAAGAAAAGGGATGTGGCTTAATGTACATCAAGTTGAAACCTGGTACATCTGAGCCGGTAGAAATCATGACTGATATCGTGGCAAGATTGGCTGATGCTAATCCAAACCTGGTCGTTACCGGTACGGGAATCACTCCAGTTCCTTCTCAAGGAGGTGTTGTGTTCTATTGCCTCGTAGCTTTCGCTCCCTGCTCGAAGTTCGGAAAGTAAGACGAGAATTGTCTGAGGCTAGTGTTTAAGATTTATTCGCTAGCCTTTTTTCTATTGAAATTGACAACTCTAATAATTAATCTAAAGTCAATAATAAAAATGTCTAACAAATAAAAGAAAGGAAAGAATATGACAGAATTAAAAAGTTTTGAAACCTATCTTATTTCTGGTAGGAATTTGAAGGTAGAAGTAAACGGTAACCTCGTTACAATTAAGATTACTGATGCCCATGAGGGCATGGTTCCCTTCGATTTTGAGAAGGAGCCCTCAGTCTTCGATGCTGCTATCAAGAAAATTGAAGAAGAGAACCCTGATTTCGAACCGGTTTGTATGATGCTTCAATTGAAGGATACAGTAAAATATCGTTTCAAGAGAATCCGCTAGGAGTAGCAACTCCAATAAGTGCGTCTTAGTAAAATCTAGGACGCATTTTTTCAAATCTCAAAGTATAAAAATCTTGTTTTCATACTCCAATTAAATAAATTTATAGTGTTTTATTATGAATGAAAAAATATGACTACACGAGCAGAATTAGCTGATATATTATTTCCAGATGTTCATGAAACAGTGGAAGAACTTCTAAATAAATATCCTAAAAGAACAACAGATAAAGTTCTTCGTTTTGCTCCAAGTCCTACATGATATCTTCATTTTGGTGGTCTATATACATCATTTGTTGGACGAAAATATGCAAAGCAAAATAATGGAATAATGTTATTAAGAATAGAAGATACAGATCAAAAAAGAGAAATAGAATGAGCTGCAGAACTTCTTATTTCTGCATTACAAAAATTCTGAATCGAATTTGATGAAGGTCCATTGAATACTAATGAAGAAAAATGAGAATATGGACCATATACTCAATCAAAAAGAGGAGCTCTTTATAAAGTTTTTGCTAAACATTTACTTGCTCAGGGAATGGCTTATCCATGTTGGATGTCAGAAGAGAAGTTAAATGAAATTAGAGAAATGCAAATGGTTTCAAAAATCATTCCATGAATATATTGAAATTATTCTGAATGGAGAAATAAAACACCAGATGAACTTCTTGAAAAATTTCATGAAGAATGAGATACATTCCCAGTATTAAGATTCCGTTCTCATGGAGATACTTCAAAGAAAATAGTTTTCAAAGATATGATTAGAGGAGAAATCTCAATGATAGATAATTACAATGATATTGTACTTATTAAGTGAGATTGATTACCAACATATCATCTAGCTCATATTGTTGATGATACATTAATGGGAGTTACAATAATTACAAGAAGTGAAGAATGGTTAACTTCAGTACCTCTTCATTTACAATTATTTAATGCATTCAATTTACCTGCTCCTATGTATTGTCATCTTGCACCTATCTGTAAATTAGATGAAGGAAAGAAAAGAAAACTAAGTAAGAGAAAAGATCCAGAAGCTAATGTTGAATTCTTCTTTGAATGAGGATATCCAGCACAAGCTTTGCTAGAATATATTATGACATTAGCTGATTCTTCTTATGAAGATTGGCAAAGAGAAAATGAAGATAAATCATTTATGGATTTTCAATTCTCTATTGAAAAAATGAATGTAGCAGGTCCATTATTTGATTTTGTAAAACTACAAAATATATCAAATAATTATCTTTCAAAAATCTCAACAGAAGAATTATATAAACAAGGATTAGAGTGGGCAGAAAAATATGATGCAGAATTAGCAAACTTAATGAAAAAAGATCCTGAGTATACAAAATCAGCTCTTAATATTGAAAGACATACAGAAAAAGATCCAAAGAGATTTACTCTATATACAGATATAGAGAAGAATATTTTGTTCTTTTTTGATGAAAAATGGACTGAGATTAAGTGAAATAAACCAGAATTCCCTGAAAATATTCCAGCAGAAACATGGAAAGCTTTTGCAGAGGATTATGCCCAAAATTATAATCTTTCATGAGATGTTCTTTCATGGTTCGAACAATTAAAAGAAATAGGAAAGAAATATGGATTTGCTGCAAATAATGCAGAATTTAAACAATGAGGATTTATAGGTAAAGTTTGAGATTTAGCTATGTTCTTAAGAATTCAACTTTGTTGAGCTAAACAAACTCCAGATCTTTTCTCTGTAATGAAAGTATTATGAGATAAAAGAATTAAAGAAAGATTATTAGACTTGTAAAATGAAAACAATAGAAAAATCAAATCATAAGAATTATTTACCATCATATCCTTTCTCAACAGAAGAAATAATAGAGAAATATATTCTTTCTAATCAGAAAATTATTTTTGAAAAATTTGCAGAAAAAATAGCAAAAGATGCAAAAAAAGATGGAGAAAGATGAAGAAAATTTTTAGAGAATCAGTGAATAAAAGCTTCATCTACATGTAAAAGAATATCATTATTATCTGATGCTCAAAACTGAAGAGTTGAACAAGAATTAGTTGAAGAAATAATAAACATGGATTATCAAAGTGTTGCTGATTTTTTTGGAAAATTAGCAAAGTATTATGAACCTAATAATCCAATAAACCAAGAATTAATAACAATAACAGAGTTGTTCAAATCAATGTGGAAGGTCTCAGAAAAACATACAAATATTATTAATAGAGAACTACTAAATACATTAAATAAAGAGTTTTAATTTCTAACACTATTTAATGCAGTTAATAGTAAAAAAGGTAGAAAAAAATGAAGTCGAAAATATGGAAAAGAGTTTTTCTGAAGATTTTTTGAAATCAATAAATCAGCCATATTATAATCAAAAAGTTTTTAAGTTCTTTACCTATAAAGAATATTTTAAAGTTGATGATGAAAAATTATTAACAAAGATTGATTTTGAACATTATTATGAGTGACAATATGTGTCAACTTCTTATACATGAGATTGGATTTTTTTAGCGATAGCAGATAAAAAAGTTTGAATAGATATTGAAGAAATAAAAGAAAGATCTCAAGAAATGATAGACTTTTTTTCTAAAGAAGAATACGATATTTTATGAGAGAAGTCACGAGAAAACTTTTTTATATTATGGACTGCAGAAGAGTGTATAATAAAAACAAGTAATGCTTGTTTCTTTGAAGATTGAAAAAATGTTAAGATAAAATCATTAGAAAAAAAGGATCAAGAAGTTTCTTGAATCCAATTTTGCTGGGAATGAATTATGCAATTACATGAAAAAGAATATAAGGTTCTTACATGAATAGCTGAAAATAAAGTTTATAGTATATGAATAAACATGGAGGATAATTAATTATTCTATCCAATCTACTCCATGAATATAGAATCATCAATTATAAGTATCTCTTTTAACATTTCATACAAGAGAGATTTTATCTTTTATTTTTTCTGATTCTTCTCATCTTCACCAGAAGACAATTGCTAGATGTTCATCTCAAAATTTTCAGAAAATCTTTAAATGAGCTCATCAATTTTTTCAAACTTTTTCAACTCTTTCAACTACTATATTTTCAAATAAGAAATTAGGTTCATTGTTCCCTTCTCAGAATGGTGCTAAGTTTTCAATCTCACTTAGTTCTTCATAATTTCGTTCATGAGGAAAAAGAACGGTATCTATCATAGTTACTTTTTCTAAATTTTCTTCACAGATACATTCTTCACAATGGTCTTCAAAGATTTTAATAACTTTATCTAAGTCTTGTAATTCAATAGTCAAACCTCAGGCCCCTTTATGTCCTCAGAATCTTTTTAGATAAGGAGAAGCTTTTGCAATCATTTCAATAACATTAAAATATTCTGGTCATCTAAGTGATGCAACAGCTTGTTGTTTTTCTTTATCTATTTTAAATACAGCTGAAGGCTTATTATATTTTTCAGTAATTCTTCAAGCAACAATTCATATGATTCCTTCGTGAAAATCTTCATCACAAACTGATAAAAACTTCTTTTCTGGATCTAATTGTTTTTCAGCGATTCTGAATGCTTGGTCCTGCATTTTCCTTCTTTCAGTATTAATATCCTCAATTTTTTGGATATATTTTTCTTGTTCTCAGTTTTCACATAAAAGAACTTTTAGACTATCGTAAGGACTTTCTAATCTTCATCATGCATTAATTCTTGGACCAATAACAAATCAGATATGGAAAGTATCAATATTCCCTTTGATGTTTAAAAACTTTAGAAAACCAGCTAGTCATTTAGGGAGTGTATCGGGATGATGATTCATAAGCTCTAGACCTCTTTTAACAATAACTCTATTTTCATCTACTAAAGGAACAACATCAGCAACAGTTCCTATAGCAACAATTGGAAGGAAATAATTAAATATTTCATTTTTGGCATCCTTAGTCATTGTTGATTTTGTCAGGAGTGCATTGAGGACTTTGAATGCAACTCAAACACCAGCTAAGCCTTTAAAAGGATAGTTTGGTGAAACTTGAGGATTAATAACTGCAATTGCATCAGGTAAAGATTCTACTGGCTGATGGTGATCCGTAATAATTAAATCCATTCCTAATTCCTTAGCATATTCTGCTTCTGCAAGAGAAGTGATTCAGTTGTCTACAGTAATAACTAAAGAAACACCTTCTTCTTTCATAGCATCTAGATGTTTTGTTTTTAATCAATATCAATCATCTATTCTATTAGGATATCTGATAGTAATATTTTTATAATTTAAGTATTTAGTAATAAACTTATATAACGTATAACTTGCTGTAATTCAATCAACGTCATAATCTCAAAAAATAACAATTTTTTCATTGTTTTTTAATGCTTGAATAATTCTAGATACTCATTTCTCCATATCATTTAACAAAAAAGGAGCTATCCAATAATTTGCTAGGGTAGGATTAAGGAATTTAGAACTATTATCTGATATGTTTCTTACTTTTAATAATCTTTCAATAAGAGATAAATCAGCATCTTGATTTAAAATTTGATAACGCATATATGAGAATAGGATATAGAACTAATCCATTATTCAAAAATTTACACAGATTAGCTTATAAAAAAAAGCCAAAAGAAATCAAGTAGAGCATAAATTCTAAAAAAATAATTAATAAAAAATCCTTGAGATAAAGCTAGTTCTCAAGGATCTTTATATGAATAGAATTTATCAAACAATAAGTTTTGTATCTCCAGGAAGTGCTTCCTTTAATTCAACAAAATTTCACCAAACTTTTTTAATATCAATTGTTAATCATTCAGCTGTATTTCAACTCCAAATCTTAACTTCTCATTGATTAT
>CAMJIH010000035.1 GCA_946405785.1 uncultured bacterium | reverse complement strand
TCATAAATCAATTGACTCTAAATTAGAACACCCCATAAACATATATTCAGCACTAACAAGGTTATTTCATTTAAAATTTCATAAATCAGCTATTCTTAAGTTATAACAGGAATCAAACGCATGATCTAATGATTCAACTCTACTCATATTAAAATCATTAAAATCTACATTTTGTAATGCTTCAGCATAAGTAAAAAGATAACTTGAATCCGGATTCATATATATAACATCTGCATTTGAATAATAATAAATTATTCAATTATCAAACCAAGCAATTACTGGGACAGGAGAATCTGATGTTGAAATAATACCTGTTTGAACGGCATCTAATGGCTCATTATAAGATTTCATAAAGCCAGTCATACTAGTATCTGTAAGATTATAAGCAGCATAAGATATTGATTGTGCTAAATTTTTTACCGCAGCATTAAATTCTTTTCATGGCAATAATGTTGCAGTTTTACCATATTTAGCATATAATGTAATATCTCATGTTATTATCGTACCAGTAAAATCAAATGGTATATTTGATCATGTTTCATACCATCAAAGAAAAGTATATCATAATTTTACTGGATTACTTGGAATTTCTCATGTTCATCATGATAAAACATTAATAGATGCTGTTGATCATTTTCATCCATTATATTCAAATGTTATTGTATGAAAATCTCATGCTCCTGAATAAGTATTTTTAAAACAACGAACATGAAGTCCATTTCCACGTGGATATTTATAATCAGTACCAATATAACTAGACATTGTAGCAAGAGTACGGGCATTTTTACTATTGGTAGATTCAGGAGAAGATGACCACAATTGGGCATGATAAGGATTAATATTTGCGTCTCAATAATTACGTAAACCAGCAATCGGAATCTTAAAATCTTTCAGGAATTGATTTAATGTAGTTTTATCATAAGAATAATAGAGATTTCTAATAACATCAGGAGTTTGAACATCAATTGCTCAACTATTGTACCAATAATAAAATAACATACTCCATTCTCATGCAGATGGGACATGCCAACCTTCAGGACAAGGTCATTGTCTTAATGATCTATCATTTCCATCATCCCAATATAATTTCGTTATATTATTTTTTGTTGATTCATAGTTAATATCTCCAGATCATCACCATAAAGCATCATAATGAGAATAATTATCTCAATTTTTCCAATAATCATATGATTTATTACTTCCATCCTTAATGAATATAGTTCATTTATATCATGAATTATTCATTACAGAACCAATAAATGTAGCTCAACTTACTGTAACATCTTTTGCATTACTAGTTACTGAATCAGTACAATTATCAGTCCAACATTTTTGCTCAAATCAATAATTATTTCACCATTGATAATGATATCAATATGAACCTGTACTTACTCTGTCATTACTCATTGCTCACAAATTTCTATCCATAATTGTAAATCATTCTATTGGATAGACTGTAGAATCCAGAATACTTGGTCTATTAATAGAAATTTCTCCATACACAAAATTAGCTAATTGATTTTCTGTTGCTAATGGTCATTCTTCTGCTACTTGCACAACTATTGTATACACTGAGAAACTTTCTGCTTCTACTACCATCACATTTTCTTCTTCACTTTTTTCTTCATTCACTATAACCTCTTCAACTGTTGCTCATGTTAACTCTTCTATTTTATTTCCCTCTTCATCTATATCATTTAAATGATATACTTTAACATCTTGTTCTTCATTTTCTTCAGCTTGTACCAAACTTTCATTTTCTTCATAATTAAATGTTACTTGCACTGTTCAATCTTTTGGTTGTAACTCTTCCTGAGTTACTGGATCTCTAAAAGTTATATCAAACGCTACTACTTGTTCTTTTATAAAATCTACTTCTCATGATAACAATACTTCCTGTACTGCTTCTAATTTTTCTTCTACCACAGGTTCAATTGTTAACTCTGTTCCACTAGCAAATAATCATGTTTGTGCATATACCTCTACCTTAACTCATTCATATTCTCATGTTCAATATATCTCTTTACTCTCACAGTTCTCACCTTCTTCTCAATTAATTCATAAGAAATCCTTTATAGATTCTGTTATCTTTTCAATAAATCACGAACTAGATTCTGCTCATGATAATACTTCTTCCTCTTCTAGATTTTTTGTTTCTTCCCACGTTGATATAGTTGTTCCTGTATTTACCTCAAGATCTACAGGTTCTACTACTTCAACAACTTCTCAAGTGCTTATTTCCTCCACTTCAAAATTATTATCACCTGTAGAGTTAACAACTTCAGGAATAACTACTGGTTCTACCACTACTGGTTCAGGAACAATTTCTTCTACAACTGGTTCTGAAATAAGAACTTCTTCTCCACTTACTGCGTATGCAAAAGGAGTAATAATCTGTGATAATAACATCACAATTAAACTAAATACTCATACTGTCTTTTTCATTTTCTTATTTACCAAAAAATCTAAAAGAATTTCTTCCTTTTAATCTTATTCTAAACTGCATAAAAACAGTAATTTTAAGCACATATTAAAACAAAATAGATTGACATTTTTTAATCATATTAAAAAATATAATTCTATAATTAACTTGAAAACAAAAAACCAAATCAATATCAAATAAATACAAACAAAAAAAACAAATAGTAATAACCAAACAAAATTTAACCATTTATGAAAAAAAACTACCTAATCTCAACCGTTTTCATTTGTATTACATTTTGCTTACTCATAGCATGTAATACAAAAAAAGCTGCAATATTGCAGCCAGAACAGAACCTCTCCGTCATTACTGGCCTCCCAGAAAAAATCGAATTTATACTCGAAGATGGAGAAACATTCTCTCAGAACGTCATAGAAATCTATGGCTATAGTATCTCTCATGTAAAAGAATTACCCGCTCTTCCTGAACTATCAGACAATTCAACCTACGGAAAACCAATAAAGATGTCTAAAGATAGTATTGAAGTTTACACTCCCATAATACCAGGGAACTATTATTCAATAATTATCTCTAGTGGTCCTAATTATCTATGCACATTATACGATAATCAAGGCTATCCAATACATCCAATGAGGAATTTCCAACTCATGACTCCAAATGGTAGAATGATGGAATCGTATATCTGTAAAATTATCAATAGAAAAGATATAAGCACAGAAGGCGTAATAATTGGATCTGAAGACTTTATGTATCTTCAAAAAACAAAATTATGTTATCTATGCTATATCGAAGTTGATAAAAAGAATAAGATCGTTTCATCTGGAATAGTTACTTTTCCTGCCTTTGGAGCAATAGGAAACGTTATACAAAAAAAAGCGGATTCAAAAGCGGAAAAAATCTACGTGAAAGTAGTCTATAAAGGGATGTTCGGCATTTCTGTTAAACCATGTGACGAAAATTTAAACTTCCTTAACCTCTAAAAAGATAAAGACTTCATAGCGAATCTGCTATGAAGTTTTTATAAAAAACAAATAGTTTTACAGTTCTTTATATTTTAAAATATTCATTTTTATTATCTTGCTTTTTACTAAAAAATATATATAATACTGTTAATAAAATTTACTAGTAAAAATAAAAACAAAGGAAATGACAGAACAAAAAATTTCTAAATATGTATACTACCAAATAAAACCATTCAAAGATAATGAACTTTGAGTGGGACATTGGGAAAAAGTAATAAAAAATCTCATTTCCTTAAAATCAAAAAAAATTTCTTTCATAATGTATGGTAATAATACCAATATTAAGCTTTTTGTTAAACTTCCAAGAGATTTTCAAGCATATTTTCAAAATACATTCTATACAACTTTCACTACATCAGATCTCTCTGAAACTGAACGTTTAGAATTAAGTAGGAATAAAGTATATCTTTGATTAACCAAAGAAACTTTTTTCTGATGAAAAGAAGTAACATGAGTTATTAAAACTAAAGATGAATTCATGAAAGATGGTTCATACTTAGATCCAATGACAGATATTTTTGCAGTATTCCAAAACGTAGATAAAAAATCAACACTCAGAATCCAATTTGATTATACCTTCAAACTTGAAGAAGATGATCTAACAAAATTCATATGAAAAATCAAAAAATGAGTTGATTACCTACGATGAAGTAAAAAAGAAGAAAAAACAGAAGAAAAGAAAGAAGAGAAAAAAGAGCCTGAAAAGAATCTTTTCATGAGTATTCGATACAGTATTAAAACAGAAGATCCTTATGTTAAAGAAAGTTTGACTACACTTCTTAATTCTGTATTTGCACCATTTTTATCAAGTTGAAGCTTTGAAAAAAAACAAATTAAAGAATGGATGCCTGTTAGTTTTTCACAAGCTATTAACGTATTCCATCTTCCAACAAAAGCAAATTTTGTAAAAGGATTAGACTATACTCTCTATAGAAAATTATCCTACCCTACTAATATTCCTACACCTGATAATACTCCATGAAAAGAATTAACACTTCTATGAGATACTGATTATAGATGAGATAAAATCAGATTCTGAATTCGTGAAGAAGATAAATTCAGACACATGTATATTGTATGAAAAACCTGAACCGGTAAATCAACATTCATCAACAATATGATCATATCAGATATGAGAGCATGAAACGGTTTATGTCTTCTAGACCCTCATGGAGAACTTGTTGATGATTTATTAGAATATATTCCATCAAACCGTATTAACGACGTTATTCTTTTTGATGTATGAGATGCAGAATACCCTATCTGATTCAACCTTCTTCAAGCAGATAACGAAGATGAAAAGAACAGAATCGCTTCATGAGTTGTTTCTACATTCCAAAAACTATTTGATAACAGTTGGTGACCTAGACTAGAATACATTCTAAGAAACGTTGTATTATCAGTTATCGATTACCCTAATGCAACACTTATGCATATTTTAAGAGTACTTACAGATAAAGAATTTCGTGAAGAAGTAATTTCTCATATCCACGACTCAGTACTTTTAAAATTCTGGAATAATGAGTTTAATAAATGGCAAGATAAACAAAGAGAAGAAGCTGTTGGTCCTATTACAAATAAAGTAGGACAATTCCTTTCATCACGTTTAGTAAGAAATATTTTCTGACAACCTAGAACAAAACTAAGTTTAAGAAAAGCTATGGATGAAGGAAAAATTATTCTTGTAAATCTTTCTAAAGGTAAAATCTGAGAAGATAATGCAAATATGATTGGTTCTCTTCTTGTTACAAAAATCCAGATTGATGCCATGTGAAGAGCTGATATGGCTGCACATCTAAGAAAACCATTCTATCTTTACATCGATGAGTTCCAAAACTTTGCTACTAAATCATTTGCAACAATTCTTTCAGAAGCGAGAAAATATAAGTTATCACTCATTGTTGCTAACCAGTATACATCACAGCTTGATACAACAATTAAAGATGCAATCTTTGGTAACGTTTGAACAATATTCTCATTCACATTATGATATGATGATGCAGCAGTAATGACATCTCAATATAAAGAAATGGTAAGTACAAATGATCTTATCTCACTACCAAAATATACTTGTTATACAAGACTTATGGTTGATGGTATTTCGTCTGATCCATTCTCAATGAAAACACTACCTCCATATAAAGCTGAATGAGATATCGAATATATTGAAAAGATAAGAAAACAATCAAGACAAAGATATGCAATGGAAAGATGACAACTAGAAAAACTCATGAATGCATGGAATAAAAAATCTTTCTCAGCACAAGAAAAAATAGCAGAACAAGCGAGATATGAAGGTTTAGGATTATCAGAAAAAGAAGCTAAAAATCTTCAAGACTTCCAAGTTCAACAAAACTCTAACTGGTTTGTAGATGCATCTATCGAAGATCAAAGAGCTGATGCTATGATAGTAGATATCGATCAATGAAATCATAAAATGATTTGGTATAATACACCAACATGATTAGAAACTGTTGCTAAGCAACAAATAAAAAAATGAAAAGTTGTTAAATTAGACGAGAATACTGATCTTCACTTCTACGTTGATATTTGGCAACATCAATCACTTAAATGTGAAAACAAAAAGCCATTAACAATATGGATTGGTTCAAAAGAAGAAGTAGAAAAACAACTTAATGAAATCTACACTAAATCATGATTTGATCCTGAAACTACAGATTTCTTAAAGTTTGTTCCTAATATTGAAAATATTGAAGCTAAATTACCTAAAAAAGAAGGTAAAAATACAAATGAGAAAAGACCTACATCATGAAATAGAGTTCCTAAAAAATCAGTTCCACAAGGACCACAAGAATGATCATTCAGCGTAAAAGATATCAAACTTTGAGAAGAATACGATTGATATGTAAAACTAATGTATAACTACTGAATGTTTATTACTGTTAAATGAGTTGAATGACTCCTCCACAAAAAACAAATCGTTGCACCTGATGGAGTTGATTGGAAAAAGTATTACAATATCTGAGATAAAATTAGAGTTAAAGCCCACGAATTTAAAGATATTAACTGAGAAAAAAGAGTCGTTTGGACACAATTATAATTTAAATATCAAAGAGGAACTAAAAAATCCTCTTTTTTTAATTGAAATCGAAGAGAAATTCATTACATATATTACCGCACGTACACAATGTATTGTGCCCCAACTCAGGGGTTCTGAGAAATTATCCTTTAGAATTCTGCTAGGCTCTTATCCGGAGTCTAGCTATTTTTGTTATCTTAAGATTGAAAACTTCTAAAAGATTTCTAATGTTAAAACATTTATCAAACCAACAACATGGAGCTATTTGATACGATAGAAAATCTAGATTTTGATAAAAAGAAATACTTAGAAGATTATCTCTCAAGTATTAATAATTTTCCATATATCTATTTATGGTGAATAAGTGAATCATGTGATGAAGCCATAAAATTTTTCAATAAAAACGATATCAACATCAAAGGAATCTATGAATTAAATCCCGATAAATATGATTATGAATATAAAAACATTCCTGTTATAAAACAGACCTTTGATACTATAGATGAAGACTGAGCAATTGTTATTACATGTTCATATTTTGAGACAATAAAAGATAAATTACTTGTTAACTACAAGGACATAGAAAAAAAATTGTTCCTATTCGATGGTTATTTCTTAGAAAATAAT
>CAMJIH010000034.1 GCA_946405785.1 uncultured bacterium | reverse complement strand
GTTTTATTAATAGTATCTTCTAATGTTAGATTAGCATTTTCTTGAGCAAGAGTTCATGATCAAGAAATCTGAGCATCAACATTACTTTTAAATGTTTTAACATTTGCTCTTCATGCAGAAGCCTCAAATGTTTGGAATGTAGAAATATACTTATCAATAGTAGCTTGTGATAGAGATCCTTCAGAAGCTATAGAATTTCTCATAACTTCAACCATAGTACTTCAGAATTTAGACACTTCTTCATAAGCTGAATCGAGTTTATCAACAGAACTCTTTAATTCATCAATATCTCTTGGTACATCAGATAGAGCTTTTATTGCATCTCTTGTTGTATACAACTCTCTTAGTTGTTGCTTAGCAGATTCTTTTTTTGAAGCATCTTTTGCTCAAACATAAACTTCGACACCTTTATCTAGATTGTCTTCATAGTATTGAGTAACTCATAGAAGAGCATCAGAAGTATCAATAACAGTATCCATATAATTTATTGTTCAATTTTTTAGAGCAAGAAAATTATTTCTTAAAGTATCGATACTACTATCAGCTGTAGATACAGCATTTTTTACTTGTTTTACACTAATGTCAGAACTTTTCTTAGCTAATTCAAATGCTTTTTGCGCATTCTCGTAAGCATTTTTTGAAGATTCAATTTGTTGATTAATTGTAAGTTCTGTTTGTTGTTTAGTTAAAATAGCTCTATCAAGACTATTTTTAGCATTATCAACTTGTAATTTATAACTAGCAATAGTGTCAGATAAAGCAATAACAGATTGTCATCACTTAACTTCTTGTCATTCTTTAAAATAGATATTAGAAACTTTTCAATTAGCTTGTGATGTTACAACAATGTCTTGAGAAGAAGCAAATTTACCTGGTTTTTCAATCATTAATTTATGTGAAAAATCTGATAATGTAGCAATTTCTGGATCTTTAGCTTCATAAGTATCAGTTTCTATTTGTTGAGAAAGACTACTAGCATAGATAAGTCAGAATAAGACAACAAACACAATAGCAAATGATCAAGCCCATATACTAAGTGATTGCTTTGTAGCTTTGGTCATATTAACAAAAATTAAGCAAAAAAATAAAACAGTTGATTAAATTTCATTATAGATATTTCCTCTTAATCTTCAAGAGCTTTGATATTATGCCTTTTTCTCCATCTTTGTCTTTTGAATTTTTATCTCTAAGTGTTGAATATCAGACATAATAGTATCTAATTCTTGTTGCTTTTCTTGTATCTTTTCAGCAGGAGTAAGTGGCATAGAAGAAAGTGCCATGAGCATAGATCTTAGATAATCAGCTGTTTCTTTCTTTGATTTTAATTCTCTTTCTAGCTCATCTAATGTACTTTCTTTCTTTTGTTGCTCATGAGCTTTGATTCAAAGAGTGATGTCAAGAATAGAGAAAGTTTTATATCAACTAGGATAATTTTCATTAGATCTAATAAAATTGAATTCTTTAATTTTGAAAAGGAATTCAAGACTTGGAGTATATCATTCTAATACTTCTATAATGCTAGGATTTGCTTGGATAAAGAAATCGATAGGAACATGTTTCTTTAATCATAAGGCATTCTTTTCTTGATAGATAGCATAGAAAATATCAAAAATAAGATTGATTTTATAATCTTTAACTTCAGAGTGGAATTGATTAATTAATGGTGCTTCAATTTCTTTTCCTAAAATTTGTTCAACCATGATAACAAATTCAGGGATGACTGGTTCTAAGTGGATTAGAATATCCATAAATATCTGACCAGCAAGAATGATTCCATTATCATCTTCTTTTTTCTCTTGTTTTAAAAGAGTAAAATATCGAGTAAAATGTTCTCTTGTATAGTGCTGTAATTCTTTAATGTCATCAGAGAAATCTTTGCTGTTAATAGAATGGGATTCAAACTTACTCTTTATATCATTCCATTTTCATAAAATCTGAATTCATTTTCAGTCAATTTCATAATTATTTGGGAATACTGCTGAATATGCTCAATTTTCATAAAGAATTTTAAAGAGATTCCAGAGATGTTTCAGATATCAAAATGTTTCTTGAATCTTTCATTCATCATATTTTTCATATTGAGTATTGAATAATCTTAGTGTTTCCCAACCATAAGTTTCTGCTAATTTAGAAAATTTTTCAGGATAACTTACATTAAAGTCTTCTCCTTCTTCATGAGGGAAGATTGAGCATTGTGTTCAATTAACAAGGAATAAGAAAAAGAAGAAATTTTTTATAGTCTGAGGAGATAATTCATCGATATGAAATACAAATTGTGAAGTAGATATTTGTATTAAAGCTAAAGCTTGTAAAAAAGTATCAGCACAAGATATGCACCAAAGTTTTTTTCATTCTCCTAATAATTTTTGAGGATTAAATGAAAAATCTTTTTCAGAATTTTTTTCTATCCAAGGAATATTTTCTAATTCATTATATAAATCTTCAACAATTTCCATTCAGTTCTTAGAAATAGTCTTAGATCTTAGTTCTTCCAAATCTTGTTTCCTTCAATCTATTTGATTTTTGAAGTCGTTCCATTCTTCTTCTGTAAGAAGAAAAATAAAATCTATTAATTCATTTATAGAAAAATTCCAATTTAAATGACCTTTTTTTAACCAATTAAGAAGTAACAGAGAGAATGTAGATCCATTGGAATAATCTAAGATATTGAAAAGTTTGAATTCTCAATTTTCATCTTCAACAATACTTAATTTTTGGCTATAAGGATTTTTTGTATCAATTAAAATCTCAAGATTCTCAGAAAAGATACTATCTTTATATTCATAAAAATATTCATCAAACCAATTATCAAAATCTTCTTTTAATCAAGAAAAATCAAGTACAAGCATAGGAATAACTTTTTTAATTAAGCGTTGTCCTGTAGCTTTAGAATATGGAACTTTTTGTGTAATCTTTTCTTGTGATTCAAGATTTCATATAGTAGAAAGTGTTTCAATAACATTTTCAGTAAACTCAAAGACAGATTTTCATCAAAAATTAGAAACCTTATCAATAAACAATCAATCTTTATCAATGTAATCCTCAGTTGTTGAAAGTCAAAGTTCTTTAACTTTTTCTAATGACTCCTCACTAAGTAGAGGATTAATTCTTAAAATTCCGTTATCTTTTATAGTATCTATATTACTTGATGCAAGGATAGGAATAGGTTTATTAATTACAGGAATAATAATATTTTTACCTATATGTTTTTTATATCTTTTATCATTTGAGTGAACGATGATGGCAACATCAGAAAAAAGTAGTGTTGGATCATCAACAACAAGAGGAAAAACATCATTTTTTGTTTCAACAAAACACTTAATAGTAAGTTTTAATCCTTCTTCTTCTCTCCATTCAATTGCATCTTCTTCAACAATACTTTGAGTTGTAATATCCCAGTATACAAGTTTCTCTTTTTTCTTAAAAAGTCATTTTTCTTGGAATTTATTCAAAATCTCTGAATTCTTTTTATCAGCTAGAGAGAAATTATAGATATTATCAAAACGTGATTGTGTAAAAATCTGAGAAAATATAGGAAGAATTTTTTTATAAGTTTTATCCTTATGATTATGTAATCTTTGTAGTTTTGCTGGGAAAATAAGATCTTTTTTATTTTCTAGTACTAATGAATCTCAAAGAGTGTCTACATTACGAATAAAACATGGAAGAATATTCTTTCATAATTTTTGTGATCTAATTTTCCATGCTACAGACTGGTTTAAATACCAAGAAAGATTTTTTCAAGAAATTCTTCTGTAAGAAGGTAGAAAGATAGGGAAAAGGAAATCAACATGATCTTTATTTATTTTATTTATATTCTTTTTTGGTTCGTAGTTTTTTGTTAATTCCATATTTTTTTTCAAGATAAAATAATATTTTGTTTTTTCCCAAAACGTTAAGAAAATCTATTTTAATATATTATATACGATAAGTATAAATTCTATACATCAAATAGAGAAGAACTGTTGCAATAAGAATTAACATCATATCTTCAAATGGTCAAACTTGTACTTTATTTGCTTCTGAAACCATCATTTTTCTTCAGTCAGTACAAACGGCTTCAATTGAATAATAAGCATAAGTTTCTTCTTTTGCTTTAGCATCGAAAGGGTATTCAAATCTTGGCAATTCAGTTTCTCCTACATATTTTTTGTTGCTTCAATCTGCAAAATCAGATTTATAAATAAGATATTTTTCAACATTTTTTATAGGACTCCAAACAAGATAATACTTATTACCAATTTGTTCTGTCTCAAATTGGATACTTGTAATAATACAAGTTGGAGCATCTGGAACATAATGTTGTTGAGTTTCATCAATTACTACTCAAGAGTTGGTAATAATAACTTCACCAGTTTGTGCAGGATGCTCTTCTCCTGTTCCTACTTCTGTTCCTGTTCATAAATCTGGACCAGGATTAGGAGTTATAGGAGTTGGTCATACAGTTCAACCACCACCTAAACCAACATACTCAAATTCACTAATTTCAGAAGGAACTCCTTCAGCGATATGTTCAGGTGTTGTAGCATAAACTCTAAATAAGTAAGTTTGTCCTGGACCAACATGAACATCATGATTTGGTCATTTAGCAAAATCAGTCCAAGCGTCTTCTTCATTAGTTCCTTTAGCCCAATAAGTAACAACATAATCATCACTAACTCAACCTACAGTTTCCCACTCAAGGTGAAGAAGTTGATTAGTAGTTTCATCAGCATAAATTTTAAGATTTACAATTTTAATATTATCTTCAACAGTGAAATAATAAAGTCATGTATAAAGTTTTGGTTCTGTTGCGGCAGTTACTTGAACATTTACAACTTGTTCTCATGTTGCTGTTAATGATAATTGTTTAGTAAAATATCAATCTCATTCTTTATCCATAGGATAATCTTGAACTCATGAAATTGAAAGAGAAACAGAACTTACATGATCATCAGTTCCTACTTCAAAACGAACGATATCTCCAAGTTTTAAGTCTTTGTTAGGAGACATGATAACTTCAGGTCTAAGGTCTGTAGGAATAGGTGCGTAATTGAAAGTAATAGTTTGAGATTGAGCAACAGTAGCTCCTTGTAAATTAACAGCTTTTAATTCAAGAGTATTAGTTCATTCTTTAGAAATTTGTATAGTTTCACTAAGCATTCAGTTTCCATCTGTTTGTCATTCTTTAACAAGAATTTCATTAAGATAAATTTGGATACGTGAATTAACATAATCTGGAGCACTTGCTAAAACAGATATAGCTGAAGATTCTTCAGTAATATTTTGAACAGGATTATAAACATCAATTTCTCCTACATTGATAACATCATCAGATGTAACAGTAATTGATGCTTTACCTTCTATAGAATCATTTGTAAATTCAGTAACAGAAACGACATAGTTACCTGCTTTATTAAGAATTAATCATTGTGTATAAGGTCTAGTTCATTGATCTTGTAATCTAATATTTCACCATCATCAATCTGGAACAGTAACTTCATGAGATTGTAAAATATTATTGTTCTCGTCTAATACAACAATATCGAAGTAACCATCATAGTTTTTCATTACTTCACCATTTTTGATGGCTGTAACAGAAAGATCAACAGCTTGATTTACTTTAAAACTTGAAGGTGATACTTCAACCTGAAAACTATCAGGTAGAGTGCTATTTCAAGCAGCAAATACATATAGTCATAATCCGAAAAGGCAGCTAAAGCATCAAATTAAAAACTTTTTCATTAGATTATTCTTAAGGTAAAACAGAGTGTTCTTCAAAATTGTTTAGGTTTCCAATACTGAGAGATTCTTTTTTTCAATCTTGGTTTATTTTTTGAGAATCACCAAGTAGAATTTGAGTCTCATCTCAACTATATGGAATTTCAAACCATCATTCTTTATAATCACGCTCTTTCAAATCTGTTAGTGTTACTTCTAGAGTTCAATTATAATTACTGATAATTCAATAATTAACTCAAGAAGCAAGTCAAGAATCGAGTTCTATTTCATCTGGATTATAAAGAATCTTTATGATAACTTGGTTTGAAGCTTGTACTTTTTCGGATCAAAAAACTTCAAAAACTCATCAATCTGATTTATATGCAAGATCCCATCATTCATCTCTAACTTTCTGGATTTCTCAAATATCTAGGACACTAGCAGTTAATCAAGAAAGATTGTTAACAAGAAATAATAGTCACCATGCAATAAATGGAGCAATAATAAGGATGATAACGTTTTTGATGATACGACTACTTTTCATTCAAATTACCAAAAAACAAAACAAGCTTTCGCCCTATAACGTGGAGTGTATATAAATGTTGATAAAAGTCAAATAAAATTCTGATATTATTTATAAATAATTAGCCTTGTTAAGATAGGAAATCTCCTTCATTTTCAAGAGCGCTAATATTGGCAAATAATTCAATATCTTCATTTAATCAATGTAACTCATCACGAGTGCTATTATGTAATTGAGCAACTTCTTTTTCATATTCCTGTTCGGCGATTTTTAATTCTCTATTTTTTTGTATTTCTGCTATAATCCTGTCATATTTACGTTCAGCAAGGTATTGATCAATTTCACCGTTATAGGCAAGATCGTTAATAAGATTTATATCAAAAAGTTGGGTGTTAGGATCAATAAGATTTTTTATTATATGAGGTCCTCGTGCTACTTTTTGTGAATTTTGTATTTCTCAATCGGTATTTTCTCCCGGATTTTCTTCTGTTGGCTCTCAGTTATTATCAAGAAGTGATGGTTTTAAAAGTGTAAAGCTACCTGTACTATCACAGATTTTATCAAGTAATAGTTTCATTGAATTAAGAGGTTTATTGTCGTTTGGATATTCAATATCTATTCTTTCAAAAGTTTTTAGTAAGTTAAAGAATATTTTATAATTTTCTCATGATGTTTCATAAAGATAATCGTCTTCAATATTTAGTAGTTGTTTTAAATCTCAAACAATACCATTGTGGCAAACATTTCTTTCGTTTTTTAATTTAAGAAGCTCTTTAGTAACAACGCTAGTATCTGCTACTTTTTCGACAGCTATTTTAGATTGAATTTTGTTTAAAATCTCATTTTCTAATTCTTCCATATTTTTAGGATTTTTATCTGGAAGAATATCAAGTAAATCAATATCAACAATATTTTGAAATCATTGGATTTTTTGCAATAAATTTCCTTTTGATCATCAAGATCTGAATGATATAATTCCTTCATCTTCTAACGAAATATTTCCTTGTTGAGAGATTTCTCAATTTTCAGGATTGAAAGAATAGAGGGTGTCTAAATTATTTTCATCTCTAAA
>CAMJIH010000033.1 GCA_946405785.1 uncultured bacterium | reverse complement strand
CTAAAACAATTATTTAAACTCGATAAAATAAATTGTAAATCAGTGATATCTACAATCCAAGAATTGTCAAACTCACCAATACTCCATGAGGTTGGTTTTCTTGCTTTTTTAGAAATTATAGATACTCTTGTCTGTGAATTAAATTTAGATTATAGTGAAATAAAGAAAATGCACGTTTCAAACAAAAAAGATTGAATCAATAATTTATTAGACAACTTAGAAAGTGAAATCGTTGAAAAAGAAGATAACGATAATATTTCACTAGAAACAGATTCTAACAAGCCAAAGAAAAAAGAAGAGAAAAAACTTACAATAGAATACTTCTGAACTGACTTAACAAAAGAAGCTCGTGATGGATATCTTGATCCTATTATTTGAAGAGAAAAAGAAATTGATCAAGTGATTTATACCCTATTAAGAAAAACAAAGAATAATCCACTTCTTATATGAGAAGCATGAGTATGAAAAACTGCAATTGTTGAAGGATTAGTTCAAAGAATTAATGCAAAAGAAGTACCAGAAAAACTTCAAAATAAAAAAGTTTTCTTACTTGATATGTGAACTCTCGTAGCATGAACAAAATATAGAGGTGAATTCGAATCAAGAATGAAATCAATTCTTGAAGAAGCAATGGATCCTACAAATAATATCATACTCTTCATTGATGAACTTCATACAATCATTTGAGCATGAGGACAAGATCAAAACGATGCAGCTCAAATGCTAAAACCACTACTCTCTAGATGAAAAATCAAACTTATTGGTGCAACAACATTCGATGAATACCAAAAATACATCGAAAAAGATGCTGCATTAAAAAGAAGATTTCAAGAAGTAGTAGTAAATGAACCAACAATTGAAATGACAAAAAATATTATCATGGGATTAAAAGCAACTTATGAAGATTTTCACTGAGTTGTTATTTCTGATGAAGCAATAGATAAAGCAATTACATTATCAAAAAGATATATTCTAAATAAACAATTACCAGATAAAGCATTAGATATTCTAGATGAAGCTAGTGCAAGAAAATCAACAATCCAACAAAAATTAGATAATGACGATACTTATAAAAAACAAGAAGCTAGAATTGAAGCAATTCAAAAAGAGATAGAAAAAGCAATTGAGAACCAAGATTATTTCTCAGCTGCAGAATTAAAAGAAGAAGAACAAGCACTTAAAAAAGAATTACAAAAGATTAGATCAAACAAGAATATCCCTACTCATCTAAGAAGTGTTATAGAACCAGAAGATATTTGAAATGTATTAGCTGATAAAACAGGTATTCCTACAAATATCGTAAATGAAGATGAAATTACAAAACTTAAAAGATTAGATAACGAATTAAAAAAAGAAATTATCGGACAAAATGATGCAGTAGACACTATCGTAAAAACACTTATCAGAAGTAGACTTTCAGTAATCAAAAAAGATAAACCTATTGGTTCTTTCTTATTCTTAGGACCATCAGGAGTTTGAAAAACTTATCTTGCAAAACTTATCGCTAAGAATTACTTCTGAGATGAAACAGCAATGATTAGATTTGATATGTCTGAATACATGGAAAAATTCTCTGTATCAAAATTAATCTGATCACCTGCTGGATACGTTGGATACGATGAAGGATGATGACTAACTGAAGCAGTTAAAAGAAAACCATATTCAGTTATTCTTTTAGATGAAATTGAAAAAGCAGCACCTGATGTATTAAATATTCTTCTACAAATTTTAGATGAAGGACAATTAAAAGATTCAAAAGGAAGATGGATTGATTTCAAAAATACAATCATCGTTATGACATCTAATATTTGAACTGAAGAATTTAGCAAAAAGAAAACTACAATTGGATTCGATACTTGAACAAAAGAAGAGGCTGATTCAAAACAATTCAATGACATCAAAAACAGAGTTCTTGAAGAATTAAAGAATCATATTACTCCAGAACTATCAAATAGAATTGATCATAAGATCGTATTCAAGCCATTAAGCAAAGAAAACTTAACAGAAATCTTCAATAATCAAATCAAAAAATTCCTTGAAGCATGGAAAGAAAATAAACAAGTAAAATTACCAAAATTTACAAAAACTGAAGTATCAAAGATTATAGATAAAATCTATGATCCTGCTTTCTGAGCAAGACCAATTGAAAGATATATCAACGACGAAGTTGAACCAAAGATTATTAATTCACTATTAAAATAATTTATAAGAAATAATAATTAACACATGTATCTTTATGCATTTAATATGTATGCCTGATTCGACAAAGTATTCATATTGAATGATAATAAATCCAAATTAAAAGAATGAGATATTATTCAAAATAATGAATGATTTTATTTTCTCGTATTATGAGAAAATATTAGTTTCCCTGAAGTATATAATACTGTATATTCATCAGATACGAACTTCACAACAATAAACAAATGACTTCTATCAAAAGAAGCAATTAACCTAATCCATTGGATGGTATATGAACGATACACAACATACAAAAACGTTATAAAATTCTTTCTTGATACAGAAATAGAAAATCTATTAAAAAAGCAGATCAAACCAAATAAAAAAAGAAAATCATACAAGGTAAAAATCTGAAAATATCAAATTAATTGAGATTGAAGTTACCAAACACTAATAGTTTTCCCTGATATTCGAAGTTATACAAACATCATTTGAAAAGAAAAAAATGATTGAATATTTCTATACTCTCTTGATACACAAAATATAAAGAACTCAAATCGATGGAAAATAAAAACATGAAATGAATCGTTAATTTTTACTACAAGCTCAGAAATTTTCCAAGATTTTTCAAATTTAAAAGAGATCTATTTTATAGAACCACAAAAACGATACTATGCAGCGCAGCAAGATCCTAGGTATAAAGTAGGGAAAGTACTAGAAAAAATAGCAGAAAATTATAATGCTAAGATTACGATAATAGATACAGAAAATCTATATTAAAACATAATAAATTATTAATGTCAATTACATTATAAAGCATATCAAAAAATACAGATAAAACAGCGTTAAAAAGCAAAGTTTCACTTTATTTTTAGTTAAAATAAAATATCATTTTATGGATAATTTTGTGCTGATGATATTTTTTTATTATTCCTAAAAATAAATGAAAATAAAAAAGATTTTATGATCACTTATCCTCGGTATATATCTGGCATCAGATATCTTAGGTCACTTATGATATATCGACTGGAATGTTGCAGAAGCAGCTACATCATGAAAATCAACAAATCCTATTGTTGCAATACTTATCGACAACGATACGTACAATGCAATAGGATCAAACTGAAATTTTAAACGATATACAGATAGTTATATTCCTGAAAAATATCCAGGAAGCGAATCTATAATATTTTCTCTAGACTTAAAAGAATATACTGCCCCTGAAATAGTAAAACTACTTGAAAATGTTTATTTTGACGGAATAAAAAATACATCATCACGCTTAATTTGAGTTATCGTAATGGGAAAGGTTCCATTGCCAGTAGTTAAATACCAAAATTATATTTTCCCTTCTATATACCCATATACAGACTTCATAGAACAAAAATATATATGGGATGAGACACAATGATACTTCATCCAAAATAAAACAGTATGAGAAGCAGAGATTTGGCACTGATTAATTAGTCTTGACGACGCATCAAAATATGATAAATTTTTCACAAAACTAAAGAAATATCAAAAAGACCCAGAAAAATTCATAGATAAAAAAATATGGTATGATGACTTTATCGCACTAAATAAAAACTTTTTACAAGAAATATACCAACTATACAAGAACAAGGTTATTTTTGCAGAAGACTTAATATATCATCGCTACACAAACTTTCTTGTTGACATGTTACAAGTCAACCAACAAAATGAAAATGCTGAAGTTCTATGAGATCTTCAAAAAGCAATGGCAGAATTGGATGTTCATATTCCAGAAGTTGAAACAGCAAAACAAGACTTATTAAATAATCAAACAGAATTTACACCTACATTATTGTTACAACAAAAAATCGATTCATTTCTAAAAGACTATCATGAAGCAATAAGTACTACTCTACTAAAGACCATAGATGACAATATAAAAGCTTCAGACAGGTGGACAGTAAACGACAGTCATTACCAAAAAATACAAATCAAAGATCAATTACTATACTGAAACGAAGAAGCAAACTGAATTTTCAAAAGTGTGAACGATAAATTAGAAAAATTTGTAGATGACAAAATCGCAAAAGAAAAATATGCAATGAAGGTAACAATACCTATTTATTACCAAGAATGGGAAGACAAAAGAAAAAGATTTTTATGGATAAAACGTTACGTACCAAAATATAAAAATACCTATGAATTCTATTATTTTGGAAGAAACGCAAGAACAATTAACAATCCAAAAGACTTTAGTATATTCAGAGGTACATATAGAAATCTAGATCATTTCGTAAATTACTCTTCTATTATTAGTGACTCATTAAATCCAGCAAAAACAAATTACGATAGCACAGACCTAACAAAAAGATGAATTGGTTCATCATATGACTTATTTTCAACACAAGTTGAAGCCAATAGATGATACAACATTCTAAATATGGAAACAGAATATGACACCTATATTGCAGAAAAAAGACATGCAAGATTAGAAGAATGATGTAGAAGATATTGGTTCTGAATCAGTTTCTTTTGATGTAGAGAAAGAGAATGGGAACCAGATTGAACATGTGTAAAATGATCAGAAGATCCTGATGAAATAGCAGATTGTGAAACATTTCCAGATTTTGGAAACAGAGTTCGATGATGAGCTACTCCACTAAATCTCGAAATGGATAAATATCAAAAACAAATTTATGAATTTAAATGAAAATACGAATACAGAAACGCAATTAAACCAATATTTGACATAGCATGATCTGTTAAAAAAGATAAACCAGAACCAAAAGCAACAAGTTATGATGCTGCAACAGAATACATATCACCAATACTTATGGCTGATAAATGATGAAGTCTTATAAGAACAGATAAACATACAGCATATACAGATGCATGGTACTTTAAACTACCACTATATCTTATTAATGATGACAATTTCAAAAAGAATAGTTCAAATGAATTCACAATTAAAAAACAAAAAAGAAGCAATACAGATGTAGAACTAACATATATGTATAGAATTATTCCATCTGTTATAAAACATGATTCAACAGAAGAATTAGAAATAAACGGATATTCATGATATAGATATGATGAAAATTCTGAGACATACGCATACTATCAAAGTATAATGCAAGCACTCGAATCAGCAAAAGATGATTGATACTCAACAGAAGTTAATAAAAGTATGTCTGACGTAAAAGGAACTATTTCAAAACTCATCACAAAAATCAGATGAACAGACAATTATGAGATTTGATGTGACACATGAGAAATCTTAACATGAATTAAAGAACTTAATCCAGAAATATTAAAAGCTTTAGTTGATATATGAACACAAACAGTCTGACAACTAGAAAACTGGAGAAAATTCAATGCTATTTTCTGAAACAATTACTGAGCAACTGTAGAAAGTCTTGTAGAATGATTTAAACAACATCAAATTGACCTAGACTCTCCAATAGATATCCGAAGCAAACGATATAATGAAATACTTTCAAAAATCAGTCAAGTTGCCAGAGACCTTGAAGCCCTTAGAAGTGTTGCAAAAGGTGTATTCAACAACTACAATTCAGTTTTTGCAATGATTGAAGCAACAAAAGACGCCGTACAGAAAAAAATAGATGAAGTACAAAAAATAATTGACGAATTAACAGAAAAAAATGAAGAACTAAAATGAAAAAACGCAGAATTAACAGAAGAAATTAGTGAGAATACAACATTAATAGGAGAAAAACAAGGTGCTAACGCAACTGAAGAACAGAACTTAAAAACCTTAGAAGAAAGACAAGCAAAAGAAATTAAAGATAGAAATGACAAGGCTGACCTAAAAACACAAAAGGAATCCCTACTAAAAGAAAAAGAAGATGCATTTGCCCCTGACAAAGATAAATACGATGAATTAATATCAGGACAAAATGCATTACTCAATGAAAAAGATACATTAACTGGTAGACAAAAAGAATTAAACGATGCAAAAAATGTAATTGATCCATTAAACGATCAAATAAAAGAACTATTAAAAGAAATCGCTAGTTATGACAACTCAAATTGACAATATACAACAATCATAAATCAAAAAAAAGATGAAATAAAAAAGAAACAAGATTTAATCGACAAAAAAAAGAAAGAAGTAAATAGTACGGATATTGAAGGAGATCTAAAAAAAATAGCTGATAGATTAAAAGAAATTAATCAAGAACTAACCAAAATAAAAAATGATTTAGCGCCATATGAGCCAAGAGCAAATGAAATTAAAAATTTAAAAGATGAAATAGAAAAACTTCAACAAGAAATTGATAAATATGACAAAGAAATACTACCATGAACTCAAAAAGATATTGATGATTGTAAAGCTAGAATGTGAGAAAATAGTGGTGAAATAACAGCTGCTCAGAATACGATAAAAGAAAATGAATGACAAATTGAAACCAACAATCAGACCATAGAAGAAAACGAAAAAATCATAGAGGAAGCTACAGTAATAAGAGATGAATGGATAGAAATACAATGAAAAATTCAACAATTAGAAAGAAAAGTCGAAGTATGATTAAATATCTTAGAAAAATGTACAGCCAACCATAGTGTACTTTGAAACATACTAAATATGGATGAATCATTAATACACTACTGAGATGAAAGCAATGAATGTGAAGATGATGAAAATGATAATCAAAATCAACAATGAGGAGCTCAAGGAGAAGCAGACGATGTTATAACAACTCTCATTGAAGAACTCGATACAGCAAAAATAGCATTCAAAAAAAACTTCAATTCTGATCCAAACAATCCAATTGAAAAGATAGCATGAATGAATCTTCTAACACAAGACAGACCTATAGATTCACCAAGATATGTTAGTTTCCAATGAATTTGAGAACATGTAATAAAACTTATATACCCAGATATTTTCAAAGTCGAAGTATATAAAAGCTGATGAAAAGGATTAATATTAAAAGATACCGATCCAGAAAATGCAAAGAACGAGATATATAACGCACTTCAAAAATATTTTCAGAATAAAGTTTATGAATACAATACAATACTAAAAAATGAATATGATAACGCAAAAACCGTAAACAAATACTATAGTTATATATTAAGAGTTGATCCTTTATGAACACCAGATAAAGGTGTACGTCCATACTGATATTTCACATACGATGAAATGATAAAA
>CAMJIH010000032.1 GCA_946405785.1 uncultured bacterium | reverse complement strand
GAGAAAAATCGCCAATCATCTGAATAATGTTCCAAAAAGAACTCTTTATAGATGAGTGATGCCACCATAATAAGGAAGCAAACTATCCAAAGTATTACTGATGGTGTAAAAACCGAATGATGATTTCTCTGTTCTTCTTCTATTTTTTTTACCATTGAATCAATTTCTTGATCCATCTTCAAATTCTCTTGCCTAATTTGAGTTAACTTTCTAACTTGATCCATAATATTTGTTTTTTGTTTTATTTAATGTAACCATTTGAGAATCCGAAATCAAGTAAAATAAAAAACCTTTGAATTCAATCAAAGGCTTTCTATTTATATTTTATTATCTTATACAATTTCAAGCAACATATATTCATACTCAAGCAGCGCATGCGTCACACTCACTATCATAATCATTATCATCTGCTCAACATACTGGTCAAGATTTTGTACTACACTTTGATAAATCATCTGGACAAGTAAGAGCTATTCTTTCCTCAATTGGTCATTCTTGATAAGGAACATCATCGTCAAATCAATAACTTACAAGACATGAATTAAATCTACATACGGCTTTTTCAGCATAAGGGCAATCATTAATACATGTATTACTTCATTGACGATCAACATAGCTTCACATAACATCCATTGCAATATCTACAAATCTTTTATTAATTCAGATATAACAGTCAAATGGGCATATTGCTCAAATCATTGTACAATCATCATCACTTTGACATGTTCCATATGAAGTTAATACTTGACCAACTTCCTCTGTATCTGGATATGCTACTAGTTTCATAGTCTGTGCAGATTTTAATTCATAATAACGATGGCCAACCGTTCAAGGAAGCTCTGTTATTGAACCAGCTATTTCTATTTTATTTCATGGTAAATATTCTTCCTCAGTCTTAAAGAATTTTTTATACACCTCTTCTTGTATAAATATATGAACCATAACATCATGAGACCATCATCTTAATACTAGAGTTTTCTCTCACGCTTTTAACTCATTTGTTATGAATGGTCATACTCAAACAGAGGTAAATGTTCATGAATAATTTACTATAACTTTTCACTCTGCAACGCTCACTTCAGGTTCAGATGTTTCAGTTGTTGTACATCACACAAAAAGAAGTGAAGCTCATAAGATACCAATAAGAGCTATTTTATTCATACTTTTTTGTTAAAGAATAAATTTTGTTAAATATTTATTTGAATATAGGAAAATTTGATTAATTATCAAACCATAATACTAATTTATCCTTGTTTTTTAGCCATAAGTATATAATAACATTTATAAATTTTTATTCCATAATTCATTTTAATGCAGAAACATTATTTCATAGCTTGATTAACGATAATAGTATCTATGATATTATTCTCTTGATGTGAGAAAGCTAATATTCAATGACAAACTGTTACCGAATATCCTGATGAAGATAAAGAGATTATTTCAATATTAGAAAAATATGCTGAAAAACAAAATATTACTACTCCAATACAAAAAGATTCTATTTTGCGAAACGAATTTCATAATAATGAGACAACATACGAAGTAAATTGATATACTTTATCATGAAGTTGAATTAATCCAAAAGATACTATATCATCAAACGAATTCTTTGATTGATGGCATGTTGATTATCTAGGAGATGAGATTTGGTGATCTCGAATAGAATATTCAAATAAGGATATCTTCTGTTACTATTGATTAACTCTAGAACAGCAACCTCCATATGAGTTGATGGTTTGAGAAGATGAAGATTGAAATGAAATAGATTATAATAAGGCTTGGGAAGAATTCTATAAAATAGCCACATATTCTACTGAGCTATCATGTTGAAGAACTCCAGAATGAGTACTCAGATTAAGTGACTTAAATGTTGATGCTGAAGGACAAGAACCATTTTGGTTTGCTCCTATTAGGTGATGAAAGATAACTTTATTTGATATAAATTGAGTAGATTACTATTATCCTGATACCATTAATTATGATAACGATACTATTAGTATTTCATGATATCATATCTCATGAGAATTAAAAAAGGCTGAATGTACTGATTTATGAAAATGAGATAGTCATGAATTTACTGTTTCTATGGATTTCATAACTAACGATGATGAGGCCATTCATTATGAATGATGTGCAGATAGCATTGATCTTTGATTTACTGCATGAGATGAATGAACTCTACAAAATTTCATAGATAGAACTAATTACGACTATAAACAACCATACAAAATTGAGAATGTTTGATATACCATTAGTGAAATCGTTAACAATTACATGCGGGTTGATTTCTATGCCAATGAAGATAATTGAGATTATCACAGTTATCAAGTAATTATGCAGAAAGATGAAAATTGATGGAAAGTTCTATTTGAATGAAGTTGATTTGAAATTAGTGATGACGAATGTGAGAGATTAAATCAATATGATAATTACCTCATGGAAATGTTCTTCTTAACAAGTTGTCCTAGAGGTTAAAAAAAGATTGAGAGTTTATAGCTCTCAATTTTTTTATTATTCAATTTCATTATCACACTCTCAATAGAAAAGATCTTTAAGTGAACAAACAGATTGATTCGGAAAGAAACAAATTTTTTCAGTTTCTCATCAAATTTCTAATTCATTTACCGTTCAATATAATTTTTCACAATACATTTTTGCGGCATCTTCATCGTATGAAGATTGAAATTCTTCCTGTGGTAAACAATCTCCATTATAGAAATCAAGAGCCGGACAAGACGAGTTAAAAAAATAACAAACCAATCAATCTGTTTCTCAAATATATCATCAATTATCTTCACAATATTGTATCAAATCTTGTTTATCAACATCTGGAGATAATGTTAACTTATTTTCACATCATGCTCATAGTCATAAGAAAACAATGACTAATCCAAGTAAAGCATATTCCTTCATAAAAATAACATAATTTAAATTTTACTTATTTGTTTTTTTAATTTTTCTAATAATCCAATAATGAATACATGAGCTTATTGTTAAGAATAATGTACCTATAGTAATAAAGAACAATGATGTACTTCAAAAAGGAAGTTGATACCTATAATAAAAATGAAGCATCATTCATACTATAAAGCATATAACAAATAATATCACTCAAATTATCGTTGTATTCTTTATTAATTTAAACTCCTTAAGATAAGCTGCTTTTTCACTCTTAGAAAATGATGCTTTTAGAGAATTTATTCTGAATGATAAAAATCACAGAATAAGGAAAAGTATCATAAAAGAAGTAAGTACAGGAGTTCGTATAATTTGCATGATTATTTATTTTTATAAAATATATACTCAAGAATTTGGCGTTAGTAGTATATTTTATAACTCCATTTTCATGACATATCACTTTGCAGTTCATATACTGTAATCTACCACACTTTCAAATCCTAATCTTTCATACCAATCTTTAAGATCCTCTGTTGGCATTCCATCTTCTTCATCGAAAGACATTGCTGAGAATTCGATAGTATCTACTTCTAATTCTTCAGCTTTTTCTTTAAGCATTTGCATCAATTTAGTTGCTGTTCATTTTCTTCTATCCTCAACATAGAGAGAAAGGATTATTAGAACATCTCATTCTTGGATATATTCCAACCATCAATCTTTATAGGTAAGTCTCATAGCTATAAGTCTAGAAAAAATAAAAAACATTATTACCTGTGATATAGTAATAATGTTAAATATTGCAATAGAAATTTTTATTCATTCAAATACTCTTCTAACGGCTCTTTAACAATGATTAGATCTGCATTCTTAGGAGTTTCTGTATCTTTAAATCCATTTGTTTCCAAAATAATTTTACAGATTTCATTTACTGATGCATTTGTTTTAAACAATCCTTGTTCTCTAAGCTTCTTAACAGCAGAGAAAAGCGTTGTATTTTCATCACATGTAATTTTTCAAAGGATTTGTATAGTCTCATTTGCTTTCATATATCATGAGATTCAATCAATAATAGCAACATATCTTAATCCTTCTGCTATCTTTTTAGATTCTTTCGTAGCTAAATTATTTAAATTTAAACCAGTTAATGGATCCATGTAATCAACTCAATAAGTTCTATCTGTCTTTTTTTCTGGGGCATTTCTAACTCAAATTTTTCTAGCTAAATATTTCTGAAATTCTTGATAATTTGATGCTCCTGATTCTCTAAACAAAGTCTTTGTTCTAGCTGGTCATACATTATAAGAAAGAATCATCATTTTTTCTAAATCTGTTTCAGAAAGATTTTTTCATAATCCTTGATTTAATAATTCAATACTTCTTTTTCTATAAAGACTTCAAAGAATAACATTATCAACTGGATTATTTGCATCAAGATTAACATCTTTAAGATTATAAGCATCTACAACATCTTTAACAGCTATTGGTTTTAATTGAAAATATCAAACAGCTCACGAATTACTTCTCGCATCTCTATTCATCATACTTTCTTTAATAATACTTGGCATAATCGTTTCAAATTCCACATCCTTTCATGTTAAAAGTTGAGCTAATTCACTATTATTAGCAATTTTAACCTTAGCTTTTTGGATATCTCATTTAATTGGGACTATTGATCCTAATCAAAGCTTATATATTTTATATTCCCATGTTTCTTGAATATCTCTTGGTTCTGGAATACCTTCAGGTTTAACTTCTTCTATCTCATTAATTGAGGGCTTTGTAGTAGGAAGATCTTTTTTACTATCAGAACATGAAGCTAATAACAATGTTCAAAAAAGTAATCATCAAAACATCTTCTTGATATTTCATTTTGAAGAAGATGATGAAGCTTTATTCTGTGAATTAGTTATTTGTTCCATGTGTATTTTATTTCTTATAAACTTTAATTAATGACGATGCAAAATTTTTTGCTAGCTCTTCACGTTTTGAATATTCCCTTAAAATATATGCTTGAGACTCTTGTGAAATATTTCAGAATTCAATAAGAACTGCAGGTGATTGTGCTGTCCTTAAAACTCAAAGGTGTTGTTGAGCAACATCACGGTTAACATCAGGAGACAACTTTCATTGATAATAATATCAAAATCAATTATCCAACAACTGTTGTGCAATTTTTTCTGAATCTTTATTCCCTTGTCTTTCATCATATTTAATTGAAAGAATTTTAGTTTTATCATCTATTGTATTTCAACTTCTTAACATATCAGCATGCAAAGATACAAATAGATTAGGAGTATGTTTATTTGCTAATGTTGCTCTTTGCACTAAATATTTACCATCAGCATTAAATAGATTTCATTTTGAATCTTTATTAGTTCAATTCCAAATATCTTGGAATACTTCCTCACTTTGTTCATTAAAAACTCTAGAACATGGAGGCAAATCTTTAATATCTAATATTCCTCTTCTATTCATATAATGAGTTAGTTCTACTTTTGCTCAATGAGCTTTAAGCTCTCTTGCTATTCTATATGTTAAATCCATCATAACAGCACTTTCATATACTGCAACTTTTTCTTTATTTGATTCATCACCATATTGAGCTAATCAGATTGCTCATGTATCTAATGAACCATGACCTGGATCTAGTACAAATGTCTTACCACTTAATTCATTACCTAAAATCTCTTTAGGCTTAGTAATTTCATCTAATGATAATGATGGTGAATTTTTAGTTTCTCTTGGATTTAAGAATTTTATACTATATCATTTATTCAATGCTTCAATAAATTTTCAATTAATATTATTATCTTTATAAATCTTTTTAATTAAATAATTATCAGAATTTTTGAATTCTTCTAATGAATGAATTGTTGTATATGATACGTTCTCGATAACTTCTCTTTGTTCATAATTCTTTCATTGGTTAGGAATTCACATACTATCAGCTTGATAGTTATCAATCGTTTGATATAGACTATCCATATTTATCGTTAAAACATCATCCAAATTAATTTTATTAACATCTTCAATATCATTTTGAGATGCTATATTATCAATCAAAGCTCTACAAAGTTTTGGATCTGATGTTACATCACTGGGTAATCATAAGCTATCTTTTACAACTGAAGAAAGTGTTGCTCACTGCCCTATTTGAATAATTTTAGTATTTGCCCCTGTATTTACATCGTCTGTTGGAGAACATGAAGCAAGTAATGCAGCAGCTATTATTGGAGCTGTAGCCTTTTTAATAAAAGACATCACCTTTCCTCCTGATTTATTCTTTGAAGATGAAACTGATTCACTAATTTCTCTTGTCATATCAGAAAAGCTTAGATTATAAACATCATAATAAGTATATCCTCAATTAGCAAAAAAATCAAAAAATGGCTTATTTTTAACATAATATAATTCCCAATTTTTTGCATTAAATACTTTTATAAGTACAATTTATATGATATGTTTATCTTTATCTAGGAAAAGGAAATGGTTGAAACCTACAGAGAACATGAAACAGAGCTAAAAACTTCAGAATATTCAAAAGAATGGACTGAAAAATCGCCTAATAGTAAATTAAGTACTATTAATAGGATTTTTAATAATAGTAAATTAGATAGTATTCCTGAAGCAAAAGCAATGAAAGATAAATTAAAAAATCGTGAATATAGAGAAGTTCAAAGATTGGCAGGGATGAGATTAAAAGATTGTGACTGAAAATTATGAAAAAATAGTTTAGCACATATAGGTAATTATATAAATAAACTCAAAGCTTCACATAAGATTACTTCAGGTATAGGTTGAGAACTTTGAAATTTAGGTCAAAATGTTTGAGAAATTCAAAATATTGACGATGCAATTAAAATACAACATGCGGAACAACAATATCTTAAAGTTCATGAAACTATGGACGATGCAGAATTCCAAGCATTATTTTCATGAAGAGAAAAATTACAACAATGACAGTTCTGAGACTGTTATCTTGTGAGTGCTATTAATGAATTATCTAGAGCTCAGCATTTTGATACCTTGATGAGAACTTGATTCCAACGTGTTATGTGGAAAAGCGACTGAAGCTATTGATATCAGATTAAAGTACCACTTTGAGAGCCTTCTTGACGTAAAATTTTTATCAAAGATGAGGAACTTCGTATAGCAAAAATACAGTGAAATGATGGATATAAATTTTTAGAATTAGCATATGCTAAAAATAGATTAAGACCTAATAATAAAGCATGAAATAAATATGCACCAATAACAGAAGATGAATTCTCAAAAATCAAATGATGATGGACTAAAGAAGTATTAGAAACTTTTTTATGAAAGCATAATATTAGTTTTAACACGTTCTGAGATAATAGGAGAGAACAACCATTAAGCCAAATTTCTCAAACAGAAAGAAATAATATATTATGATTTTTTAAGAACTATCATCCTGGAATTTGAAATAAATTCTTATCATTATCCTCTATCTATGGAAGCGATACTCAGTGATATCAAGTATGAAATAATACGATTTATCATTGACACGCTTATTCAGTTACAAAGGTAAATAAAGATCCAGATTGAAATGTATTATCAATAAATATACTAAATCCTTGGAATGACCCAACATGAAAACGACAATGAAGGCAGAAACAAACATTTACCATTGATGAATTTTTTCAGTCTTTTTCATATATGTCATACTGACAAATAAAAACAAACACATTTTTGGATAATAAAGGTATTCCATCATAAGAATAAAATATTTTTTATTAAAAAAAGATGCTGGATTCATACAATCCAGCATTTTCTTTTAAGTTTATTACTTACTCTCACTCTTAAT
>CAMJIH010000031.1 GCA_946405785.1 uncultured bacterium | reverse complement strand
TTTTTCTCATTTTTGATCAACGGAAACAGTACTTCCGTTTTTTATTTTACCTTCGATGATTTCTAAAGCTAATTCATCAAGTAAATAATTTTGTAGGGCTCTTTTTAATGGTCTTGCTCAGAATTGAGGATTCCATCCTTTTGAAGCAATAAACTTTTTAGCGTTATCAGTTAATTCAATCTTTATTTCTCTTGAGCTTAATAATTCTTTTAAGTAGTTATTCAATTGAATATCAACAATTCATTTAATCTCATTTTCTGATAATGGATTAAAGAGAATAATATCATCAATTCTGTTTAAGAATTCAGGACGGAAATGTTGAAGGAGGAGTGGCATCATGTCTTCAACTGTTGTTAATGTATCCTTTTTCTTATCTTTTGCTTTCTCAAGTAGAAGATCTGATCAGATATTTGAAGTTAAAATGATAAGTGTATTTTTAAAATCTACGGTTTTTCACTTGCTATCTGTAAGTCTTCAATCATCTAGAACTTGGAGTAAAACATTGAAAACATCTGGATGAGCTTTTTCAACTTCATCAAATAGAATTACTGCATATGGTTTTCTCCTTACAGCTTCTGTTAATTGTCCTCATTCTTCATAACCAACATATCATGCTGGAGCTCAAATAAGTTTAGCAACACTATGTTTTTCCATATATTCAGACATATCTATTCTGATGAGCGCTTTTTCATCATCAAAAAGTGCTGATGCTAATGCTTTTGAAGCTTCAGTTTTTCATACTCATGTTGGTCCTAGGAATAGAAATGATCCAATAGGTCTATTAGGGTCTTTTAAACCAGCTCTTGCTCTACGTATAGCATTTGAAACAAGGTGTAATGCTTCATCTTGTCCAACAACTCTTTTCTTTAGAATATTTTCTAGATCAGCAAGTTTTTCTATTTCACTTGCTACTAGTTTAGATGCAGGGATTCAAGTCCATTTAGCAATTATTGTTGCAATATCTTCTGCTTCAACAACATCGTTATGTATTTCGTTTTCAGATTCTTTATTCTCTAATTCTGCTAATTCTTTTTGTTTCTCAGGTAGAGTATTGTAACGAATTTCTGCAGCTTTATTATAATCTGTTTGTTTTTCTGCTATTTGAGCTTGATGTTCTAGGTCTTTTATTTCTTTTTGGAGGTTTTTAATTTTTTCTCCTTGAGCTTTTTGATCTTCCCATTTTGCTTTCTTTGTTTGATATTCTTCTTTTAATGAAGCAAGTTGTTTTTCTATTTGAGCAATACGTTCTTTCTTTGTTAGTTTAGTCATTTTAAAATTATGTTAGAATATAAAATAGCACCAAAATATTTATGGTGCTATAATATTCAAAATTTATTATTTTGCAAGAGAATTGTCTTTATTTTTTTAAGCATTAATATTGAATTTTTTTGGATTTTTTGCTTTGAATTCTTCAGGTGATGAGAATCTTTCTATGATAGCATCTAATACTTTATCTACATTTTCTCATGTTTTACCTGAAACACAGATAATTTCTTCTCTAGGGATTCCTATTACATTTTCTATTTCAGTTGAAACTCTTTCTGGATTAGCAGCTGGTAAATCTATTTTGTTAAGTACTGGGATAATATCTAATCATTGATCGATTGCTTGGTAGAGTGTTGAGAGTGTTTGAGCTTGGATTCATTGAGATGCATCAATAAGCAAAATTGCTCATTCAACAGCTGCTAGGGAACGAGATACTTCATATTGGAAATCAACGTGTCCTGGGGTATCGATAAGATTTAAATCATATCCTTTTCGTTGCATTCTTGCTGGTGTAAGCTTGATTGTGATACCTCTTTCTTGTTCGATATCCATACGATCTAGCATTTGAGAATGGTCTAATTTTCTGATAGTTCAGGTTATTTCAAGCATTCTATCAGCTAATGTTGATTTTCAATGGTCGATATGTGCTATAATACAGAAGTTTCTAATTTTACTCATTGAAAGATATTTATTGTAAATTCTTTAAGAGAAGATAATTATTCGGCTTAATAAAACAAGAACATTAAGCATTGATGTATTTAACTCTACTTCAGATATCTAATTCCTCTCAATCATATGATTCTAAAACATTTTCTAAACTAACTTTATCTTCGTTATCAATTTCTGGACAATTGATGGTTGGACGAATTGTTAGTTCATATGTATTGTTCTTTGTTAGATATATATCTGAAATGGTTCCTGTATATTCTTTATTTTTTCTGTTTTTTTCTTTATCTTTAAGCAATTTATCAACGAGTTTTTTGGCTATTAAGAATCTTTCTCTTACGGTTTTATCATCTACTTTATTTGGTAGTTTTGAAGACTCTGATAACTTTTCATCATGATATTCAAATAATGCTATGTTATTAAAGTAATCTTGTTTTATAAATGATATTAAATCGTCAAAATCTTCTTGTGTTTCTCATGGGAATCCAACAATGAAGTTAGTTCTAATATAATATTCTTCAAAATTATCTTTGATGAAATTTAGTAGTTCTAGTGTCATTTTATGATCATAAAATCTTCACATTGATTTAAGGATTTTAGGTGAAGAATGTTGGAGAGGAAGATCAAAATATGGAATAAACTTTTTTAGAGTAGTTAATTTTTCTAAATGTTTTTTTGTTAAGATGTCTGGGTACATATAGAGTACTCTGTATTTGAAATCTCATTTTAGATTATCTAGTTCTTCTAGTAATTCGAAGAGTTGTGGTGACTTATATAAATCTATACCATATCTTGTTGTGTCTTGAGCTAGGAGAATAATCTCTTTAGTTCATTCCTTTATTAGTCTTTTTGCTTCATTAATAATTGCTTCTTTTGGAAGAGATTTTTGAGGTCATCTAATTTGTGGAATAATGCAAAAACTACAATGATTATTACATCCTTCAGCAATTTTTATATATTCGTATCATGAATCGATATTTGTATATGCTCTAGCACTTTCTGGTCGTACAAAGTCGTTACAAAAAGTGTTGTTGGGTTTTTTTATAAGTTCTGGAGTAAAGTTACTTACTTCTTTCCAAGATAAGAAAGAAATGTCTTTATCGTTTTTAAAATTTTCCCATTTTTCTGTTTCCTCATCTGAAATATTATTTTTTATTGCTAGGTATTCAAAGTATTGAACTCAACATCAGATAATACAGATTTTTTTATTTCTTTTTTTTAGTTTTTCTATTGTTTCAAACATTTCATCTCTTCATGATGAAACGAAAGAACAGGTATTAAGAAAAACGATTTCTGTTTCTTTTGAAAATGGATCTGTTGTGTATTGAAAATCTTTTGAGTATTTTTCTAAAATTTTTCACAAGAGGTATTGTGTATCTACTAAATTTTTGTTACATCATAGATTTATAAACGAGAAAAACATAGGAATCGGTTATATTAAATAATATATTTTAGTTATTTTAGATTTTATCAAAAGCTTCATCAACTTTCTTATTTATAGCATCTTTTATTGATTCTTTTGCAGATTCTTTTGTTTGTTCGTATTGTTTTTTGGCTTCTTCTTGAGCTTTTGTTCAAATATCTATTGCTTTTTCTTTAGCGTTTTCATATTGCTTTTTAGCTTCTTCAGTAAGGGTATCTATTTTTTCATTTGCTGCATCACGAAGCTTTTGAGCTTGTGGATTACTTTCAATAAATTCATTAGTTTTATCTCATAGGTATTCTACTCATGAGCTAATTTGTTGTTTTGCTTGTTGATATTCTGGTGTTTTTTCTACATCATCGAATGGTGTTTTTATTTCTCAAAAAGGGGTATTACATCAAGCAAGAATAGCACAAAAAGCTAGAAGTGTTCAAATTTTTGTTAAATCTTTCATGGATATAGCTAATGTAAAAGTTACTGTACTTATGCTGTTTTTTTATTGAAAATCAAGGTAGAATGATTACTTATGTTTTTGATTTATAGTTTATGTAGTTTTTATGTATCTTCATATTGTATCGCTTTTCCCTGAAATATTTGAAAGTTTTTTAAAGACTTCATTGATTGATAAAGCTCAAGAAAAATGAATTCTTAATTTTTCATTACATAATCCAAGAGAATTTTGTGAAGATAAGCATCAACAAATAGATGATCAAATATATTGATGAGGAGATTGAATGTTGATAAAAGCAAAACCTATTGTTGATTGTGTTGAAAATATAATAGCGCAGTATGATATTGCTGATAAGGATTTTGTTATTTTATTTCCAGCACCTTCTAAAGAAGTTTTTAATCAAAAAATAGCTTATTGATTAAGTAAAAAAGAGCATATTATTTTTATTTGTGGAAGGTATGAGTGAATTGATTATAGATGTGAATCTTATCTTTCAAAAAAATATCCAGATGCTTTCAGAAAAATATCAATGGGTGAATTTATTGTCCTTTGATGAGAGACTCCAAGTATGGTTATGATTGAGTCTATTGTTAGACTTATCCCTTGAGTTATAAAGGAGAAGGGGAGTTGGATAGATGAAAGTTATTCAATGAAGGAAAATATGAAAAATTTAGAAGCTCCAAATTATACAAGACCATTGGAGGTTTTTTGAATGAAAGTCCCTGAAGAACTTCTAAGTTGAGATGATAGCATGGTTGAAAAGTGGAGACAATCTAATAAAAAACTACTAGATAATTAAGCTATAAAAAATATGAAATTTTATTGTTATTCTGCTTGCAATCTTAGTCTAAATTACTAATATGTTCTTGATTTTATTTTTTGCCGTTTGGAAAAAATGTTGGATTTTATTTACGATAGTTTGGATACTGTTAAGAAACTTAAGTTCCCAACTGTTAAACAATTTGCCCAACTAACTGGAGCTATCTTCGGTTTAGTGTTAATTGCATGAATTTATTTTATCATTTGTGATACAATCTTTTCTGAAGGTTATAAGATGTTCTATGCATCTATGACAAATTGAGCAGAAGTTGTAGTAGATGATGAAAATGCTGATGTTGTAGTAGATGGTGAAAATACAGGAGATAGTGGTATAACATTTGATTATGAACCTGTTGTTGAAGAAACTACTGTTGATGATGTAACTGCAGAACCTGTAGCTGAAGAAGCTGCTTGAGAATTAGCTGAATAATTTTTATCTCTTTCTTTAAAAAATAAATATGCAAAGAGACAATACTAATGAAATAAAAAAACAAATTGAAGATAAAAACTTTAAACGATACGTTTTAAGTGTAACCTCTGGACAAGAGGCTCTTGTAATTGAAAACTTACAAGAAAGAGTAAATAAACAAGGATTATCTGAGGATGTAATTGATTATCTATGTCCTATGATTAATGAAGTTTCAATTAAAAAAGGAGAGAAGATTGTTAAACAAAAGAAGCTTTATCCTTGATATGTATTCTTTAAGTCAAGAATGAATGATAAGATTTGGTATGTTGTTAGAAATACACCAGGTGTTAGATTGATTGTTGGTGCTGAAACAAAACCAATCCCTCTTTCAGATCAAGAATATCAACAAATGATGGATCAAATAACTCAATCTCAAGAAAGATCTGAGTTAACTATTCCATACAAGGTTTGAGATGTTGTATTGTTGAAACAAGGAGATTTTAAGTGAATGAAATGAAACATTAAGGAGTTAGATTCTGATAAGTGATTAGCTGTTGTGCATGTTGAAATGTTAGGAAGATTGACTCCTGTAGCTGTTGCTATTGATCAAATAGAACTAGCAAATTAATCTTTATAATACACCATTGCAGATGGAAAGAGAAAAAAGGCTGGTTACTTTATCAATGGTTGTGCTCTTCTTTAGCTTGATAGTGGTTTATTCGTTGTTTTATCAAGTTAAAGGTGCATCGATTTTTGGAACATTGCGTTCTATTCCTGCATCGTGAAGTAGAACAACTGTGGCAGAAAAACGTACTCAGGTTGATTCACAGAGTGTGAATACGTTTGCTACGGATTCTACATGATCTTCAACGATGTTGAGTGATGGAAAAATACAGTTCCGTGAAAATCGTTTTAATGATGAATGAGATTCTTTCTCAGATATTTCAGCTTGGAATGATGCAAATCAAGCTGTAACAAACAATTGAAGTTTCCAGAATGCTTCAGCTGGAACAACTTCATACATGGGTGGTAATGGTCCTACAATCCTATCAGGAACAGATTTATATTTCTGAGCCGTAGATAGTATTGAGCTTCTTGGACTTGAACCGGAATATATTTTGAAGGATTACAAAGGTTTCTATTATTCTAAATTTGCTAAAGAACCTTTTCTAAGAACAACAGTTCAGAAGTTGTGAGGAAATATTTATGAGATAACTTCTGATGCAGAATTGGTTAAAAATCAGCTATTTGGGGATAAGGTAAGCTTTATTAATCTTCCAGATTATAAAAATAAATTGGTGGTTATGTGAGTAACTGTTAATGGTCAATATTGGTTGATACAGATGCCTTACGATAAATATCACCATGCAAAAGATTATTTAAAAAGTTTATTTATTTAAAAGGTTTGTTAAAAATGGCAAAAGTACAAAAAATCTTGAATATTGAAGTGCCTGCTGGAAAAGCAACACCAACTCCACCTCTTGGACCTATGCTTTGAGCTAATGGAGTTAATATTGGACAATTTACAAAAGAGTTTAATGAAAAAACTGCTGATTTAATGAGACAATTCGGTGGAATTGAAGTTAAAATTAAGGTTAAATTAACTGTATATGTTGATAGAACTTTCGATATGGAAATTGGAACACCTATCACATCTGGTCTTATTAAATGGAGAATTAATCAAAATCTTTGATCAGGAGAACCTAATAAAAAGAAGGTTGGTAAATTAACAAGAGCTGATTTAGAAGCTATTTATGAATTCAAAAAGTCAGATCTTAATGCTAATTCTCCTGAAGAAGGATATAGAATTATTGCAGGAACTGCAAGAAATATGGGAGTTGATGTAGAATTATAATATCACTCGTGGGAGACAATAAGTCGATAGAACCACTTTTATTCTTATTATTTGTATTACAATGAAACACGGAAAGAAGTATGAAGAAGCTAAAAAGCTTGTTGATAAGACAAAGGCTTATCCATTAACAGAGGCTATTGATCTTTTGAAAAAGGTTAATTATGCAAAGTTTGATGCAGGTATTGAAATTGCTATCAAAACTAATGCTAATCCTAAGTATAATGATCAAATGCTTAGAGCTACAACTATTCTTCCTCATGGAACTGGAAAAACTAAGAAAGTTGCTGTATTTACAACTGATGATAAAGTTGAAGAAGCTAAAAAAGCTGGTGCAGATGTAGCTGGTCACGATTCACTTCTTGCTAACATTAAAGAAGGTAAAATGGATTTTGATGTTTTGATTACATCTCCTGACTTAATTAGAGAATTGGCTCCTGTTGCTAAACAACTTGGACCTAAAGGATTAATGCCTTCTCCTAAGGCTGGAACTGTTGCTGTAAATATTGCACAAGCAGTTGAAGAAACTAAGAAAGGTAAGATTGAATTTAGACTAGATAAAACTGGAAACATCCATGCATTAGTTGGAAAAATGTCTTTTGATAATGCTAAGTTAGTTGAAAATGTTCAAGCTTTATTAAAAGCTATTGAAGATAATAAACCAACTGGTGTTAAAGGTAAATTGATTAAAAAGGTTGTTGTTGCTTCAACAATGTCTCCAGGAATCCAAATTGAATACTAGGATAATTTGTTCCAAAAATAGAAGAGGCTGAGATTTGATATCTCAGTTTTTTCTTTTTTTAAAAAAATGTTAATAAAAAGGCCATTTTTTGACATTTTCCCTTTTTTTCGGTATAATTGATATAAGGAATTTTATATTTTGTTTCTGAAAAAATGTCTTGAGGTGTAGATGAAGAAAAGAGGAATGTTGATACTCATGAGGCTGTTAGAGACTGAGAAAGTGAAGTTATGTCTGAATCAACTAAAAGTCAGCATGAGTTAGAGGCTGGTATTTATAAAGTTAAAGTAAAAACAGAGTGAGATGAACTCATGTTAAGTGTTTCTCGTAATAAT
>CAMJIH010000030.1 GCA_946405785.1 uncultured bacterium | reverse complement strand
ATTCTACCATTTATCAAAACTTCTTTTAATACCCAATCATAATCATCTAGGATATAATTTAGAGATGACCATGTCACCAATTTTATACCAGTTTTCTGAAAAGGCATGTAATCGAATTCTGTGTCCTGTAATCTGATAGTTGTGGATTCTGTTCCATTCGTAAACACCCATACTGTTGTAAAGTCAGTAGCATCAACTTTCCCTTCATGAGGGAATATTTCGATGCTAAGATGTTTAGAATTATTATAGGTATTATGATAGATCCCAACATTCCAACTGAAAGTTATACAATCATCTATTTCTTTACAACAAGATGAGATTCCAATCAGAAGGAATAATAAGATAATCTTTTTCATATGTATCTGTTTTTTGTTTTTTTGATACTATATTTATTTTATATAAAAAGTCAATAAATAAAAGAAACGACCGTTTGAGTTTTATTTTCATATCACTAGACTATGTGCAGTATATTTTATACCACCTATTAAGTTATGACACTTTCTGAGAATACTAAGAAACTTCAAGATTTTATAAAATCTACACCTAATCCTGAAGATATTCCATCAGAAGAACTTCATTCCCTCTATCAACTCTTTATCGATACTATCGTTGATCATAATCATCTTTATTATATTGATGCGAAACCTATTATTTCAGATGTTGAATACGATGAGTTGTTTTCTTATTTAAAACTAATTGAAGAATACTATCCATCTATCATTTCTTCATATTCTCCTACACAAGCACTTATTGGACAATTATCTGATGGTTTTCAAAAAGCAAACCATAAAACTCCACTTCTCTCATTAGAGAATAGCTATAATGAAGAAGATATAAGAGATTGGGCTCAAAGATTTTGAAAAATTGCAGAAAAACAATGAATAACAAAATGGAGATATCTCATGGAACCAAAGTTTGATGGACTAAGTGTTGAATTTGTTTATCAAGATTGAAAACTTACTCAAGCTATTACTAGATGAGATTGAAGAATTTGAGAAGATATTACGGCTAATGTTTTGATGATACCTTGCATGCCAAAGAATATTTCTGTTAAAAGTGAACTTCATTTCAGAGGTGAGGTATTGATGCCAAAATCACAGCTTGAGAAATTAAATAAAGAGAGAGAAAGTAGATGATTAACAGCTTTTTCAAATACAAGAAACGCAGCTGCATGAAGTTTAAAACTCCTTGATAGTGCTGAAGTTTGAAAAAGATGACTTATTGTTGCTATCTATGAACAATTATTGTGAGAGCCTCAAGATTGGGAAAAATTATGACTTCCAACTTTTAATCTTCCAGAAAGATTTAGATATACTGAAGAAATTGATGATATTGTTAAATGGTGTCTTGATCCTCAAGTGAAACAATTCTTAGAAGAACAAGATATCGATTTTGATGGACTTGTTATTAAAGTTTGTGATATTCCTAATGATACAGATAACTCAAAAGATTTAGGATTATTTTCTGAAGCTTTACCACAAAATGATAAAAAATCTATTCGTGAGATTCTTTGAACAACTGAACACCATCCAAGATGGGCTATTGCTTATAAGTTTCCTGCTCAACAAGCTTCAAGTCAAATCCAATCTATAGATTTTCAAGTATGAAGAACTTGAATTATTACTCCTGTTGCTAATATTGATCCAGTACAACTTAGTGGTGCAACAATTTCAAGAGTTAGTCTTCATAACTTTGATTTTATTAAGACAAAGCAAATTAAAAATAAAGATTTCGTTTGGGTACAAAGAAGTTGAGAAGTTATTCCTTATATTGTATGAAGTATCAAAGAAAGAAGAGATTGAAGTGAAGAACCTATTGTAGCTCCTCTATTTTGTCCTGTTTGTTGATGACCTATCACAAATATTGATATCCATTATTATTGTACGAATCCTAAATGTCCTGCACAAATTAAAGAAAAAATCGTTCATTTTGCCTCAAGAGATGCTATGGATATTTGATGATTATGAGAATCTGTTGTTGATGTCCTTGTAGATCAAAATATTCTATCATCTGTTAGTGATTTATACGATTTATGTGATATCAGGAAACAAGTTATTCTTCGTAAATTCCCTAATTTTTGAGAAAGAAGTGTCTCTGAATTAGCAGAACAAATAGAAGCATCAAAAACAAAACCATTATGGAGAATCTTGAATGCTTTATGAATGCCTAATGTTTGAAAGAAAATAGCTCAAGATATTGCTCATTACTTAAAAGAAGAAAAGGCTGACTCATTAGATAAAATGTTAGAAGCACTTTGAGATGATAAATTAGGAGAACTCTTTTGAGTTTGAAACAAAATTATTAATTGAATCAAACTTTATATTAGTAATCCTGATACTTTATGACTTCTTCGTTCATTAGAACAACATTGAGTATGCTTTGATGCTACTCGCGAAGAATGATGAGATATAGAAGAACAAGCATGAGATAAAGAACATTTTTCTCTAACTTGAACATTTCCTATTTCGAGAGGAGAATTTGTAAAGCAAATGAAAGAAAAATGATATGTTTATGATGAAAATCCAACACATACAACTCAAATAATGTTTATTTGAGATAAAGCATGAAGTAAAGCAGACAAAGCACAAAGTTTATGAATTCCTATTTTTAATGAATGGGATGAAATACAAAAAAAATTCTGAATAGAAACCACAACTCCTATTCAGAATAAAACAAAGATTATACAATGATGATTATTCTAAGATTCTATAACCCTATAAAGAGCATCTTTAACATCCATCCAATAATTACTAGAATTTGATTTTGATACATATACCGTAATTAAATCTCATGGTTTTAATACTTCTGGGGGGATTGAAAAACTCAATCTTTCACTTTTGAATATAACTCCCATACCTTCTAATATACCACCTTTTGGTCTTGCAAAAATGAATGTTCATTTTTGATAAGTACTCCATGATTCAATATATTCTATTTTATAAATAACTGCATCCATTTTTGCTCACGATCTTAGAAGAGCACTTTTTAGTATTCATCATGTTAACATTTGGAATACTCATTTTAATCCATACCAGAATGGGATAAGTCAAATTCAAACTACTCAATATAATAGGTACAAATCCAATCCATGGAGATATAGTTTCATTCAAGCCCAATATATCATTGCAGATCCAAGACATAGCAAAAATACTTGTTTAAATTTCCATCTAAGTTTTTGTAATTTATACTTAAATAATAATCGTCATGCACCTGATTTGCTCCTTTGTATTTTTGCAGCCATTTTTTATTTTTAATATTAAAATCCCTTCTATTATATTTGAAAATTTATCATTACGCAAATTTTTTTTATTTTATTAAAATTTTTTCATTTTAATGTAAAAAATAAGGCCTATTTTTTGCAAAATTTTAAAAAAGATTTACAATTATATTAGATTTTTATCTTTTCATTTACACACAATGGGCTTATCTAAAGCTACACAAACTTGGAGAAATGTCTTTTTCCTCCTAACTGCTGCCTTCATTATTGAACTATGATTCCTTTGATTCTATCATATGAGAGCATACGTTCAACAAAGAAGTAACGTTGCTCTTGATGAACAAATTCAAGTTCAAAAAGACGCAAATAATCAATTTTATCTTAATGAGAACCATAAAGGGTTCGCAGAATTCCTTGAAGTAAAAGAACTTGAATCAAAGAGAACTCATCTTCCTTGGAGTACTTATATTACTAAGATTCTTGATATTCTTAATAAACTTAAGAGTCTTAATTCAGGAGATGAAGATTTTATCTTATTATCTGATTTTAAGGTAAATCTTAAGGAATTATCTCTTAATGGTGCTGTAGGAAATCTTGCATATCTCTATTCAGGAGAAGATTCTCTTATTAATAGATTCAATGAACTAGAATTCCTTAACAACATTACAATTAGAAAATATGAAAGAGAAGTAAATAATATTAAAGGTTTTTCTTTCACTTTATCTGCTAAAGTAAATAACGATGCAACAAGATAAACAATTAATGGACAGTCTTCTTGAGAATCAAAAGACTGCAACCTATATTAGCGAAGAAGATTTAAATCCTGAAGCTAATAGGATTACTGAAATTAGAGTGGTTAACGCAAAATATAAAGTATATGTTATTATTCTTCTTATTTTGTGAACAATTGTTGGTACAACTTATCTACCAGATGCTAAAGCAGAATACGATAATACTGTAAGCGCTCATGATAGTAAAGTACAACAACTTGCTTCCTTAAAGCAAACATTCAACAACTACTCAACTCTTGAAAAAGCTCGTGTATGAATCGATAAGGTTACTGATCGTATCGTAGAATGTGTTAACGATACATCAAAAGATGAGCAAGAAGAATGTAAAGCTTCAATTCTTACTGGAGAACTTTGAATTCTTGCTGATCAATTCAATACCGTAGTTTCATATCTTCAAATGGGTGATCTTAATTCTGAAAAAATGGTAATTGATGAAAAGAAAGTATTAAAGAATCTAGATCGTTATCTTACAAGAAATATTCCTTGAGATAATCGTTCAACTCAAAATGGTACCATCTGGGGAATCCATATTTGAGAACCTAAAGTTGTAAAACATATTGAAGTATGAGATGGAGATAAAAAGAGAAGTTTTAACCTCAATTCTGCACCTATTGAAGCAGAAATTGTATTTGAAAATAAAGATGATCTTATCACTTTTGTAGATAATATTGAACAATATATCATTCAAGAAAAAGAAGATCGTATCCTCTATACTATTGATGAAGTATCTTATGATATTATGCAATATGATGAGAAACAATCAACAAAAGTATCATTAACTGCTTATTATTTTAAATAATCGTTGTATAACAATGACTACTAAATCAAAAGGAAAAGAAACCATTGAAACTCCTGAAGTACAATGAGAATATGTTGCTAAGGATGACATAGAAAAAACCATATTATCTTTTATGGGTACTCTAGATAAAGGCTCTTTTTCTGCAAAAGATAAAGTACTTTTCTATAAAGAACTTGTATATATGCTAAAGGGATGACTTTCTATTCTACAAGCAGTTGAAGTTATTAGAAAAGAAACAACTAATAATGCTGTAAGAAATATTTGTTGAACCCTTATGCATTATCTCAATGAAGGTAAAAGTTTTTCATATTCTATTGGTCGTTTAACAGAATACTTCGATGAATGAGATAGTGCTATTATTAAGACATGAGAAAGTACTGGTAATCTTGACGTCGTTCTTCATGAACTTGCTGATGAATATGAATATATTAACCAAATTAGAAATAAGTATATTTCTGCATTAATATATCCAGCATTCCTTATTGTTGGATCTATTGCTGCTGTATTATTCTTATTCTCTTCAGTGCTTCCTGGAATCTTAGATATGTTCTCTGATCAAATGGATAAATTGCCTCTTATCACTCGTGTGTTAAAGAGTATATCAGATTTCTGTGTACAATATTGGAAAACTATTCTCATTATTTTATGAGTAGGTTGCATCGTTGCATGGATTTATTCTACAACCGAACAAGGTAAAAAGAAATTTTCATGGATGATGTTAAATGCTCCACTTATATGAGGTATGACAAGAACATATTACCTTATTAAATGGGCTAAATATATGAAACTTATGATTGGATCATGACTTGATTATGTTCAAACATTCCGTCTTTTAAGAGAGATTTTAGGTATTCCTGCTTATCAAGATATGATTGAAAATGTTATGGCATGACTTCAAATCTGAAAAACTATTTATGCTTCTATATCTACTGAAACAAGCCTCATTTATCCTAGTGTTGCAACTATGATAAAGGTATGAGAGGAAACAGCTTGTCTTGAAGATTCAATGCAAAACGTTATTAATATGTATCAAGATGAACTTGATAATCAAATTAATGCATTCTCTAAAATGCTCGAACCAATTATTCTTATTTTCATGTGAGTAATTGTAGCTCTTGTTGCATCTTGAATTTTCTGAGTAGTATTTACTGTTATGGAAAACGTTGGTGTTTAATGTTAAAGATATTAAAAGATGAAAAAAAGAAAGTGATTTACCTTAATTGAGATGCTAATTGTAATTCTTATCATTGGAATTATGTTAGGTATTGGTTTTTTGCTTAACTGGAACAGTGTTGATCAATTAAGAACTAAATCATCTGTTGAAGAACTTTCAAGTTTCTTTGATACAAAGTTCCTTCAAATTCAAGCATCTAATTATGAAAACTGAGTAGCTTATTCTGGTATCGATATTACTCTATCATGATGAGCAATTTCAATTGATTATGTCTATCATTTAAGTTGATGAGATGTTAGTGGAAAATTCTATTGAGAAACCTTTACTATCATGGAAATTACTTGAGATAATCAGCACTTAGATAAGGTTACTATTCAATATGTTCCATTTAATCCTGGATGTAAGTTTATTTGATGAAATGAGGGATCTGAAATTAATAAACTCTATTTCTCAGCTAAACCTAGAGGTTTAAAAAATGCATGCTTTGAAATGGATAAAAATTATTGTAAACTAAGAGCTGTTAGATGTCCTTGAGATACGTACTAAAAAACAATTATTATATAAAAGTCGAACGTTAAAGTTCGATTTTTTTATTATCCTTTTCTTCGATTTTTTATCATTAAGTCAGTGTAAGTAATAACTATTTTATCTGTGATTTATAAAAAAAGATCACCCCTCTCCAGGAATGATCTTTTAAATATCTTTGATTAGATATTAACGTTCTTTGCATCATCTGCTGATCTGTACATCATAAGCATTACCCATCATCTAATCTCTTGTATTGCAGGATCTCCATTGGTCAATACAGAAATTTCTTTTAATGCTTTGATATGATTTGTCCAATATTCGCTTCCATCAATATTATATTTATCTCAGAATAAGATTCTTGAGAATACTGTAGCAAACTCTTTTCTAGTAAGAATTCTACTTGGTTCGAATTCATCAAGAGGTTCTCAATTTCAATGGATTCACATAATTTGATATTGATATGCTAATTTAATATATCACTCCAAATCTCATAAGCTTCAATCTACATCTGCATATGTAACATTCTCATTTAAGATTGGTTTTTTATGTAATACATTAATCATATACTGAACCATCATTTTTGCGAATTCTCATCTAGTCAATCAATCAGATAACCTTGCTGCATATGGATCATCAATTGAAGTAATTCAATACTTAAGGGCCCATTCATATGCTGCTTTTTGCTCATCTTCTAACGATATTGGACAGATTTTGACATCAGATACCTTTTTAGTATTTGGCAAATCTTTTGAAGCTCTTTGTAACATTAATAATACCCATTCTATTCTTTCAAGAATTGAAGGATTTGTATTTGTAATAATACCTGCTTGATTCAATACATCAATATGCATTGTATAATATTCAGATCCATCAACATTATATCTATCTCAGTATAATACTCTTGATAGAACTGAAGCAAATTCAGCTCTTGTTACTAATGATTTTGGTCCAAATTCTTTAAGTGGTGTTCCATCTGCATTAATTCACATAATCTGATATTGATATGCTAGATTAATATAACTAGCGTACTCTCAAAGACTTTCATCAACATCTGAATAAGATACAGTTCATTCTACTACTGGTTTTTCCTTTAATACACCTGCAACATATTGAACCATAATCTTAGCTAATTCAGCTCTAGTAATATAACGGTAAACTTTTGCTGAATCTACATTGTCGTTTGTTGTTACACCATTTGCATAAGCCCAAGCATATGCATCTAATACTTCATCACTATATTTAATCTTAGATTCTTCTGACACATTTAAACATGCTTCATTAGGTGTTTCAATCTTTCAACTCAAGTTAATATCTGATGTTTTTGAAGGCGCAGTTATTGTACTACTTGAACTAGAAGAACTACTTGATGAAGAAGAACTGCTTGAAGATCCTCCTCATCCTCCACCTCATCATGTTGATCCACCAGAATTTCCACCACCATTAGATTTAATAGTTTCAGTGTATGCAACGAATTTTGAAGCTGAACAAGTATAAATCCATGCATAAGAATTTTCTACCTTTATTTCTCCTCATGTATAAGGGATTGTAGCTAATCCATTATTACATTGTGTATTAGGATCAATTGATAATCCACTTAATCCATAACCGTTACCATGATTAACTCTAACTTTTACAGATGCTGCAGATGTTGTTATATGAAT
>CAMJIH010000029.1 GCA_946405785.1 uncultured bacterium | reverse complement strand
AATATGAGCTTGTTTTTCTTTAAGAGCTTCGTGATCTCTAGTCTTCCTATTAATAATTTTTTTGGCTAGAAGATATCAACCTAAAACAGCTAAAGAAATTCATAGAATAATAAATGCTGAATCCATTCAAACTAATGAGGCAAATAATCAAAATCATAGTGCTCAAATTATTTCTCCAATTCTACTAACAAATTCTTGTAATCAAGAAATAACTCAAATATCTTTTGATTTAGCATATCAAGTAACTAGCGCAGAGCAAATAGGAGAGAGTAATGCGACCATTAGTGAAATTAAAAAACTGAGAATTACAATGGCTAAAAATCATTTATAAATTCATAAGAGAACATAGATGATAGCGCTAAGTAAAACAAGGATGGTAATAATAATCTTTTTACTATATTTATCACCTACACCTCAAAATAAAACGCTAACGATATATGGTAGTTTCATAACAGCAAATAGAATTGCAATTTGAGGAAGCGTTAAATTATTCTCAAGGGCAACAATCGGAATAAACAAAAATCCAACATAATTCATGAATGCTACTAAGGCTTCAGATCATAAAGCAACATACATTGGCATTCAATATCCTTTTAAGGTTACAAACATAGATTTCCATGGACCTGGTGAAAAAATTTCTTGAAAATAAGTAGAGATTACTCATTTTTTACCTAAAAGTTTTTTCACATTATCAAGATCTTCATCAATTTCATATTCAACATCAGGAATACGGTTTTCTAATTTCTTCCAGCTCTTAGTAAATTTTTTCTTAATAAAATCCTGTATCTTACTATCTTGTACAACAGATAACATAGAAAAAATAACAATAAACAGATACATATAAGGCAAATCAATATAAGAGACAAGAATTGCACTAAGAATAGCTCAAATTACATAAGCTAAGTTCATACTTGAAAAATATACTCAGAATACTTTACTACGATTTTGTGCTTTTCCTTTTTTTCAATAAATATTACGATAGGAAGTAAACATAGTAGCACTGGCAATACCATTAGCAATTACAGCTAAAACAAGCCACCATGCAGAATGATTTATTCACGCTGTAAAGTATAAACATCAAGAAACAGCATAGATTAATTTTCAAAGTAAGAGAAGGTATCTTGTGTTTCATTGATCATTCATAACTCCAGCAGGTATCGTAACGAGTAGTTTAACAAATGCTAAAAGAGTTCATATTAAAGTTACTCCTAATCAAACTCATAAAATTGATTTTACGTATATAGAAAAAAAAGTATCTCATCAAAGTCACCATCAAATCATGAATAAGAAAAAAGATGCTGAGATCCATCTCACATTAACTGGAATTGAAAATTTATCTTTTAAGGTCTCTTCCCTTTTCATAAATACAGATTTTATAAAGCATTCTAAGTATACTAAGATTTTAAAAAAAAGCAAAAAACCTGATTTATTTTCAGGTTTTTTAGTGTATATTATTATTTCCTAAACTAATTTAGAATTTTAAGTTTCCTGGAAGTTGATTAATAAACTCATCCCAGTCTTGAGTTAAGCTATTTCCTTCAACATAAGAAATCCAATTTTTCAATGTGTTGAGTTGATTTTTCTTTGTTGGAGGGAAGTGATATTTGTTCATACCTTCAGCAACTTTATCGATTTGAGCTAAGATGCTACTTGAAGTTGCATCTAATGATACAGATACCTCACAAGCATCTCCTACAGCTTTTACTCTCCAAAGAATTGTCCTATAAGCAGATGTAACTGCAGCAGAATCTCAATTTTGTTTAGCGATATATAAGTTTTTAACATCTCAAAGCAAGAAACTAGAGTTTAATGCAGCAGTGATTTGACTTAATTGATTTTCTGTAGGAATAAGTTTTTCATCAGTGCTGTATGAAAGATCATTATTAATGCTTTCTTTATCAACATTACCAACTCATTTCTCAGTAGATGATAAGAAGACATCTCATGAAATGATTCATTCAAGTTCAGTATATGTTATTTCTGCAGCTGTTTCAGCCTTCTTTTCTTCTCAAGTAATACTTGTAGTATAAGTTAAGTTTCAACCTTTACTTAAAGCAGATGAGAATGCTTTGATATCACTGATATGAGTAATATCATTAGGAGCCATAGTTAATAATTTTTCTGACTCTAAAGTAATCTCTTCTTCTTCAGCTTTATCAGTAACAACTAATGCAGATCACTTATTTTCTAGAGTAGTTTTAGTATTATTCTTTGTTAAGGTTAATGCTATTTTTTCATCCTTTTCTGTTGCAACAACCATTTCATCTGTTTCAACTTGAAGGATATCTTCACTTTCTTCACTATCAATCTTTAGATAATCTCATTCCATCAAAAGGAGATGATACTTTCCATTAGAAACTTTATTGATTGTGAATTTAGCAGGTCATTGAATCTCAGTCTTAATGTGATCATTAATATTAAAGATAATTTTTGCACTATCTTTTAATGTGATAATATCTCCATCAAAAAGAACTGAATTTTGGAATGTCTTACCTTCTTTTTCTATGATATAATCTCAATTAATTTCAAGAACTTCAGCAACATAATCAGCACTTACATAATTTCAACTAGGTGTCTTTTCAGTCCAGAATGCTCTATATTCATTGAATTCTGGAATGTCTCAAAAGAAAATTCAGAACAAAGAAAAAATAAGAACAAGAGATAGCATTGCGTACACTCTGTTCTTTCTGAAAAAATGCGCTCTCAAAAAACTTTGAGGAGCTTTAGATCTTTCCTCACAAATTCTTTGATAAAGAGCAATCTTTCTTTCGTCTGAAAGTCTTTCTTCACCTTGCTGATTAAAATATGTGCTTAATTTCATTTTATAAAAGAAAAACTAGGATATATAATGACACCCAAAGTTAGACTCACAACGAATTTCCCTCTAGATTCACTTTTTAATACGAATAAACTTGCGTTTTGTGACAAAAAAAGTGAGAAAATTTTTAAAGAAAAAAATGAAAATACAGATACTAAAAAAACCAGTATTAAACCTTGAAATTAAACAGTGGCTTGAATATAAATCGACTAATAAAATAAATACTAAAATAAAAGAAAGGATTAAGTATGGAGAGATTTCCTTATGCAGAACTAATCAACGACCTTCTTAGATCTGGGGAAAGAAGAATCGTTGGAACAGACAAACTCCCAGATCCCATTGAAATCTCAATTGATGGGAAAGGACAATTTATTGGTGTCCCATTCTTTCATTGTGATAGTGTGAACAATCCAGATGGCTTTGAAAAAGTGGTTCGAGATGTTATGATTAATCTGAAGATTAATCCGAACTTCCTTGTGCCAAGCGAATCAAAGACCATTTCTTTTGAGTTCCATGAGATGGGGAAACGTGTTACAATATCTATCCACAAAAGTAGTGTTATGCTTACGAGTGGTATTGAGGAGATTAATGCAATTACAGAAATCCCTCATATCCTTGCATGTGCATCGCTCTTCAGCTGCATCTATTTCTGGAAGAATCCGGGAATGCTTGAGGTGACTGAAGATGGAATGTATTATTATGCTTTTGGATTCAAGTTCCTTTCACCCTATGTCCTTATTTCTCAACTCCCTCTCCTTAGAAAAATGGAGAAAACGGATGAGAAAGGCTATTCAGAAGAGCTCTTCACTCTCAGAATTGCTTCTGAAATGGAGGATGCTTCTAATCTGAAAGTTGAGGATTTCTGGATGGATCCAGCGTGATGTTGAACACAACTTAACCATAAAATCTGGAGTGTGTTATACTCTCCAGATTTTTTAATACTTGACTTTATGTATATTGATTTATAATATACCGATGTTTAATAGGAATTATTATTTCTATGAGAGATTCATTACTACCAGATGATTTAGAAAAAAGAAGAGATCTTTATACAGATAGATTTTGTAAAGATCTTATGAATGCTTTATTTAATCCACAATCTTCTCAAGATGTTATAACTTGAATAGATAATATTTTTACAAAATTAAGAAGATTTGTTAGGAACCAATCAAAAATACAGAATAACGATGAATTTCAGAAAAAAATATTTATTGATACTTGTCAATTCTTGAATGCATTAAATTGAAATTTCCATGTAAGAAAATTCCATAATTCAATTTCAAAAACATCACTTGAAGAATATAAAAATATGACATTATGAGAACAATTTTATAATAATGCATATGAAGAACACTGGGATTTTGATTATGATTGTAAATGATGAAGCTGTACTAACCGAACTTTAAGTCTTTATAAGTTTTTTGATGCCTTAAGAGAAGCTGGTTTGGATATAAAAATTTCAATATACAGATTAAAGAATAATGATGATAATTTTGTGGGGGTTGCAAGTATGAGACACACATGATTAGTTATTAATTTTAGAGGAGTAGACTATATGGTTGACTACGAATGAATTAACGATATCTTCTCAGGATGTTTAATCCAATCTATAAATAGTTTAGAAAAAGAAATAAGGAAATTCTGAATAAAGGATACAAAAAATTTAGATGCATTAAAATCTGAAAATTGGAAAAAATATACATCTCGCAAAGATAAAAATATACTTATCCACTTTGATAACACAGAATCATTTTTAAAAGATATAAAGGAATATCCTAGGTTAAAGAAAATATCATTTGTTACTCATGAATTAAATAACTGAGAACCTACAAGACTCGATTATGAATTTTTTAATTGATGAGTATATGTCGAAGTTAATGACTATCAAAGAGTCTTTATCTTAAAAAAAGATGCAGTACTTAAGAGAGATAAAAAAGAATTTTTCAAAAGCTTAGTAGATAATATAGAATCAGTTAGAAATGAGTATTGAGAAGGAAAAGTAAGAGATGCAGATAAAGAGGAATTATCTATGTTATTAAAAATGATAGAAAATGATATTAATCTTGATACAGTTATATCAGAATATGAATAATCTAGTTGAAATAATATCTTCACTTATGTATAAAATTATTGTTTCGAGAGAAACATTTAACGTTAAAACATCTAAAAAACAGTAAACTTCGGTTTCCTCCGAGGTTGTGCCACAGCGGTGGCACTTTTTTTAACGAAAAAATTAACAGATTTTTAATAACTTTCTGATATGATAATCTAAGTCTCATGCAGTAAATACAGCAACGATAGTATCTTTATCTGATAATTCTAGAACTCTTTTTGAAAGTTCATCAAAATCTTCAAAATATTCAGCTCATACTCCTTGAGCAAAGAATTCTCAAACTTCACGAACGCTATTAAATTTATGCTCAATAAATAAAGGTTCTTCTTTAAATAATTCTAATGGTTCTCTAGCTGCATAAATAGAATAGATGATAGCTTTATCAAATAAAGGTAATGCTTTTTTAAATTCTTCCCATCATGCTAAAACTCTACGCATTTGATGAGGTTGAAAAACACAAAGAATCTTTTTCTCAGGAAAACGTTCCTTTAATGTTTTATATCAAATTTCTAATGATGAAGCAATATGACCATAGTCAGTAAATACTTTTGCTCAATTTTCTAAAGTTGAAAGATATTCTAATCTTCTCCAAACTCATCTGAAAGGTTTAAATGTTTTTTCAATTTTTTCTTCAGTTAATGAAGGATTTAATTCTTGTAATAATCATGAAATTAATGAAGCATTACAATCAGTGTGTTTTCATCGAACATTATCAAGTTCAAAATGTTTAATAGGCAATATCTTAATGTTTTTAAACCCAGTATAATCAGTTGATACAGTATTGTTCTCGTTTTCTAAAACAAAAGTTGTTTTTTTTGTATTTTGATTCATTTCTAAGAAAGCAGAACGATAATCTTCCCAATCTTTATAATAATCTGTATGATCAAGTTCTAAGTTTGTGATAAGTAGATATTCTAAATCGAGATGGAGGAAATGTCTTTTGTATTCACAAGCTTCCAAGAAGAAATAATATTTTTTAACTAATTCATAAGGAAGTTTTTTGCCTGTAAAGATAAAATCAAATAATTGATGGAATTCATCTTTTGCTTCTTCTTTTAAATAATAACTTTTGTTTCATAAATCAGGAACTAAAGCTCAAACAATTCATAATCATAATTCTGGAATACAATTTTTTCATGCAAAAATTGCTAATGAAGTTGAACTTGATTTTCCATTAGTTCCAGCAATTCAAACGGTGCGGAAATACTTACTTAACTCTCATAAAAACTCAAAATAGTTCCAAATTTTCAAAGGAAGATGATGTTCTTTTTTTAGAGTAAAAGCATTTTGAACTTCAGGAGAATCCTTGGTTGCTTCAGAATAAATAACAATATCGTCATCTTTAATATCATATTTTCAGTGCCCAATTTTTACAGGGATTCATTTATCTTTTAGAGCTGTTGTAATCTGACTTTCTTGAGCATCAATAGCAACAAGATTTTTGTATCACAAATCCCAAATAATATGAGCCAAATTAGATATTCAACTTCCTCAAGCTCAAACAATAACAATATGCATAATTAAGTTTTAATGATAAAGAATAGCATTTAATATTTTTTCTTTAGCGATACTAATTTCTTTTTTTCTGTCTTTTGATGATAACGATTTCTTATAAGACTTCAAAGAGAGAAGGGTATCTTGAAGATTCTTTATAAATTCTGGATCATCTTGATCAATAAGAATTCAATCATAATTTTTAACATACCATTTAGCATTATCCTTTTGATCATGAGTCCAAGGAATTGGAATCATAATTAATTTTAAATCAAAAAGATTTTGTTCAGCAAGAGATGTTGTTCCAGCTCTTGTAATAGCAATATCAGAATTCAAATAATATTCTCACATTTCTTTTTGAGAAAGAAAATCATGACAAGTAACATTCTTAAATCCTTCAAATAATTTTCATGTTTCCTTATTGAGTTTTCATAATACGATATCAAAATGCATATTTTCTAACTCTTTGTTTTTTAATGCCTCAGCTAGTGCTTCATAAAGATTCTTAGATCATTGAGATCCTCACATAACTAATACTTCTGTTTGCTTAGATTGATTTACTTTTGATGAATCAGGTAATAAATCATCAGATAGAATTTGTCCAACCGTTTCAGAACCTTTCAAAACATTATCAAATCCAGTAAATGTCTTTTTCGCATATTTAGATCCAATGCGGTTAACTAATCCAGGATGGACATCAGATTCATGAACAATAATTTTTTTTCACAAAAATTTTGCAGCAAAAACAACAGGTAATGCTACATATCCTCATTTACAAAAAACGACATCAATTTTATATTTTTTTAGAGCAAAAAGTGATTGAACAATTCCACATGAAAACAAAACTAAATCCCATAAATTTTTACAAATAGCAAAAAAAGATTTTTCTCTTCTTCGTTTTCAGGAGAGGATAGAACAAAAATAAAGATTATCGATATATTTTTTTAGCTGTTGATAATTTTCTTCTTCTAAACTTCATTTTTTTCAAAACCAAACCATATTATTAACTTCAGCTTTGAGTTTTTCATTATTATGAAGATATTGAATAAGACTTTTTATTGGAAAGACATGACCTCATGTTCATCATCATGCCCATGCAATATTGATTTTTTTCATACTATTAAAGAAGTTAAAAATATTTTCTTCATTTTAATTCATCAGGGAAATGTTCTTGATCAACCTTAGCTCAAGGATAATCGTGAGCATATTTATATCATTTTCAGTATCATAAATCTTTCATCATTTTTGTTGGTGCATTTCTAATATGCATAGGAACAGGTAGATTTCAATATTTTTTGATATCTTGTTTTGTTGCTAAATCAATTTTTTCTGTTAAGTTAGATTTAGGAGCTCTAGCAAGATAGACTGCTAATTGCATCAAAAATATTGAACATTCAGGCATTCAAACTTTTTGAATAGCATCATAAACCTGATTAGCAAGAAGTAATGCGTTATTATCAGCTAATCAAATATCCTCACTAGCAAAACGTAAAAGACGTCTTGCGATATAGAGCGGATCTTCTCAAGCAACTAACATTCTTTGGATCCAATAACATGCTGCATGAGGATCTGAATCACGAAGTGATTTATGAACAGCAGAAATGATGTTATAATGTTCTTCTCAATCTCTATCATAATAAACTTGTTGTGTTCATGCTTTGATTAAATGATCTTCAGTGAGTTTTCATTTTCAAAGTAAAAGTAATGCAGATTCTAAAAGATTGATGGCATTTCTTAAATCTCAGTTTGCATTCTTTGCTAAGAATTTGAGTACTTCATCAGAAATAGTAATCTCAGGGTAATGTTTTTTAATAGTTTCTTTTTGCTTAGAAAGAAATTCAAACACATCTTCAGGAGTAATTTTCTCAAACACAAAAAGACGGCAGCGACTTAATAGAGCGTTATTTACTGTAAAACT
>CAMJIH010000028.1 GCA_946405785.1 uncultured bacterium | reverse complement strand
ATATCTAATGAAAAGTTTTCAAAAATATTGGATTTACTATCATAAGAGAATGTGATATTATCAATCTTTATATCTCATTTCTTATATTTAAATAATGTATCTGAGTACTTATTCTTCATATTTGGAATCTCATCAAACGTATCTCGAAGTCTTTGTACTGCTGTAAATTCATTAGTAAACTCTTTATATAGGATAATTGAACTATCAAGTACTTTTTGGAATAATGTAGCTGAAGCTAAAAGTCATACAAATAATGATAAATCTCCTCCATATTTTACGATAGTCCATCAATAATAAAGAATAAATATATTAAGCATAAGAGAGAAAAGATTTCAAGTTCGATAAAGGAACCATCAAACCGTATTGATATGTAAATCACAGTTCTTTATCTCCTGTAAGATTTTATCATCTTTTTGTATTTCAGCATTTTCTTGGTTATTTTGAACTATTTCCATTTTAGACATAATCATTTTCACAAATTGTCTTCAATGTTCTCCGTTAATTATTTCTTTCTTTTGTCTCCAAGATAATCATTTTTTGTTTAACGCTGTTACAATTGAAAATACGAATCAGAAGAGAAGGAAAAATATAGCTATATATTTCCATCCTCAAATTTGAAAAATTTGGTATAAAACAAAGATTGAAAGAATTACTAAATCAGGGATCTTTTGAGTAAGTTTTTTAAACAGCTCTCTCCAATTAGACATTCCAGCATTCATCACTTGTTGAATCTTTCAAGTCCCTAACTTTTCGATACTTGTATTATCCAATTTAAAGAATACTGGGAATACTTTCTTTTGAATCAGTCTTTTTGAATCGTGTCTTAAGCTCGCTTCTGTTTGTCTAGAAAGCCAGTTAAAAATAACAAATACCACTATAATAATAACATAGATGATAATTAAGTTTTTTACTCAGTCAGCATCATTATTTTGAATAAGTGTTGTAGCTCTTTTAAAAACTTCAACTGTCAGAATTGTAAAAAATGAATAGAAACAACTTACAAAAACATTTTTTATAAAGGTTCGAAAATTTCCTTTTAAAGGAGAAAAAAATCTTTTAATAGATCATACATTTCAGTTTTTTTTCGTCATGTATGTTTAGAAAAAGTAAATTTCAATATTTAGATATATTCAAAATTAGTTGGTAGTACTATATAAATTTCCTAATAATTAGCAATAAGTTAGAAATTTTTTGTACCCCCTTTCGCTTGAAACTTCACATAAAATTGCTATTAATAAGTGTTATAAATAAAAGCAAATTTTATATGATTATTACATTGTTTTGGCTAGAAGGAGAAAACGTCTAATAAGTACCAAAAGTTATAACTTAAATAGGAATCATGTTTGATTTTGATTAATAATCCTTTGAGTGCTCTACTTCTTTTCAAGAGCTATGGCTGAAGGATCTCCTATATTTGAATTTTTCACAAAATACAGCAAAATAGCATTCTGAGAAAAATGATTAATTTTCTTTTTTTGATTCTGTATTTTCACAGGACTACTTATTCTATTTAAAGGATATCTCGCAAGATTCTTAATGAAATATTTCTTCTCTTTATTAATGGTAGTATCTGCTGGTTTAAATGTATATACTTGGGAACCAAATACTCCTATTAAATGGTTAGAAAACTGATGATATTTTTCTTGGCCACTTATCTGGTTACTTCAAAGATGACTAGAGAATGAATCTTGATCATATATCATGGCAATTAAAGCTATCATCGCAATACTTTTCATCCTAATGGTTTTCTATTTATTATATGTCTTTAATATTCGTCTTCCTAAATTACCTAAGATTAGTATTGAAGAAGCTCCTAAACCAAGAGAAAGAAGATCTGAATCTAAGACTGAAAGAGCTACAATAACAATTACAAGACCTGATGTTTCTACAGATGAAATCAGAGAAAAAATCTCTAAAGCTACTGGTAATGCTATTGATGCTTGAAAGAAATCGGGTTCACTTATCAAAGATCTAATTAAAAAACAAGTTGATGAGAAAGTTGAAGAGAAAAGACCTAAACCTACTATTCATTTCTCATGAGATAAACCGACATTCCCAACAACAACTCTATGAACAAATCTTTGATCACAACAATCTATTGATGAAAACTTCTTAGTAGAAAAGTCTAAATCATTACAAACTAAATTATCTGAATTCTGAGTACCTATCACTATTGAAGGATTTGATATCTGACCATCTATTGTTCAGATAAAGATTAAACCAGCTGAAGGTATTAGAATCCAAGCTATTGAAAATCTTGCTAACGATATTAAACTTTCATTAAAATCTAAATCATTAAGAATTATCGCTCCTATTCCATGAACTGATTTAGTAGGTATCCAAATCCCTAATCCAAAACCAAATATGGTTAAACTCGGAGATATCATCAATACTAGAGAGTTCTTAGAAGGAATGAAAAAAGAAAGTACTACTCTATCACTTTGAAAATGAATTGATTGAGCTGTACAAGTAAAAGCACTTGAAGGTATGCCTCATCTACTTATTGCATGAGCAACTGGTAGCTGAAAATCTGTATGAGTAAACGACTTTATTATCTCTTTAATGTTCCAAAATACTCCAGCTGAATTAAAATTCTTAATGGTTGATCCTAAACAAGTTGAATTAGAGATGTATTCTGGACTTCCTTATCTTCTTGCTCCTATCGTATATGATAGTTGAAAAGCTATTAAATTACTTCAATGGACAGTTAATGAGATGGAGAGAAGATATACTCAATTAAAAGAAGTAAGAGTTAAGAACTTAATGGAATATAACCAAAAAGCAGAAAGAGAATGAAAAGAAAAGATGTATCGTATTGTATTCATTATTGATGAAATGGCTGATATGATGCTCTCAAGTTCTGCTAATAGAAAAGAAGTTGAGAACTGTATTAACCGTTTGGCTGCTAAAGCTAGAGCTGTAGGGATCCATCTTATTCTTGCAACTCAGAGACCTTCTGTTAACGTTATTACATGACTTATTAAAGCTAATATTCCTACAAGAATTGCGTTCTGAGTAGTATCAGAAATCGATTCAAGAACTATCCTTTGACGTAAAGGTGCTGAGGACTTAGTTGGTAAATGAGATATGTTATATATGGATCCATCTACTAAATTCCCTATCAGAATTCAGGCTCCATTTGTATCTACAGATGAAATTGATGCTGTTGTTGCTCAATTAAGAAATAAATATATGCAATGATTAACTGAAGATGATGTTTATAATCCTGAGATTATTGCAGCACTAGAAAGCAAACCAGAAACAGCATGATCAAGTTTCTGATGAGGTGAGGGTTGAGATGATGAAGATTTAGTAAATCAAGCTATAGCTGTTATCTCTGAGACAAGAAAAGCTTCTGCTACTCTATTACAAAGAAAACTTGGAGTTTGATTTGCTAGAGCTGCTAGAATAATGGATATCTTAGAAGAAAGAGGTATCGTTTGACCAGCTGATGGTGCTAAACCAAGAGATATCTTCATCTAAGATTAATAGTTGATAACTTATTAAAACTTTAATTATATTTATTCATACACATGCTACGTACACATACTTGTTGAGAGTTAAACTCAACACACTTAGGACAAGAGGTTACCCTTACTGGTTGGGTAAACAAAGCAAGAAACTTATGATGAATGACTTTCATCGATTTAAGAGATAGATATGGAATCACTCAAGTTACTTTTGATCCATCAAAAGCATGATTTGAATTACCTGAAATAAAAGCTGAATATGTTCTTCGTATTAAATGAAAGGTTATCTCTAGACCTGCTAATATGATTAACAAAGATATGGCTACTTGAGAAGTAGAAATTGAACCAAGTAGTATTGAAGTACTTTCAACTTGCGCTGAATTACCATTCTCAGTAGATCATGAGAACGCTGTATGAGAAGATTTAAGATTAGAATATCGTTATCTTGATCTTAGAAGAAAGACTATGAAAGATAATGTTATCATGAGACATAAACTTTTCTTAGAAACTATGAACTTCTTCGATCAAAAAGGATTCTTACATCTAGAGACTCCTACTTTTATGAAGAATACACCTGAAGGATCTAGAGAATTTGTTGTTCCTGCTAGATTTGAACCAGGTAAATTCTTTGTACTTCCTCAATCTCCACAACAACATAAACAAATGCTTATGGTTGCTGGATTTGATAAGTATTATCAGATGGCGAGATGTTATAGAGATGAGGATCCAAGATGAGATCGTCAACCAGAATTTACTCAAGTTGACTTTGAATTATCTTTTGTTGAACAGCAAGATATCTTAGATTTAGTTGAAGAATATTTCTTACATATTACTAAGAAATATTATCCTCAAAAGACTATTAAAGAAGAACCATTCCCTGTTCTAACATGGGAAGAAAGTATGAATAAATATGGAATCGATAAACCAGAATTAAGAGTTGAAAATATGGAGTTTATCGAAGTAACTGATTGGGCTAAAAAAGCAGACTTCTCTATCTTTCAAGAAGCTGAATCTATTAAAGCTATCGTACTTCCTAAAGCTATGTGAAGATCTGAAGTAGAAAAGAAATATGAAGCATATATTAAGAGTTATGGTTCTAAAGCTCTACCTTGGTTAGCATTTACTGAAGAATGAGTTAAAGGTAGTGTTGCTAAATTCTTTGATGAAAACGCTATCGCTGAATTAAGAAAAATAGCTAATATAGAATGAAATGATAAGACAGTATTCTTCCAAGCTGATGAATGGGAGAAATGTTGTACACTTCTTTGAATGTTAAGACTTCAAGCTATTAAAGAATTAGATCTTCTTAAAGGTAAAGAAGATGAATTAGGATTCTCTTTTGTAGTTGATATGCCTTTATTTGAAGTATGAGATGATTGAAGTTTAGGATCTACTCACCACCCATTTACTAAACCTAAAGATGAAGATATTCCTTTTGTAAAAGAATTAGGAAAGAAATTATCTGAAGGAGGTAAAATGACTGATGAAGAAAGAGCAAGACTTCTTCAAGTAAAATCTGATTCATACGATATTACTTTGAATGGATATGAATTAGGTGGAGGTAGTATCAGAATCCATGATAGAGAATTACAACATGCTATCTTTGCAATCTTAGGATTAACAGAAGAACAAATCCAAGTAAGATTTGGTCACTTATTAAAATGTTTCAAATATGGTGTTCCACCTCACGGAGGATGTGCATTTTGATTCGATAGAATTATTATGCTTTATCAAAATATGGAAAATATCCGTGAAGTTATCATCTTCCCTAAGAACCAAAAATATAGAGATGTTATGTTAAGCGCTCCAAGTGAAATTGATGATGATTTATTGAATTCACTAGGAATCGCTATCGTTAAAAAAGATGAATAATTATTTTACATAGTAAAAACCTAACTTGATGTTAGGTTTTTTCTTTTTATCTTGAATTTTTCTATCTGTCCATTATTATGATTATGCCATTACACAATGTTTTGGTCCGAGTCCAGCGGAACTGGAAGCGATGTCTACGTAACTAAAAATTTGATCGATTGATTGTTCCTGGGTATTTTCCTCAGGGAGGTACGACTTTCGAAAAAGATTCACTGGCTGTGGTTGAGATAACTATAGCCAGTTTTTTTATAAATTATTTTTTATCATATAATCACAGCCAAAAGCTATCAAGTCATCAAAATTTTTATCTGAATTTAATCGATACTCTTCTAAAACTTTTCTTAACTCTTTATGCTGAGGATATCAAGTATCTATACGCATATCTATACCTTTAAATTCATGATTAAGTAAGAATGTTAGAGATTCTTTTAAATCATTAAATTGTCTTGGTGTAAGTTTAGACATTGGTTCAACATTCTCATAGTATTTATGAGTTTGCATATGTAGTAATTCATGAGCAAAAATTCCTGTCCAATTTCTTTTTCTGTATTCTGATTTCGTATCAACCATCCATATTTCACCATTTTGCCAACTATAAGGACATCTATTTAATGTGGTTAAATAGATAGTAAATAGTTCATAATCAATAGAATGACGAGTTAATTTCTCCATTGCATCAAAGAGTTCAGCTTTTTGTTCATTGAGATATTCAGTCATTTTGACAACAACCTCATCCATTTTTTCTTTATTAAGCTGATATTTTTCTTCAAGATATGGAGTGATAATTTTTTTAGTTTCTTCTTCATTTAAGCCTTTCAACTTTTCTACCATCTCTTGATCCTCTATTGGCATGGTTTTAACTCAATTGCCATTTGTGAAACTATTTGCAGCTCGCCATCGATTTTTTCAATCCTTATCAATATCGTATTTACTCGTTATTTCTGGCATTAGCATTAAGTAATAGGAATAAAATTAACTTTGTAATTTATGTTTAGCTCTTAAGAATGATGCTAATTCAGCATATTTTTCTTTTTCTTCATCTCATGCATATTTATATGCATAACTTAGGAAATCTGCTATTGATTGATAAACTTTCTTGGCTTGATCTTTTTCTAGCTTTCTTGCTTTAGGATATGTTTCTCTTAATGCTTTAGCATATGCAGCACTTGTGTTTTGAAAGTTTTCAGGAAGATCTGCCCAAGTTGAAGTTAATACAGCAATCACAGCATTAACTGCTTTTAGAGTTTCAGCTTCTTCATATCCAACAGGAATTACATCAATTACTCATCAAAGTTTTTCATAATTCTTTTTAGCATTAGCATCATTATATGATTTAGCAAATGCACTGATTTTTCCTACTCCTTTAAAATGACTTCTTCGATATCCAGCTAAATTAACAACAGCTACTTTAGGTGTTCAAGCATGAATCATGGTATTATCTCCTGCATATATTCCTACATGAGTGATTTCATTTTCTGATTGATAAGTATTTTTAAAGAAGATTAAATCCCCTATTTCTGCTTTCTTTATATCTTCATAGAAAGATTTTGCATTAGTAAATTGTTCTTTTTGTTGAAATGATGCTCTTTCTAGATTAATTCCTACTTGTGAAAAGATATTCTGAGTAAAATTACTACAATCAGTTGGATCTCATGGTAATTTACCTTCTCATCAAAATTCATAAGGTGAATTAAGAAATAGTTTTGCTATTTTGATAATCATATTACGGTTATCAGCTGTTAGGGTTGAAGCCATAGTGATTTAGTAGGAAGATAAAGTAGATAAAAGATAGTAGTATAAATAAAAAAATCAATAGAAGGAATTAATTTAGTATTGTTTTTAATTTAACTCAAAGTTCATTTTCACATCTAGTAAGCTTTTCTTTTTTTAATATCTCTTTTTCTTTTGTCCGTTGATAGAAATCACACTCTATATATGACCAAGTTCAATCATTATTTAATCTATATTTTCATTTTAAAGTTCATTCTCTTTTGATTCAAGATCGGATTTCTTTTCCAACTGTAAGTATAAGATTATTTCACTCTTTAGTTAATTCTGAATCATCTAAATCTCAAATATTTCGTTCTATTATTGCAAAATCCTGCCAATGAGTATCTCAAGCCTTCATTACCAATATTCTTTTCCAATCACTACCATTACCATCATTTGAAAAATAATCATATCAATCCATCAATCCTAATGCATACTCTCAGAACATATACATATGTCTTATTCATGCGTATTGATAACTGATAGGAGTATAGATTTCATCCAAATCACTATATTGTGCAGTTCTTCTTATAAAATCATTCTTTTTTAAATTTGACATAATATCAGAGAAAGTAATGGTTGATAATTTAGGATTTTTACCAATCATATCATTTGCATAATAGTCACATACACTTCTAATTATTGCTGTTTTTCATTTTTCTGAGCAATAATTAAATATTCATGCAAGATTATTTAATGATTTTTGTTTATCCTCAGATTGAGCATATATTTGCGAAGATAATTTAAGAACTAAATCATTTAACTTACTGACTTCTCAACTTTCTACTTCCCAAGTTTTTTTCATATCATGAAGATAATAATAAACTTGGGGATAGTGACTTTCAAAACTACAGCAAGTTGTACTCATTACTCTTGTTCATGTGCTTTCTGTGAATTTAAAAAATTGTTTTTCAATTTCACATGCTGTTTTCATTTCTTCATCATCAATATTAGAACAGTTTCGTTTTAAACCAAGTTTTCGTGGAGCATAAGCAGATGTAAGTCAAATAAGGAATATAAAAGAAAAGAATACTAATAGTTTTTTCATCTTATCTATCACTATTTATTAAAAAAGTTCTACTTTTCAGATAAATCTACAATCACCTCAGCATTCATTAGGAACAATTTTATAATATCTTGTTGGATCTGATGGAGATTGGTAATATGCTATAGGAAAATCATGTGTTCAGAATTCTGGATCAGTGATACAATTAATAACATCTGGATTATCTTCATGAACTCTAAATACATAATATGCTTCATTAGCTCAAGTAACTAACTTAAATCCAGTATTTATTTCAAA
>CAMJIH010000027.1 GCA_946405785.1 uncultured bacterium | reverse complement strand
TCAGACTTAAATATTATTCTTAGACTAAACGTTAACAACAAGGTTCAAAGCTGGGAAGAAGCAGAAGAAAGATACAATAATGGAGAAGATGGAGTATTCTGGTTAGTAACTCCAGACAATAGCACAATCGCAACATTAGACTTCTCAAAAGGAGATAAACCTATTATTGCTGAATATCCTAAAGACAGAACAAGCGTTCGCTATCAAGCAACTTTAAATTAATTTTAATCATATTCATTATTAGCAGAGAAAATCCATCTCTGCTTTTTTATTTCTTAATATTTTTGCTTGTATTAAAACTTCAGAACAATAGTATTTTTTTGTTTATCTACAACTATTAAGAATGACAAAACTTCAGATTCTATTAATTATTTGTAGTATTGCCTTTATCTATCTAGACTGTAGAACATATAAAAGGCATAAAATATCACTAGCTACTTTCTTATTTTTCTTCTGCTGAGCGTTAATTATCTGAATTTTTTCATTAAAAATACAGTGGCTAAATGCTATAGGAATAACATTCTGACTTAATAGATGAGCAGATTTGGTTGTATATTTTTCAATCATTATACTCCTCTATTGCGTATTCCATATTATTAATATTATGTCAAAGAACTGAAATGATCTTACAAGATTAATTTCAACAACAGCAATAAATGAAGCTTATAATGAAAATAAAGATCAGATTGCTCAATTTGAAAATAGTAAAGAACTTGATGAATTCATCTTTAATATTAGAGTTTATAATGAATGAAAAGTACTTTGAGAAACAATAGATGAACTCGTTGAATACTGAGTAAGGAAAATAGTCTTTATTAATGATTGATCTAAAGATAATTCATTAGATATTTTAAGAGAAAAGAAAAAACAATATCCAAAATGTTTAATGATTATCATCTCTCATACTATTAATAGATGAGGATGAGCCGCTAACAAATCTGGATATGCATTTATTAAAAAATATGCTAATGAATTAGGCATTAAACGGGTTGTTGGATTTGATCCTGATGGTCAAATGGATATCAAAGATCTCGAAAGATTCCAAAAAGCTATGAAAGAACATAAAAATGCTGACCTCTTCTTATGATCTAGGTTTATTAAGGGAGCAAAATCATATGATATGCCAAAATCAAGAAGAGTTATCCTTTGGATATCAAGAATTATAACAATGATATTTTATTGAGTAAGAGTATCCGATCCACATAATGGATATAGGGTTTACACATTAGATGCATTTAACAAAATAAATATAAATGCTGATTGAATGCATTATGCTAACGAAATCAATGAACAGATAGCTCTTAATAAACTAAACTTTGTTGAAGTTCCTGTTAACATCCGTTACACTGATTATTCATTATGAAAGGGACAGAAAAATAGTAATAGTTGGAAATTATGATTCAAAATGATTTATGAAAAATTCTTTTGAGAATAATTTTATAAGAATAAATTCCATGGAACATATAAAAAAATTAAAAGCATGATCTGTATTATCAGATTGAAAGAATATTTATATCGTTTATAGAGATAATAGAAAAACACCAGACTATTCTCTCCCTAAATGACACTGCGAAGAATGAGAAAGTATTGAAGAAACAGCATACAGAGAAACCCTTGAAGAGACTTGAATAAAATGAAAAATATTATGAGAAATCATGACTATTTATTACAACTATGAAGAAAATTGATTAATTAATGATAGCGAAGTTCATTACTTTGCAATGAAAGTTGAGGAAATTTGAGTAAAAAATTTTGAGGATGATGTTACAAGTATTTGTAAATTTCCTATAGATTCTATTGAAGAACATTTAACATATGACAACGATAAAAAAGTTATAAAAAAACGAAAAGAACTTTATTATAAAAAATAATTATTAATAACACTACAGTTATAAACTACTCTGTAGTGTTTTTATTTATTCTTGACTTTCTTTACTATATATGTAATATCACTTTTGACAATAATGTCAATAAAACAAATACAAATATAATATGAAAGAGATCAAAAACATTACTGGACTTGTAGTTGAATATTCACCTGAACAACTCAAGTTCAAGAACTATGAGCTTCCAAAATTCATCATTGATGAAAATGGGAATGAAATGATGGAAGCTGAAGAGCTTCTCGCTTGGATTATCGACCAGTCTAGGCGAGAGAAGAAATGGGTCGCTGTAAGGCAACAAATGATTAACGATGATGTGCAACAAGCATACTTCGATTATCAAGCCAAACAGAAGTTGGTCAATGCAAACAAAAAAAGAATGAGTATTTTCAGAAGAATTAAATTCTTCTATTACCTGAAGCTCATTCTCAGCTTTGGCTTTTTGAAAGAGGATTCTCCTGTATTAAAGCTTCATGCTAATATCCCGATGCAAGATGTTGGTAAAGTATCACTATTCGAGGAGCCTATCGACAAATTTCATAAGGCCTTCAGGGATAGCTACAACTATCTTCGAAATAACGGATATTTGCTCGCAAAAACAGAGAATTATGTACTATATCTCTATCCGAGTAAAAAAGTGATTGAAGACGTCAGAAAATTTACTCTTCCTGCAAGCTTTTATAAGAGTTGACCACAAGGAATTTAAGGGAGTTTCGTTAGATTTACGAGACTCCTTTTCTTTATAAATAATTCTTGAAATAAAAACGTCAATCTTTAACTTATTTTATGTTTAAACATAATAATTAAATTCATGCAAAAAATCATTAAATGACTTACTGTATACAAGATTTGATACTGAGGAATTGGAATAGCATCGCTTCCTGATTGAAAAAAAGTACTTATTAAATGAGGTGCTTTACCTTGAAGTATCGTTGATGTACGTGTAGTTAATAGCAAAAAGGATTATATTGAAGCACATTTATTGGAGATAAAAAAACAAGATCCTAAATTAATAACAGGTCATGCTATCTGTCAGCATTTTTTTTCTCCATTTATGGAAAAAGATGAAAATAATACATTACCTCCTTATGCTATATGATGTTGAGGTTGTAAATGGCAGGTAATGAATTACGATGCACAATTAAAATTAAAAGAAGATATTGTTAAAGATGCATTCTGAAAACTATTAAAAAAACAAGAAATTACTTTTCTTCCTATTGTTGGATCACCATTGCATGAGTGATATAGAAATAAAATTGAGTTTAGTTTCTGAGTTTATAAACAACTAGAAGAGAACTTTAGAAAAGCGAAAAAGAGTTGAAGAAAGGAAGAAGATTTACTTAAAGAGTGAATGCAGAAATACAGTATTGATGCTAATTTTAACCTATGATTTCATAAGCAAGGAGAATTTAGTAAAATAGTTGATGTAAACCACTGCTGACTTGTATCAGAAAAAGTTAATAAACTTTTTGTACATATAAAAGAGTTATGCAAAAATTCATGATTATCTGTTTATGACCAAAAAAATCATCAATGATTTTTCCGTCATCTCGTTATCAGAGAATGAGTTAATACTAATCAAATTCTTATAAATCTATCAGTAGCTGATAATAATCTTGTATGAAATGATACAGAGCTTTGGTCTAAATTCATGGAGACTCTTAAAGAAGATCCAATATTAAAAGAAGAAGTTTCTACATTTGTTATAAGTTATAACAACTGATTAGCTGATATTATTCGTAATTCAGAAACTGAAATAAAAACATTTTGGTGAGAAGGTTCAATTTATGAAATTTTAGATTTCTCTGAATTTGTTATTAATGAAGATAGTGAGGAAGAAAAACAAGTAAGAGTTAACTTTAGGATTTCTCCATCTTCCTTCTTCCAAACTAATACCTTATGAGCTCAGAAACTATTTTGAACTGCTATGAAGATGGCATGACGTATCGAATGAAATATCTTAGATCTTTATTGTTGAGCAGGAAGTATTTGACTATCTTTTCTAAAATCATGAGTATGAGAAGAATTGGTTTGAGTAGAAATTGTTGAAGATGCAATTGTAGATGCATGGCATAATGCAAAAATAAATGGTGTTGAAGATAAATGTTATTTTGTTGCTTCTCCTGCTGAAAAGATGCTTATCAACTTCCCTGAACTAGAAGAAAAGATTAAGAATGTTTGATTAGTTATTATCGATCCTCCTAGAGAATGATTACATGTTAATGTTATAAAATATTTATCAGATTTAAAGAAGCAGTATAATTTTAAACTACTCTACATTTCATGTAATCCTATCACCATGGCAAGAGATATTGAATTACTTGTTGAAGAATGATTCAAATTCAAAGAAATTCAACCCGTCGATCTCTTTCCTCACACACACCACATTGAAGATATCTGTATTCTCAACTAGAATATTACATAAAAAAGATAAAAAGTGGCCAGGAAAATCAGGTCACTTTTTTAATAGTTTTTTACTTAAATCCTCTGTAGTAGTATTCTTCAAAGTCAGGGTATGAAACCGATTCAGTCTCATCCGCATCAAGCTCCTTGGCACAATAAGTTAGGAACTCTTCTACCTCTTTCGGATCTTCAATCGTTATTTCCGCCCAGAATCTAAGCGATTTACGTTCGTTTTTACTCATAATTAATTGTATTTGTTTTGCGCACTATTGCACAAACCATACTAAAGTTTCTACTACATAAAATCAATATGAATTGCGTTAAAACGCTAAATAATCTGTTTTTCAGAATTATCCATTATTTTATACACTTTTTAAGATTTTGGTTAATATTTTTAATAATAACTGTTGTCTTTTGGCTAAAAATTATTAGAAAAAGGTGAAAAAAGTCTGGAAACTTTGCATTTTATCGTTTTTAGGCTAAAATTAGTTATACATTTTATTTATTACATGTATAGAAATGAAAAAACAGCTTTCTTTAGCAATGATGCTCGTACTATGAACATCTATTGTAACCGCTGCATGACTAGACTACAATCGTGTATTCGACGAAGCTCATGACTTCGGTTATTCAAATAATGTTAATATCTCTGTCGTAGGATTCCAAACTGCAGAAGATGGTACTAATCGTTTAAAGATTACTTCTCCTGTTCTAAGAGATTCTAAAGACACTGCAGTTGGTGAATATCACATCATTTTGTGAGAAAAACCTATGAAAAATTATATTGCAGGTGATAGAGAAGAATTAAAAGAATTACCTACAGTTTCAATTATGGAACTTGATGAATCAGTTGATTTGTCTATTAAACAAAGTTCTGTAACTACTGATAAAAGTTATTTCGGAATAGTTGTTCCAGTTAATGATAATATTATTCCTGGTAACTATTCAGATACATTCTGTTTTGATTTTGGTACTTTAACTTACGCTTTAGCAAGCGATTGTGATAACTTTGGTCGTACTGAAAAGAAAGAAGAACCTGTAGTTGAAGAACCTAAAAAAGAAGAAGATCAAACAACTAAAGAATTAACAGTTGCTCTTAATGAAGATGAAGATCAACACAATGCAGCTGATGGTGCTGATATGTCTATGGCTGATATCTCTCACACAGTTAATGGTAATGTTGTAACATTAACTTGGACTGCTGTACCTTATTCAGATAATGTTGAAATCAGAATCTTTGATAAAGCAAATGCTGATTACGTTACATTAGGAACTGTTCCTATGACTCAAGAAAAGTTCCAATATACAACAAAAGCTAATGAAGAAGAATTACTTTTTGCTTTCATCCCTAGAGATGCAAAAGGTAGAGAATATAGATATGATGTTAACGTTAGACATGAAGCTGACGTAACACCAGAAATCAAAGAAGCACCAAAGGTAGGTCCAGCTGAAGACTTACTTATGATTCTTTGTATTACTGCTGTATTATATCTAGGATACAGAGTAGTTGCTAGTAGAAAAGCTGCTTAAATATAATTTTAACAAAAGAAAGACACATTAAACTGTGTCTTTTTTTTATACATTAAATTATCCTTATACCTACAATTTCTTTCAATTTAAAAAACACCATACTAGATGGTGTTTCCTAATAATTATTCGATTACTCTTATTAATAACTTAGCTAGTGTTCATCTCTCTGCAGGTTGATCTCGCACTGAGAATGGTATACTAAGATTCTCTAGGTATCAATCCTTTTCTAATAATGTTGCATATTTAGTAGCATAATGACCTATAGATTCATCCTGCATACCATATAACATTCTTCATAATACTGTTAATATTTGACCATTAGTAATTGAATTCTGAGGATTAAACTTTCAATTACTTCATTTAAATAATCATTTCTCACAAGATTCTTTAAGAATACCAACCAAATCAGACCATGCTTTATCTGAATCACTAAACGAACAAGATTTATTCGTTGATTCAAATTTCATTCATCATTTTAGATATGGAACAGCAAGAGTTAACATCTTAGCAGCTTCATCTCTTCTAATATTCTGTTTTGGCTTAAAAGCACTTCGAGTCTCATGAATTGTTATTCATTTTTCATGAAGTGTTTTTATCATTACATCACCAGATTCAGCATCCCCAGGCTGAAGGAATCCTGCAGTCTGGGTAGTAGCTGCTTGTAATGCATTATCTGATTTAGTTATTGCTGTAGATAAATCTAAAGCTTGTGCACACGCCGTTGATATAATTACTGATAGCGAAAGTATAGGAAGTATCTTTTTCATTTAATGTTTTGTAGTAAATAAAATTTGAAGAATTTTATTTATTAAAATGAACTAATTTAGATGTATTATTAGGGAATATGAAATCACAGAATAATGGATTAAATGCATAAAGAGCATCTCATGCATAACCTACTCTAAGATTTGAAAGATATCGACTTGATGATCCTGACTCCTCTACATAATTCTTAGCAAAAGTTTCTTTTATTCAGTTTTCTGGAGTAACATTAAATGTTTTTAATCCAATAAAGCGATTAGCTTGTTTTGTCACTGGATAACAATTTTTTGATATTTCCTTTCAATTTGCATCGTATGATACACTACAATTTTGTCATTCAGTTTTCCATTCTGTTAAACTAAGTGGTAATGTTACATTATAATCTTTATCCATTACAAATAATCTTGGATTATTAAGAGCTTCAGATGTTGATGATTTACCTCATTGAGTTAATGAATCTAATTCTTTAATTGAGATTTGATTATTAGCATCTTTCTTTCAATAATCGATTTCAAATAATGATAACTTTACTCAAGAATTCACAACTCATCAATATCAATTATCAGCTGTTCAATATCATAAACCTAAGATATATTGTTTTGTTCAGTCTGTTTTTAATGGATGAAGATATGTTGAATATCATGGGATTTTTAATTCTCCTAATATTTTAGGATTCTTTATATCTTTAATATCTATTACAAATAATGGATCAATTTGTTGGAATGTTACAAGATATAATTTATCTCACATATATCTTGATGATTTAAAATCTTCACCTGGTTCAATATTCTCTAGTTTACCAGCTAAGCTAAGATTTTTATCTAATACATAAAGGTTTGTTGCTTGATCATTACTCCATGTTTCAGTTAAGATTCTGAAGTTACCTTGAGAATCTTCATCCATACTATATTGTGTTAATAGACTTCATGGAACAGCTGCAGTATTTTCATATTTTAGATTTAATCAATTTCTTTTAAATTTATGTATCAATGTTTGTGTTGTTCCTCAATAATAACTACTAATACAAAGTAATCCTCTTGGACAGCTCCATCTTTTTGATGGAGTATAATAATTTGATACTAAATATAATGAATTTTGAGACATATGTAATTCTCAATTTGGAGAAAGCAGTGCAGTAACCTCAGGTGATTTAGATGTATCCTTAATATTTAATGCTGTAACAATTGTAAATACAGGATTTAATTTCAAATCTTTATCATCTGGAAGAACATATGAAATATTTGAACAATCTATTTTTTTAACCTCTGCTCATTGATCTGTTACCTCAACACTACTTAATCATTTAGTTAGGTTTACTTCATATTCAGGCCAATAATACCAGTTAAGTGATTGTTGTGTTATTACATATAATTGATTATCTATAAGTCTTGAATTCTCATAATATCATGGAAGATTCTCAAATTTTACAAGATTTAATTTATCAATATCTGAAACATCATATATTGCTAAAATAGTACGATTACCATTAAATAAATCTGATCTACTCCATGAAGGTGAATAATAATTTCACATAAGGACTAAACGATCATTATTTATAAATAATTCTACGTTACTTAGACCTTGTGGTATAGCTATTTCTTTAACTATTTTCACCTTATTTGGATCTAGTGTTGCAGAATCAATATCTAATGGAGATTGAACTATTGATATTTTACTCGTTTTTGAATTATAATAATAGAAATATTTTCCATCTGTTTTAATTATTTCTGGTTCATCAACTCAAACCTTTTGAACATTAGTAGTTGAATAATCTGTAGAAGATGATTCGATAGTATCGAGTGCAAGCTCCTCTTCAGCAAAAGAAGCTTCTTCAACAGCCATTCATTTTACTGCTGTTGAATTAAGAAGATATCTCTCTCAACCCCATGAATCATAATAGCGTTTAGGTTGTTCTTTTGCATATTTTTTCAACATTTCTTCTAATGTTTCACAACTTTTTGCTTGTGTGAATTTAAAAGAGTTAGCTGATTGTTCTGTTCAAGAATTTACTTGATCTATAAGTTGTGTATCAATAACCGATTGTGCTCAACATATAGATAAAGAAAGCGTTACTCATCATATGAGTAATGATAGTAGAGGTTTTTTCATAATAAAAAACAATAAGAAAGTAAAATATTTCTTATTGTTTAAAGTAATTTTGTTT
>CAMJIH010000026.1 GCA_946405785.1 uncultured bacterium | reverse complement strand
CAAACAACTAAACTAGATTCAATTATAAAAAACGAAAAAGTTTCAGGAATAAAAATCGATATCGAATGAGCAGAATCAAGTATGTTAAAATGATCTACAGAAATTTTAAAAAGAGATAGACCAATACTCTTATTATCGATTTATCACAGATGGGATGATTTATTTAAACTACAAAACTATCTAATAAATCTAAATTTAAATTATAATTTCTATATTAGACATTATTCATTATCAGTAGCAAAAACCATTCTCTATTGTATTCCAAATTAATAAACAAAAAATGTGTAGATTGAAAATCAACCTACACACCTTAAATCGAATTCAAAATTCAAATAAATCAGTTTCTATTTCCTGATAAGGAACTCTTACCTCATAAGAGAGACGAACTTTACACTTCTCAGAATCTGGATTGTCCCTGTCATAATCCAGATTCTTCGTCAAAAGTTCAACTCTATAAGTCTGAAATCCCACAGGTGTAACCCTAAGGATATCAATGAAAATAAGATTACATTCCTTAGACTTCTTTGCCATATAAGTCGCATGTTCTTGGAAGAATCTGAACTGGTCAAACGAGATATTAGACACAGCCATACAGTCTCCGGGAATTGCAAGAGCAAGCTCCTTACACATCTTTTTCATAACTGATTCAGAGAATCCAAACCAATGGAGGTTAGCACGCACCAGAAGCTTCTCTAAGAAGATCTGCTTCCTCATCCTGTTACCAATACATGCAACCTGCACATACTTGTAAACTTCTTTAAACTTTTCTAAAATTCCCATAATGTATTTGTTTTATGTTTTGTTTTGTATCACATATATTAACAAAAAATACAAGAAAAGTCAATAGTAAAAGTACAGGAAAATACTCTTGAATTTATAATAATAATTACTAATTATTAAGCAATAAACCATTTATTTTATACCCATAAAACATGGTTCAAAATATCACTTCAAAAGAAGAATTCGATAATATATTAAAAGAAACAAATTGAGTTATTATAGCCGATTTTTTCGCAACATGGTGCTGACCTTGTAAAGTATTATGACCAGTTATCGAAGAACTTTCAGAAGAAAATAAAGATGTAAAGTTCGTTAAAGTTGATGTTGATGAAGTTACAGAACTCGCAGCAGAATACTGAATAACTTCTATTCCAACAGTATTTATCGGATATAATCACGAAATAAAAGAAGGATTCCTCTGAGCTAATCCTAAAGAATTCTACGAAGAAAAAATTAAGAATGCTGAAGAAGAAATAAAAAAAGTTATTCAATAGAACATATTCACGATGTTAATCTATGTTGAAAAAAAAGCAGAAAATTATGAATTAACAAAAGAAATTCTAAATAAATTTTCTGATGCTCAAATTCTCTGGATAGATCATTATAAAAATATTTTTGATAAAAAAATAGGGAATCAAAAGCTTACACCTGCAATAATTATTGCAAAAGATGAGCATCCTAATCTTTTATCAGTACCAAATAATTATTGATATCCAGGGAAATCATTCTTTTTCAGAACATCATTAAACTGTGTATTTGACTGTGAATATTGTTATCTTAAAGGAAACTTTAAAACACAATATCCCGTCATTTTTGTTAATTATGAAGACATTCAAAACGAAATAACAAACAAAATACATGAAATAAGAAACGAATGATATCAATGACAAATTACACTTTATGCAAGTAACTATTCAGATATTCAATGATTAGACTCTTTAAGCTGATTTAACAATAGTTTTATTCCATTCGTTGAACAATTTGATAATGTATTAATGGAATCAAGAACAAAATCAGCTAATATCGATTCTATACTAACAGTTAATAATTGAATACCATTTAAAAATACAGAAATCTCTTTTTCTCTAAATCCAGAAAAGATCATTTCTACTTTTGAAAAATGAACCGCTCCTCTACAAGCAAGGATAAAAGCTATTAATACTTTAGTAGATAAATGATATAAAGTAGGATTAAGATTTCTTCCACTTTTACCAATCGATAACTACGAAAAAATATATGAAGAGTTCCTTAATAAATTAAGATGAGAAATAGATATAAAAAAGATTCATTCTATTTTTATAGCATCATTAATCTACAATCAATGAGATTTTAAAACGATGCAAAAAAAGAATCCGAATTCTCAACTATGGAATTTCGTTAAATTACACGATAATTGACTTGTAAAAATACCTGATGAAATATTCCAGAAATTCTCAGACCTTTTCAAAAAAACATTTCCAGAAAAAGAAATATACTATGATTTCGTTTAAAATATAAGAAATTTTAAGGATAACAAACTTGCATATATTGTTTAAGAGCATTTTTCCATGAGAATTTCTCTTTTACAATGTCATAAGACATTCAAGATTTTTCAAGTCTTCATAAAGCATGTTCAATTGCTCCAATCATAGCATTAACATCATTTATAGGAACTATAATAAGATCTTCCATATTTGTAATTTCTCTAACCGCTCAAATATCTGTTGAAATAACAAGACATTTTGCAAGTAATCACCAAAGAGTTGTTTCTGAAATTAATTCTTCATTATCCAAAGTAGGATTGATAACAATATCATAAGTTGGTAAATATTTTTGTCAAATTTCATCTTTAGAAATTTTTCATAATACTCTCATTCAATTACTTATTCCAAATGCTACAATTAATCTCTCTAACTCAAGTTTTTCATCTCCATCTCATATAATATCAAGCATTACATTCGGATGAGTTTTAATAATTTCAACATACGCCTTAAATAAAGTTCCTATACCAGATGATTTAACAATATCAGAAATAAAACACATTCTAATAACAAAATCATTTCTATCAACCTTCTTAGCAATAGGAATATCACATCATCTATAAATGAGATTAAGCTTTTTAGTTGTAAATTTTGTTAGATAATTATAACTTAATTGATTCAATACAATAATATTATTACAAAAGATAAGAGATATTTTTCAAAGGCCACGATTATAGACTTTTCTTCTTAATGATTTCCACCATCAAAGTACAGTTCTACGTCATGCAGAATGTTCAAAGAATATCCATTTTTTATTCCACAATATTGAATAGATTAATCAGAACATAGAAACCAAAAAAGATCTTGAATGAGTATGAATAGTATCAGGATTCCAAGCCTTAACCCTATTAATACAATTCCAATATTCTTTACTCCAAAACTTTAAAAAACGATGTGAACCAATTTTAACAGTCGGTAAATAGATTACTCTATATCAATCTAAGTCATATCATTTTCTATCATCATCTTCTGGTGCAAAAAGTACCAAATTTACTACACCTCAATATTTCTCAGATACAAAATTTTTAGCAAATTCTCATGCATAAGAACTGACCTGTCATTCATAAGGCTTAAACGTCTCAAGAATCTGAACTATTTTCATATAATAATTGTAATAATAAATCAAGTTCACACAATAAAAAATAATAGCAATAGAGACTAGTTTATCAAGCGAATTTTTTGATTTTTATAAATATTTCAATTATAATTAATTACTTTAAAGTCTAAAAAACAAAATGGGATATAAAAACATAGTAAAAAATTTCAAATTATTTTTAATAGGATTTCCTATTGGTTTTATTGCAGTTGTTTTATCCGCATTTTTCGATGATGATGACTCAACATCTTCAACTGACCTAAGTTGAGAAGAAATCCGAGAAAATATTAAAATGATATTCTACCTATTCATATGATTATATGCATTAGGAATTATATTTTTTGGACTAGTTTTCATATTTTACACTAACATCTTATGATTCAACAAACTCATATATCATATAAAACAATACATAAAGAAAACCAAGATTAAACTAAGAATCTACAAAAAAAGAATTTGAAAAAATCCTATTATCATACAATATACTCCACCAAAAAACATTTCACCAATGGAATGTTCTTATCTTTATAACATGAAACGTCATAAAGGAAATATTAGTTGTTTACTCTATAAATGGGCTACAGAAAAAAGAATTAAAATGCAATTCATAGAACAAAAATTTTCTCAAAAAGACACAATAAAAATAACAGTTATTAATAACAATATAGAATGAATGACAGAAGAAGAACAATATGCACGAGAACTATTAATTGATAAGCAAAAAGAAATTAAAATTCCTTCAAAAGAAGTAATGAAAAAAATTCCACTTATTAATATAAATACTGCAAAAAATTGTCTAAAAAAAGGACTAATCGAAAAATGATACCAATTCACAATGACTAAAGCAAAAAGAAATATTATAAATATAATCGTAACAATCATTTTCATCTTAGGAATAATCGCATCTTTTGCGCTTTGGATATTAAAAATTAGTGATTCAACAAAATCAATAAACAATCGACTTATATACATTCCAATAGCCTTAGGAATAATAACTGTATTTTCAGCAATTGCATGGAGCATTATTGTTGACGACAATCATGAAAAAAACACAAAATATGTACGATATAAACCATCAAAAAAATGAGAAGCTATTCTTGCAGAAATCTATGGATATAAATATTTTCTAGAAGCATGTGATGAAAAAGTAATAAAAGTTCTATTAGAAAAAGATCCTCTATACATCGATAAGATGATTCCATACGCTGTTGCATTATGAACACAAACATTACTTGTTGAAAATATAGCACCTTCACTATTTGAATGAACTGATAATTCATGGTTCATTTGAGGAATCAATAAAGCAGCACAAACTTTCGAAAAAGAGTTATAAAAATCCTCTTCATAAACAGAGAAACAATCAAAACAAAGGGAGAATAAAAAATTTAAAAAATTCTCAAATTTTTCCAAAATTTTTTCTTGAAAAGTACCTAATTATACCTATAAGGGATTATTGGTTTATAATTATAATTAACAAAACTATGGCTAGTAATCTTGAACGTATGAATGACATCCTTGATTTTTGGGCTAAAGATAAGACTTTTCAAAGATCAATTGATGAAAGATCAGAAAAAATGAATTATAGATTCTTTGACTGACCTCCATTTGCTAGTGGAACTCCTCACTATGGACACCTATTAGCATGAAGTATTAAGGATGTAATCCCTAGATACAGAACTATGAGATGATACAAAGTTAAAAGAAAATGGTGATGGGATTGTCACGGATTACCAGTAGAAAAAGCTGTAGAAAAAGCATTAGGAATTGATTGAAAAAAAGATATCGAACAAAAAATTGGTATCGAAAATTTTGTTGAAAGATGTAGAGCTTACGTAAACCAAACTAACGCTGATTGGAAATGGTTCGTAGATCATACAGGAAGATGGGCTGATATTACTAATCCATATTTCACTATGGATCTAGATTTTATGGAAACAGTTATCTGGTGTTTTTCTAATATCTACAACCAAAACAAAGTATATAAAGGATTTAAAGTTCAAGGATATTGTCCTAGCTGTGCTACTCCTCTAGCAAATAACGAAATCTCTGATGGATATGAAGATAGACAAGATATGGCTATCACAATCAAATTCGCTCATAAAGCTCCTAAATCAGAAAAATATGAATCAACTGATGATGGTTTTGTTGATGTAGTTGCAGGAGTTATCAAAGATAACGAATGAAAATATGCTATGGTTCACCACTCAAAAGAAAACCAATGGTTCTTCCCTGGTGGTAAAGTTAATCCATGAGAAAGCTTAGAAGATGCTACAAGAAGAGAACTCAAAGAAGAAATCTGAGTAAATATTGTTTCTCAAGAATACTTATGAGCAGTAAAGATTATTACTCTATGAAAACCATGTAGAGTTCATTGGTTTGAAGTAAAAACATTAGATACTCCAACAATCCAAGAACCAGAAAAACATAATGCATTAGAATGGGTTAAAGAAGAAACTTCTGAAAATAGTTTAGGATTTGCCCTAAATATTAAATGAAATATTATTGATGATGAAGATGAATTAGTTCATGATTTCATAGATTTTCATCTTTTCAAAAATGTATTAAATCCAGAAGATAAATGATTAATTGATGGTAAATTCAATTTCTTGGCATGGACAACTACTCCATGGACATTACCTTCTAACATGTTCTTAGCTGTTGGTGCTGATATTGATTATGTAACAGTATACGATCCAGATAGCCAAGAATACTATGTAATGGCTGAGAATCTTGTTAAAAAATACTATAAATCACCTGATCAATATAAATTCATTTACAGACAAAAAGGTAAAGAATTAGAGAATTTAACTTATAAACCATTATTTGATTACATTCTTAATTCTAAGATTGCTGATGAATATAAGAAAGAATTCTTCCATATTCTTATCGCAGATTTTGTTAGTATTGAAGATGGTACAGGTATCGTACATATTGCTCCAACATTCTGAGAAGACGACTTTAGAGTTGTAGCTAACAGACTTGGAGAACAAAAAGCATTAGATTGGTTATTTATGCCTGTTGATGATTATGGATGTTTTGATGAACAAGTACCAGATTATCAAGGTATGAAAGTATTTGATGTAAATAAACCTGTTATGGATCTTCTTAAAGAAAAGAAAATAACAGTTAAAGCTGAATCTATAAAGCACTCATATCCACACTGTTGGAGATGTCACTCACCTCTTATCTATAAAGCTATGTCAAGCTGGTTCATTAAAGAAAAAGAGATGAATGCTGAAAGTTATAAAGATGCAGAAAAAATTACATTCGTTCCAGAAACAGTAAAGAACAGATTTGTTAATGGATTACAACAAGCTCCAGATTGGAACGTTGCAAGAAATAGATATTGGGGATCTCCACTTCCTATTTGGCAAAATGTAGAGAATCCTGAAGATAGATTCTCTCTTTGAAGTCTTGAAGAGATCTATCAACTTACTAGATCTGGTTCAATGAATCTTACAAAAAATATTTTCGTCAGACATTGAAAAACAGACTTTAATGAAAAACATCACTTTGATGGATTAGGAATGTCTGTTCTTACAGAAGAAGGAGAAGAACAAGCACTTGAATTAAATAAGAAACTTGAAAAACATCTTAAAGAAAAAGACGAATTAGTTTTCGTTATTTCTCCACTTCAAAGATCTTGGCAAACAATTAAACCAACGCTTGTAACTCTATTCTGAGAATCAAGAATTGAAGCTGCTGAAAAAAAATATTATGAAACTCGAGAAGATTATAAAAAAGCGTTTAATGATTGAAGTTTACCTAAAATCCTTCAATGACAAGATGCTCAAAATGTCTTCAAGATTGATGAACAAATCTATATTGATTGGAGAATGGCTGAACACTATTCACCAGAAAATCAAGATGATTTCTCAGCTTGTGACTTACTCAATTGGACTAAATATAATGAACCAATTGGAACAGGTAAAACATGAGAATCATTAAATACAGCCAGTAAAAGAGTTGCTAATGCTGTAAAATATTGGAATAAAGAATTCGCAACAAAAACTATAATCTGGTCATCGCATAACGATACAATCGCTATGGCTAGAAAAGCTTTCCGTGATTTCGATTACTGAACATATAGAAAAAAGTATCTAACAAAACATTCAAGTTTTGTTGTACATTATTGGGATAATGATAGATCAACTGAAGTAGATCTTCATAAACCATATGTTGATAATTATCGAGGAGAAAGAAATTGAAAGACATATAAAAGAATTCCTGAAGTAATGGATTGTTGGTTTGAATCAGGTTCAATGCCATTTGGACAAGACCACTACTTAGGTGATGATGCTAATTGTGATTTAACATATCCTGCTGATTTTATCGCCGAATGATTGGATCAAACAAGAGGATGGTTCAGATCATTACATGTTGTAGGACATGCAATTAAATGAACAAATGCATTCAAAAATGTTATCGTTAACGGATTAATTCTTGCTGAAGATGGTAAGAAGATGTCTAAGAGTCTTAGGAACTATCCAGATCCAAAAGGACTTATCGAAAAATGGTGAGGTGATGCATTTAGGCTTTACACTCTTTCTGCTCCAGTTGTTAGAGCTGAACCTATGAGGTTTGCAGAAAAAGGTGTAGAACAAATGTTCAAAGATTTCAATATCCCTCTAGAAAATGTATATAAATTCTTCGAAACATATGCTAAAATTGATTGATGGAAATCTGAAGGTACAGAAGTACACCTTATGAGACATGCTGATGCTGTATCACAAGAACATGATGCACAGTTAACTGAAGAAGGTAAAGCAATGCTTATGAGTGAAGAAACTCGTGAAAAGATTGTAAGATTAAATCCTGATGTTATTATTCATACTCCTCTACTAAGAAGTAAAGAAACAGCTGAAATCCTTAAGAATATTCTTAAAGAAACAACAGGAAAAGTTGTTGATTTACAACAAGTAAGACCTGATAATGCTCAAGATGCATCAAAGAGTTATATGAAAAAACTTTATGATGAAATCCTTAGAGAACATCAAGGACAAAAAATCTTAATCGTTGGTCATGCATATACTCTAAGAACACTATGGGAAATGCTTTATGACAACAATAATGAAGATTATACTTACAATGAAGTAGAAAGAGAAGTTGGATTAAAACCATTAGAAGTAATTAAACTTCCTACATATCAAATCGCTAATGAATTAGATAAATGGATACTTGCTGAATTAAATCAAACAATCAAAAACGTTGATACTTATCTAACAGGATGTGAAATTGATGCAGCTATCAAGAGCGGTATCGACTTCGTAGAAAAATTAACAAACTGGTTCTTAAGAAGAAGTAGAAGGAGATTCCGAGGATCAGAAATGACTACAGATAAATATTCAGCATACTCAACATTATTTGAAGTATTAAGAAGTTATCTAAAGATTATGGCTCCATTCACTCCATTCATTACTGAAGAAATTTGGCAAAAATTAAATGGATTTATTGAATGAAAAGATACAAATATCAAAGCTGATTCTCTTCATTTAAAGATGTGGCCATTTGCTAATGATAAATATATTGATGCTCAACTTATGGAAGAAATTGCTACCGTAAGAAAAGCAATCAAATTAGCATTATTCATTAGATCTAAGAATAAGATTGCTGTTAAACAGCCACTTCAATCATTACAGTTAAAAATCTAATATGTTAAAAATTGAAAACTTAACAGTTCAAATCAAAGGAAAGGAAATACTTAAAAATATTTCCTTTGATTTTGAATTATGAAAAAATTACTGCATATTATGAAAAAACTGATCATGAAAATCATCTCTTGCTATGAGTATAGCATGAAATCCTAAATATGAAATTACTACATGAGATATAAAAATCGATAATACTTCAATAAAAAACCTTACTGCTGATGAAAGAAGTAAATTAGGAATATTCCTTACATTCCAAAATATACCAGAAATTCCATGAGTAAAACTTTTTGAATTTCTAAAAAATATTTATGATGTAAGACAAGAAAAACCTACTTCATTCATAAGTTTTAAAAAAATTATTGAACCACTTATCGAAGAATTATGAATAGAAAAAGATTTCCTTCGAAGAGATCTTAATGTAGGTTTCAGTGGATGAGAAAAAAGGAAAATAGAAGTATTACAAATAAAACTTCTCTCACCTAAAGTAATTATTCTTGATGAAATAGACAGCTGATTAGATGTTAATGCTGTAAAACAAGTTTCTGAATTATTAAAACAAACTAATTCTAAAGATAATACATTCATCATTATCACTCATCTTTTTGAAATGTTAGAAGGACTTCCAATCGAGAAAGTTCTTATTCTTGACAAATGAAATATCAAAGAAATCGGTGATAATAATCTTATGAACAAAATTAAAAAAGAGGGATTTTAATCTCCCTCATGAGTATAATGAAATTTTCAATCCTCATCATAATCTATATCTGATGTTTTTTTTGTTAAATCTTCCACCTTTTCCAAAGAAGATTTACTAGATTTACTAGATTTTCAAAATTTTTGTAATTCAAACCA
>CAMJIH010000025.1 GCA_946405785.1 uncultured bacterium | reverse complement strand
TTAGCATGTATAGTTCCTCAATAAGCGTTTCTGTTCATAGCTGAAGCATCAGCATTACCAGCCCACATAAGAATAACTCTTGAAGGTGTATAAGCAGCTAACCATCAATCTCTTGGACGAGATCATTTATCTGTAACAACATTTGATGTTCATGTTTTTAATGCATATGTTAGACCTTTTACATTAAATTTTGTAGACCAAGCTCCTATTCTGTTACTTGGATCTGCAAGAATTTTCCACATTAATGATATAATTCAAGCAGGAATGATGTTTTCTTTTTCTTCAACTTCTTTTTTATAAAGAATTTCTCAATTATTATTCTTAATTTCTAGAATAGGATTTATTTTAGCAGGATTTTCTCTAGATAAATTTGAATATGCTTCGGCCATTTGTAACATACTTACTTCTCAAGCACCTAGAGCAAGTGGATATCAATATTCAATATTGTCTTTAATTCAATCAAGTCCTAAACTTTGTAAGAAAGGTTTAGCTACGTCTTCTCAGCCTAATGCTAAGAATATTTTAACAGCTGGAATATTTCTACTAAATCATAGAGCTTTTTTTAGAGGTATAGGTCCTTCAAAAGCACCATCTGCATTATGAGGTGTATCTTTACCAGCTTTAAATTCGATATCATATATTGGAGTATCAAGAGTTAATGGTAGTTTTTCAAATCAAAGAGCATATATAAGTGGTTTAATTGAAGATCATGATTGTCTAGGATTTCTTACCATATCATTTTGACCTTGAATTTCGTTATTGAAGTAATCAAGAGATCATACATATGCTAATACATCTCAATTTGTTGTATCAGTATATAACATAGATCCGTTAGTTGCTCCATTTTCAAAGAATGAATTTCAGTTATTAATTAATGAACTTTCTGCCATTTGTTGAATATTATAGTCGAGAGTTGTTTTTACTATTAATCATCATTCAGCAGTTATTCCACTACCGTATTCTTTTTCTAGAAGATCTTTAATCCAAAATACAAAGTGTGGAGCTTTTATATCAAAAGATTTTTTCTTAAATTCCATAGTAAGTGATTCTAGAAATGCATTTTTTAATTCTTCTTCTGTTATTTTACCTTCTTCATAAATTCTTCATAAAGCAAATTCGGCTCTTCAGTTTACATATTTTACATTATATTGTTTTCCTTCTATTGTAACAGTACTAGGGCAAAGTGAAATAATAAATTTAATAAATGATTCACTTGTCTTTTTGTTAGAAAAGTCTGCTTGTTTAATACGATCTCTGTATTGAAGAAGAATTGTTGATTTTATGTTTCATTCAAATGGATATTCTATTCAATTTCCATCTGTAATTTTGAATATACCCATTAGTGATTTTGATTTATATGGGTCATATGTTGTTGGAGCTTTAGGTATTGCTGCAAGAATAGCAGATTCAATTATATTTAAATCTTTAGCTGATTTACCAAAATATGTTTTACTTGCTGCTTCAACTCAATATGCATTATTTCATAGGAATACATAATTGAGATAAAGTTCAAGAATTTTTTCTTTCATTTTTTCTTTAACCTCAGAACTGCTAAGGTTTTTATTCTCAGCTTTTATCTGTTTTTGTAATACATTATTTAATCTTTTAGCAAGAATGATTTGTTTTAATTTATAGTCAACTTTTTGTAGAAATGTTCATCAAAAAGGTCTTTTTAAATTCATTACATTTGTAATTAATTGTTGTGTAATTGTTGATCCTCATCCTGCGTTCTTTCATATCATTGTCTTAAATCATGCTCTGAATATTCACATAGGATCAAGACCTTCGTGTTCCCAAAATTTTTGATCTTCTACAGCAATAATAGCATCAATCATATGTTGATTTATGTTTGACAATGGAACAAATTCTCTGTTTTCTGAAAATATTTTATATAATTCTTCTCAGTTTCTATCTGTGATTATTGTTGCTTGAGACATTGTCATATTTTTTACTTCACTTACATCAGGAAGATCTTTTAATATTCTAATTTGTAAGTATGCGAAAGCTCAAGCTATTCATAAAAACAACAAAGTACAAAGAATTCAAAGAATTCGTTTTTTCCATTTTATTTCTCATTTTTCAGGAGCGTTAAATGTTCTTGTTGTGAATTTTTTTGGTGTGTATGCATTTAAAGGATTTCTTTGCATAACTATTTTTTTAATTTATAAAAATGACTCGTTACTTTTTATAGCTATTTATATGATGAAAACAAGAAAAAGTATAATAAGAAAAAGGAATACTTAACTAGTATTCCTTATGTAAGAATTAATTTTTTTAATTATTGATAGATATATCAAACGATATTAGAATTGTTTATATTATCAATTCTTTGTGTTACAATAAATCTTCCTGCATAGTTCATATCTTCAATAGTCATTTCTCCTGCTGCAGAATTAACAGATAATACTATACCAACGTGTCCTGCAGAACTTCTAAGATTCTTATATACTACAATAGCTCATGGTCTAGGTGATTGACCAACACTAAATCCTGCAGCTTTTGCGTTTGCATACCAGTTAACAGCGTTTCAACCAAATGGTCTTTCTTGTTTTGTAGCACTTGTATATTTAAAGATATTTGGTGATTTAATAGCAGCATACCAAGTACAATAACCAACAGCAAATCAGTTAGAAATCTTTGGATTATAATACCATTGTTTTAATATTCTAGATTTTCAATTATTTCTTATTGTTGTTGAACCAGCATTTGATGTAGTTCATCAATTATTATTAGTTGTTACTGTTGTTGTATTTTTATTGGTATTATTTGTAGTTTTTTTAGTAACTTTAGGTTTTATTACTTCATCTTTAGGTAATACAGGTTGAGCTTTTTCTAATAATCAGATATCATATGCTCTTTGTTCTGTTACATTAATGAACAATTCTTGTCATGGATATAACATTTCACTATCATCTGAGATGTAGTTTAATGTCATTAAATCATCTATATTTAATCTATAGAATTCTGAGAAAAGTTTTAAACTTCGTTCTTTTTTAACAACATAAAGAATTCACTCTTCGTTATCACTAACAATAAGTTTTTGTCATGGTTGTACAGAATTTCAAAGCTTATTTAATTCTTTAAGCTTTTTTTCAGGAACTCAAAACTCTTTAGAAATTTTTTCAATAGTATCTCATTCCTGTACGATATAATGAATGATAGGGGTATCTCCCTCATCATCTGTTGTAATATTTATATTATCTGGATTAATTCCTATTGTATCATCCTCGCTTCCAATGAAGTTTGGATTAACTTTTATCTTCTGATCTTCTACCGAATTTGAGAAAGCATCTGCTCTAACAACAATTATAGTAAATAAGAAGATAATTAAGCTTGTAAATAAAATTCTTGTTTTACTTACTCTTGAATTTCTTGTCATTAACTAAGATATCATAAATGGCGGAGGGAGTGGGATTTGAACCCACGAACCGAGTGATCGGTTAACAGTTTTCAAGACTGCCGCATTCAACCGCTCTGCCATCCCTCCACTAAACAACAAATAACACAGCAACAATGTAGGGTTGAATGAGTTTACGACTAGCAGTATATTTAATTGGCCTTGATTTTCAAGAGAAAAGTTATATAGTGGTTTTTTGTAGTTATTTATTGCTTTTTTTCAATTTTGATACGTTGGTTGAAATTTAAATTTGTTTATAAATTTTATGCGTTACATTGATAAAATAAAGGTTTTTTATCCTTTGGAAACCTGAAAGGATAATAAAGTATTAAGAGCTTGATGAAAAGAAGTTACTAATTTTGATGGAGAATTAGAAGAATTTTCTGAAATTCTCATGGATCTTTTATGGGAATATGATGGTGTTTGATTAGCTGCTCCACAAATATGAAAAAATATAGCAATGATATGAACGACTCAATGGAAAAAAATGCCTAAAGGTAAAAATGCTGATAAAGATTTTATTTGAGAAACGGTTTTAGTTAATCCTAAAATTGTTGAAAAATCAGAAGAAATGCAAGAATCAGAAGAAGCTTGTCTTTCTCTTCCATGAGAGCAATGATTTGTTGAAAGACACCAATGGGTTGTTGTAGAATATCAAGATATAAAATGAAAGCATAAAAAACAAAAATACAATTGATTTAATGCATGTATTATCCAACATGAAATAGATCATTTAAGTTGAATTTTGTTTACGGATAAATTAATTAGGGAAAGTAAGAAGAAAGATTAATTTGAAATTTATAATTAAAAAAAGGCAATATTTATTATTGCCTTTTTGTATATGTAAGTAGAAGGTATTATTCAAAAGTTTTTAATTCTTCACAAACTTTTCTAAAAGGACATGTTTTACATTTTTCTTCGTCTTGAGTACGTGAGAATGATGTTGAAGAAACAGGTTGATTCTTATATGGATCTTGATCAACTAAAAATGTCTTTTGAAAGTTTACATCTTGAATTATAAGTTTGACAATGTCGTCAAGGTCTTCTTGTTGAATTTTTCCTCAGTAAGTATTTGTACTAGGGAGATATAATTCATGTGTTTCTATTTCTACATCTCAGAGTTCAGGTGTTCTATTCTTTCTAAGAAGAGTTTTTAGAGCATAAACTTTTAATTGTTCAGGTATTCATAGCATCATTTCAGGTTCCTTTCATGTTTTCCAATCAAGGATAAGATATTTATTATTGCTGAATTTTATTCAAAAATCTGGACTTGCCATAATTGAAACATCTTTAAGTTCTGGAATTCAGCGAGTGTCTACTCTCATAGATTCAAAGTCAGGATTTTTAGGGTTTTCTATATAGATAGGGTATTTTAAATCTATATATTCTCTAATTTTACCAACCCATGGTGATTGAATAAATTTATCAAGATTATCCCAAACTTTTTGTATAGTTTCTTCTAATTTATCATCAATATCTTCTCAGTAATAATGTTCACACAAACCTCCTCGTTCTCAAAATATAGGTTCGTCATAGTTCTTGTTTTTTGAATTATCAAAATCATAACGCATTTCTTCAGCAAGTCCTTCTTTTATTTTGTTAATATTCTCTTCTGTATCTTCCTTATTTTTTAGGAGGTTGAGGTAATCTGAAATGAGAAAATGTGTTTTTTCTCCTATCCACATATCTAATGTTTTTATTTTTTTATTGATAATTCCTGTTTCTCGAAGTTTTTGATCAATTTTTTTTAGTGAGAATGTATAATAGTTGAGAAAATATTTCTTTTCACAAAATTCAAGGAGTGCAATTCTTGTATTAGATCGGCTTAGTTTATTTGATTTATGGTGTCTGTGTTGAAAATTTCTATACATTTTTACCGATTTAGAGAATAAAAATTAAAATACTTTTAGTATTATTTTGAATAAAAGCAAGTGGATATTTTTAATTATCCTTGTATTCAAATGCTAAATTAATAGATTAAACGTGAGATTAAATATTAAAACAAAAAAATGGAAGCAATTCTTTATGTATCTCAAATGGGTTTAGATTTCTTAGACTTATTAAGGAATTTGTTTATAAAACTTCCTTTACCATTAATTAGGGGAGAAATATTTTTGTTATTAATGATTGTTGTTTTTGCTTTATTATATTATTTGTTTAAGTCTGATAAATTATTTTTGTACTATTGAAAGCGTTTTATTTTGTTATTTGAATTATTGTTTGAGAAAATATATGGTTTTTTTGATGATATTATTTGAAACAATCAAAAATTTTGGGTAAAATCTTTTGTAATTTGAATATTTTTTGTAATTCTTTTTTCTAATTTGTTATGAACTATTGCTGACTTTTTGAATACTATGTTTCCATGATTAGATACTCGAATAATAGCACCAACAACTGATGTTAATTTTAATGTTGCTATGGCATTAATAGCTGTTGGTTTGATTCTTTATGTGCAATTTAGTAAATTGTGATTGTTTAAATTTATTTATTCATATTTACCTATTTTTTGAAAAAATATTGTTTCAATTGAAAGATGAAATATGTCTTCTTGGGTATATTATCCTTTATGGTTTTTTGTGAAAATATTTGATATTATTATTTCTATGTTTGTTGGTGTCCTTGATATTATTTGAAATATAGCAAAAGTCATTTCACTTTCATTTAGGTTGACGTGAAATATGATGTCAGGAACAATTCTTCTTTGAATGTTGGTTGCTGGTTTAAATACTTTGACAAATAATATTTCAGGAATTGAATTTCCTATATTATTTCCATTAATTGTTGTTCTTCAATGATTATTGGTTGCAGTGATACAAGCTTTTGTTTTTGCTTTATTGACAGCAATTTTTATTAAAGTTGCTACAGAAGATTAGTCTTTTATCTTTTTTATTATAAAAATGAACACATTAGGTCTTTTATGAGCGTGATTAGCAGTTGGTTTGTGAGGTATTGGTGCGGCTTTTTGAGAAGTGATGATAGGTGCTGCTACAATGAATTCAATATTAAGAAATCCTGATATGAAAGGAAAACTTATGACATTTATGATCCTTTTTATTGCGTTGGATGAAACTGTAGCTATTTATTGATTGATTGTTGCTTTGCAGATTTTAGGAGTTGATCCAGCTAGTATGACAAATGCTCATGCGTTTATTTCTGCATGATTAGCTGTTGGTTTACCTTGAATTGCTGTTGGTATATGAGAAGGTTATGTTGCAAAGACAGCTGTCGAAAATATGGGTAAAAATCCAGAAATTAGTTCTACATTAATGGTATTAACAATTCTTGGTATGGCATTAGTAGAATCTGCTGCTATTTACTGATTAGTTGTTGCTTTTGATTTGTTATGAGCATAGTTTTATCTTTATAAGATAGGTTTTCTTATGGATATACATGTTGATTTAGTTATCGCGTGAATTATAAATTTCTTGATACTTGTTTTGTTGTTTAGAAAAATTTTGTGAGATAAAATTGTTCAACAAGTAGAAGAAAGAAAAGCAATGTTGAAAAAATTAAAAAAGGCTGATGACGAATATAAAAAAATGATAGAATTTGCTAGAAAGGAATCAGATCTTATTATTTCTAGAGCAGAAAAAAGAAAGGATGCTTTAATTCATGAAGGTCATTTGATAGCAGAAGAAGATAAGAAAAAAATTATTAAAGAATGACAGTATAAAGTTGAATTAATGAAAGCAGATGCTCGTCGTGAAAATGAAAAATTAGAAAGACAATTAAAAGAAGAGTGGGTTGATTCAGTAAAACAAACTTCCAAAAAAGTAGTAAAGAGGTTGTTAAAACAGGATAAGGAATTAGCTGATGATTATTTTTGAGTATTAGTTGAAGATTTACAGGATCGTAATAAGGTATTTTAGTTTTATTATTTTTTAATGGATAGGGAATTATTATTACAATGTTTATTAGAAGATAAAGATGCTAGAAAGATCTTTCATCTTTTAGAGGTTGTAAAAAAACTCCTTATGCATTATTGAAGGAAACTTATGATGCCTAATTTTATATGAGGTTTACAAAAAATTAATAAAGATATTGCTGATTTATTATATTTGTTGGATGGTGTTCATTTATTAGAAGAAAAAGAATTATCAAGATTTATTCGTGATTATAAAATTAGATTATCACAAGAGAATTTGGATTTTGTTTTGAAATCAAATGATAAAAAAGTTTTAAAACCATTGAAATGATTTTTAGAAGCTCAGTTTTGAGAAGATGCAACAATAGAATTTGAAGAGGTTCCTTATGATAATCTAACAATACATATGAGTTGACACGGATATTCTTTTAAGAGATCTTTGGATTGAGATATCGATAAGCTTTTAGCATAATTATTTATTTTTACTATAAAATTCATGTGAGTAATACAGGATTTATTAGGACAAATAGAGATTGGTATTAATCAAGCACAACTTAATGATGATTTTTTGAAAAGAGGAGAAATTCTTGAAATGAAGGATTGAGTTGCGACTGTTATTTGATTGGATGATGTCATGTTTTCTGAAATTGTTGTTTTTGATAATGGAATAAAATGACTAGTTCTTGATCTTTCTGTTGATGGTGTTTGAATACTTGTATTATGAGATTATTCTAAATTGAAACAATGAGATTCTGTTTTAGCAACAGGACGTGTATTTAGTGTTTGAGTTTGAGAAAAATATTTATGAAGAGTCTTGAATGGAATTTGAGAACCAATTGATTGATGAGAAAATATAAATCCTGATCAATTCTGATTAGTAGAAAAGGTTGCTCCATGAGTTATTACTAGAAAATCTGTTAATGTTCCTTTAGAAACATGAATTAAATCAATTGATGCTATGGTTCCAATTGGAAGATGACAAAGAGAATTGATTATTTGAAATAGACAGACATGAAAAACTACTATAGCAACTGATACAATTCTTAATCAAAAAGGTAAAGGTGTTTATTGTATTTATGTTGCTATTTGACAAAAGGAATCAAAAGTAAGAAGAATTGTGGAAATGTTAAAAGAAAAATGAGCAATGGATTATACTATTGTAGTTAATGCTCCAATTTCTGATCCGGCTGTTGTTCAATATATTGCTCCATATGTATGATGTGCAATGTGAGAATATTTTATGGAACATGGTAAGGATGCTTTGATAATTTATGATGATCTTTCAAAACATGCTGTTGCATATAGAGAGGTTTCTTTGCTTTTAAGAAGGCCTCCAGGAAGAGAAGCTTATCCTTGAGATGTTTTTTATCTTCATTCAAAGTTATTGGAAAGAGCTGCTAGAGTTGATAAAAAACGATGATGAGGTAGTTTGACAGCTTTGCCTATAATTGAAACTTTGGATTCAGATATTTCTGCTTATATTCCAACAAATGTTATTTCTATTACAGATTGACAGATTTTTTTGGAAACAGATTTATTTAATTCATGATTTAAACCTGCGATTGATGTTTGATTTTCTGTTTCAAGAGTATGATGATCTGCACAGACTAAAATTATGAAAAAAGTTGCTGGAAGATTAAGACTTGAATTGGCGAGTTATAATGAATTAGCTAGTTTTTCTCAATTTGCTTCTGATTTAGATGCGTCAACTAGAAGAAAATTGGATAATGGTGCTAAATTGATGGAGATGTTGAAGCAGTCTAATGATTCTCCAATACCTTTTTATAAACAAGCAGTTTTCATTTATATGTGAATTAATGGTTATTTTGAAAAGATACCGTTGGATGATATTTTAAAAGTTGAGAAAAAGGTTTATCAAAAATTAGATTCTACATATTCTTTCCTAGCACAGGAAATTCAGGATAAAAAAGAATTAACTCAAGATATTGAGAATAATATTCAAAAATTAATATCAGAGGTGTTAAAAGAAAATGGTTATAATTAATTTATATTGCTAATAAAAGTGGGTATGCTTTTAAAAATTCATACAGTCCATTGAGTAATTTTTGATGGAGAAGTTGAAACTGTTGAATTGCCAACAAAAGTTGGTTTTTTGGCTATATTACCACATCATAATCCTTTAACAGCAATGATAGTACCAGGTATTGTAAAGTTTATTCCTGTTGAAAAAAGAAGAAGTGAATTTTTGGCTGATACAGATTTCCTTTTTGAAGATGAAAAAATTGCAATAGCTGTTTGAGAATGAACAATTTATACTGATGGAAATGCTGTTATTCTGTTTGTTGCTTCTGCAACAATAACACCTAAATCTGATCGTGAGGCTTTGTTGGAAATGAAACAAAATTTGGAGAATCAGATAAAAGAGATAAAGGCAACATGAAATTCTGATGAAATTGAGAGGGCTTATCTTAATTTACAAAAGTTAACAGCAGATATGCAATTATTAAAGATAAAAGAAAAAAAATGAAGAAAATCACGTGAGTAATATTTAATACTTTAAGAATCTATGGCTAATTTAAAGCAGGTAAGAACAAGAATAAAATCAGTTAAGAATCTTCAAAAAATTGTTAAAGCATTGGAGATTGTTTCTACAATTAAGCTTCAAAAATTGAAGGGACTTATTTGATCATATAAAGATTTTATGAAGAGTTTTCTTGAAGTTTTAAAAATATTAAGGAAAGAAATTAATCTTTTTGATTTTGATGAGAATTCATGGGATCCTAATGGAAAAAGATTATTAATTGTTGTTACTTGAGATAAATGACTTTGTTGAAGTATTAATTCGAGAATTTTTAAAAGTGTGGAGAATAAATATGGACAAGCAAAAGATAATGTAGATATCTTTGTTATAGGTAAAAAAGGGGTAGAATACTTTGTAAGAAATTGATGGAATGTTGTTTGAACGGCTATTATTTCTGATGGTGTTCATTTAGCTGAAATAAATCCCATATCAGCATTTATTAAGGAATCTTTGATACAAAAGAAGTATTCGAAAATTAAAGTTTATTTTAACTATTATATTAATACTATGAATCAAGTGTTTACAAGATTCAAATTGTATCCACTTGATGAAGAAAGTTTTGAAGCTTTTTTGGAGAATATTGGTTTGAAAATGGATTTATTGGAAAGTATTGATGATAAGTATCTTATTGTGGAACCAGATGTTGAAACTTTTAAATTTGATTTTATGCAATTAATAATTAGGACGATTATATTCTCTGCTGTTTTAAATAATAAAACTACAGAGTATGCGGCTAGAATGGTTGCTATGAAAAATGCTAAAGATAATTGTACAGATTTGTTAACACAGTTGAATTTGCTTTATAATAAAACTCGTCAGTATAAAATTACACAAGAAATTAATGAAATTGTTTGAGCAAGTTCAGCTATAGAATAAGAATATTTTATCCATTATGGAATTGATTTATGGTAGTAAAAGAAAAAACATCTACAAAAAAAACTGTAAAAAAAACT
>CAMJIH010000024.1 GCA_946405785.1 uncultured bacterium | reverse complement strand
TTCTTAGCTTCAGTATCTGTTCCTTCTGCAGGTTTATTTTCTGTTTCTGGTTTTTCAGCTGGATTGTTTGTTGGTTTTGGAGTACCTGCTGGATTACTTGTAGGTTCTGGTGATCCAGTTGGATTATTTGCTGGCTCTGGAGTATTTCAGTTTTCTCATTCTGTTAAAATATCTGGATTGTTTGCTGCTTCATTCAATGGTACTGGCCTTCATGATGGTGTTCTAACAAACAATCTTTTAAAATTATCTCTATATATTTGGATTTTATTTTTGATTTTTGGCCATGTAAGTGGTTTTACTACTCTCATTGCTAAGATTAAACCAACCATTGTTCACCATTCTTCGTTTGTTGGTCGTGATAGTGAGTGTTCATTAGTTATTTCTCATGTGATTGGATTAATTACTTCATGTCAGAAAACAAAGTTCATTGATTCTTCTGCTGCTAGCATTGCTGTTAATTCGGCACCGAATGTTCATACTGGTTTTCAGACTTTTGCTGCGTAGTATTTTAATCATTTATCAAAATTAACATCAATATCTGTTCTTCATGTTTTATTGAAATGTTTTCATGCATATTTACCAGCAAAACTTAGTACTCATAAGAATGCTGCAGTTTGTATGTTTTCTCTTGTTAATGGATTTATATTAATATCATCAAATAATTTTTTTCATTCTAATGGATTTCTTATTAATTTTGTAGCTGCGTTAAATGCTGTTCATTGTAACATTAATGATCAGATACGATATGTTGTAGTGGCTATTTTACCTACTTTTCTTACTTTTTGTAGTTTATCAAACATACTTATTGCTTTTGTAGCACCGCTTACTATACTTGTTGTTCAACATGCTGCATTTATACCTTCAATTAATCCTTGTAGTAGATTTCATACTCATTGTGTTACTACAACTGCTGCTATCATTATAACAACTTCTTTTGTTATTTTTCATGCAGTCTTTGCATTTTCATCACTTAAGTCGAATCGTCAGTATCAAACGATGTCATTATAAATTTTCGCATTTTCTCATTTTGCTCATCCTCATTTATCTACAAAAATTGGTGCAAGTTCATTGCGGATTAAGTTGTTGATTCATTGGTATTTACATGCATCTTTTAATATTTTTGTAGTTTTTTTGCGAATTTCTTCTGCTTCGTCTGGATGAGCTTCAAGATATTCAATTGCTTGTAATCTTTTCATATCTTCATCAGTCTTAGGATCTTTCATTTCTAGATTTAGTTTTTCCTCTTTTTCTTGTTCTTTGATTTTTTCTGTTGAAAAGATTAATTGATTTTCAAGTACTTCTGCTTGTGTCCTTAATTCTTTAGCAATGTTTAAACATTTTTCTTTAATCTTCTTATTGTTTCCCCATTCTGGTGGAATCATTCATAATTCTACAAGTTTTGTTACTAGTTTTTCTCATGTAACATCTTTTGATGCTTCGTAAATTTCATCGATATTTTTTATTTGATCTGTTTCTATTAATTCTCAACTAGGATCATAATCGATGTTTGTGAGTAATTGTTTATTAATGTTAGTAAAATATTTATTTATTTCTTCATCGTTAACTTCTATTCATCATATCATGAATGGTTTTCAGTCTCCTCATTCGATGACAGTTCATGATACTATTTCTCAACTTAAGAAACTACTTTCTGTTTTATCTAAAAGTGCTTCTATATTTGAAAGAGTTCTAATACTTTCTATTTGTTCATTTTTAGTTCATAATAATACTCCTCTGAATATTCATTCGAAAATATTTCATTTATGTGTATAGTCTGCCCAATATTTTGCTAATTTTTTTGCTGATTCTCCAATACATTTTCTTAAATCTTCTGCTTTTACAACGTCCCATTTCTCATTTAATGTGTATTCAAGATCTCTAATTTCTTTAATGATTCATGTTAAGTGGTTATCACCATTATCTGCTCGTGAATCTCATTCTGTTACTCTGTGATTTTCTATAAATTGTCTCAAAAGAGATATTCAGTAAAGTGTTGTTGATTTTTCGAATAATGTAAGTCTTTCTGAGGCTTTTACTTTTACATCTTCTTTAACATCTACTAGACTTTCTCTTTTTGTTAATTCTTCGAATTCTCATCGTTTGCTGTTAACTCTTTTTGTTAAGTATTCTAGATATTCATCTTCGTTTCAATCAAGTAAGTTATATAGATCTTTTCATAAAATATCTTTATTTTCCCAGATTTTTACTTCTTTTTCTGCTGTATCGTTAACAAATTTAACTTCCATTAATCAACTTGATACATAGAGCTTAGATACAGGAGTTGTATGTAATTCGTATCATAATTCCTTTCATTCTTTCAAAATTGTATTAAGTCTTTTTTCTGTTTCTATGATGAATTTTCTGTATTCTTTATTTCATAACTTCTTTAATTTTTCTTTTAATTCACCGGGTATTTCTTTTGTATAATTTTTTAGCTTTGGATCATTTTCTGGTGATACATCTACTTCTGATGAAGTATCAATATTTCAAAGTTTTGATAATTGTTCTTTTTTCCTGTTTCAAGCATCCCGTGTAATTAGTTTATCTCTAGTAAGTCTAACTCAATTCCAAATTAATGCACGTTGTGGAAGTACATTTCATTCTTTATCTTTAAGTAAGTATGTTTTCTTCTCTTCGTCAAATTCAATCCAGCATTTACCTGTTCAGGTTAATGACATCATTTTGTTCTTAATCCTTTCATTCTTACAATTTGAGTAATCGATTTTGTATATGTAATTTTTCTTAAATAGTCATTTAAGTGCTTCATGAATTGGTATTTTATCTGATCTATCTGTAAATTCTAGTGAGAATGTTCTATCGTCTCATTGAACTTCTTGGAACATTGGCTTTTGTTCTATCTCTCTTCATTGTGAATCTGTTCATTTTTTACTAGCTTCAATGGCGTTTGTTTGTTCTTGACGAGGATTACAATAATATTTAATTTGTCTTAATGCTTCGTTTTCGGCATTATCGATTCTTTGAGCAACATCGTTAATTAGTCTTCTGTTTTCAGCAGATGTTGTGAGCTTTAGTCCTCTAGCTGCATTATAGTCACTAATTAACTTACTCCTACTCTCTCTGAATGATTTTAGGGCTGCTTGTTTGTAATATAGATTTTCTTTTCAGTTTACTAAAAGCTTTTGGTTTTCCATTTCCCAAATATATCTGTCAATAATATTCATTCAAGCTTGCCAAATTTCTTGGTCATCTCTGTATCACCATTTATCTATTTTTTTAAATTCATCTTGGACATCTTCTTTGATTGTTGATACTTTTTTATCCTTATACTCCTGATTCTTTAGATTCTCAGCGATCTTTTTTAAACCTCAAGTCATCATGTCTTGTACTCCTCCCATTTTTTTAAATTTATAGAATTAAATATATTGTTATTAGTTTTCAATTTTCTTTAACAAATCGATATCTGCATCGATATCTTCTTTTAATCAACTTAAATCATTTGCTGATTTAAATATGTTGTTATATTTTTCTTTTAAACTTAAGATTTGTAAGTAATCTTCTTTTAGAGTTTTATTGGCTTCTCTGCTCTTTTTTTCGAGCTCTTTCCAAATTTTCTCTCTCTTTTTTTCATCTTTTTCTGAAAGAACTGATGCTACATAGTAGATTTGTTCTGCATTCATATCCTTAACAGAAAATCTAGATTCTTCGGGTAAATATTTGTCAATAATCTTTTGAATTGTTACTTTAAAACCATCAAGTTGCTTTTCGTTTACTGTCATTTTTTAGCTAGTAATTAAAATATAAATAATTGTATTTTTTGTACTCTGATTTAACAAATTCTAAGAGTGTTTTCTTTCAGTTTGTGTTGACATTTATTTAATTTATTATAAAAAAAGCAAGAATGATATTTTTCTTGCTCTTTTATGCTGTTTTAATAACTACTAATTAGTAGTTATAATCGTTGTCATAATTGTAGTTATAATCATTGTTTCCGTTGTTATCGTAATTTTCTGTTTCGTAGTCGTCATAATTACCGAAATTGTATTCTAAGTCTTTGTATTTATCTTCATCGTTTTGTTTTCCTTCGTGGAATATTGAATATGTTTTTCATTCTGTATCTTCATCTGATAATTCTGAATCTTCTTGCATTAATCATCATTGATTCAAGTCGTTCTTAATATCATTCCATTTTTCAACTGCAGTATTCTTAGCTCAGTTGAGTTCAATTATTACGAATGTTCCGATTATTAAAATGGCTACTCAAATAATGATTAATAATCACTTTTTTCATAATTTTTCTTGTCGCATGTTATTAGTTTAAATTAAAGATGATTAGAATTTTACAACTGGTTTTGTTCCTCTACAACGTGGGAATTTTGAGCATCCATAGAATCATCAGTAACGTGAAATTCTAAATACCATAGGAGCTCAACATCTAGGACATTTTTCTCATGCATATGCAGCTTTATTGATCTTTTTTTCTATTTCCTCTCTTTTTAATTTTCTTGCAAATCATCAGTTTGTTTTTAGATTTTTACACTGTATACAGATTTTTCACATTCAAGTTTTGAGTGTTGGATCTTTGAAGTCTTCAATTGCTCTTAATTCTCAACATTCTGGACATTTCTTAAGTGATCAATTAGCTAGACCTTCGATATTATCTTTGATTTCATCTATAATTGAATCGTTCTCTGGCTCTTCTTCAACTTTACCATTAATAAGACTTTCTAGTTTATTGTTGATTGTTCTTATCGGGTTCTTTCAGATATTGAATTTATTAATGCGTATGAACTTGTATCAATATCATTCTAGAATCTTTTGTTTGTAAATATCTTCTTCTTTGAGATATGGTTCATTGTTTGAGAAATCGATGTTACCTAATTTATCATTTTGTTCTTTGAATTCGTCGTATTCGATAATTATTTTTGTCTCTTTTTTGTTTGTTGGATCAGTATATGAGAATAAGAAGTCAGATTTATATTCAGGGTGAACATATGTTGGCTCGAGTTGTTTAAGGTATTTTCAGATATTGAATTGTGATTTAATGATTATGTTATCTTTATTGTTGAGATAAAGATCTGTTTGCTTTATGTAGTTTAATATTCTATTTTCTGATACGTCATCCTTATTTTCTGAACTTTCTTTTTTGGAATTCTCTAATTCGTTTCGATAGTGTTCTAGTGTATTGTGAATTTCTCAGTTGTAGTTACTTATTGGCTTACTTAATACAAATACGATTGATTCTTTAGCACGTGAGAATCAAACATTTAGTCTTTGTGCTTTGAGCTTTCAGTCTTCTTCCAAATCTATTTCATTAAAGTTCTTTGCAAATACTCACCATAAACGATCATCTTCATTCGTTGCTACCATTGAGTAGAAAATTAGATCTCTTTCTTCTCACTGACAGCTATCAAAGGTCATTACTTTAAGTTTTAGATCATTGATATAATAATCTCTATATTGTGCCTTATTTATTGCATCTACAAAGGCTTTCTGTTGATTAGTGTGTGGTGTAATAATTCATACTGATTGTTTAATTCAAGATTCTTTTATCTTCTCTAACTCTTTTAATACTCGTTCAATTTCTTGAGTATTAGTATTCTGCTTTATTTCTTTCCTTCAATCATGCTTAATGAAATTAAACTTAAGTACTTCATCAATATTTTTACCTCTAATCTTCATTACTTGTAGGTTGTTTGTATAGAAGTATTTATTTGAGTATGAAATGATTTCTTTATATCATCTGAAGTATTTTTTAAGCATTGTCTCATAGTTACATATGTGTTCTATGAAATCCAGAATTGAGCTTTTGATATCAAACATTTCTAGTCTGATTAATTGACTTGGATTATCTCAGATATTTTCTATAAAGCTTTCGTGGAGGTTATTGAGATATTCTCTGTTTTGCTTAATGCTAGCTTGTGATGTTTTAACGTTACTAAACTGCTTTTTATCTCAAAGTACTAGTACCTTTTTAGCTCTTAATAGAGCTGGAAACGCTTGAGCAATACTCACTTGTGATGCTTCATCTATGATCACTAGATCAAAGATTTCTGGTTCTAGAGGAATATACTCTGAGTAATCTCTGATTCATGCAATAATACATGGAAAAGCTTCTTTAAGTTTTACGAAATCTTCTTTAGGGAATTTTGCTTTCTTCTGGATAATCTTTTTGATTGATAATGCTGTATTCTTTGATGTTTCATAGAAATTAATGAATCTTTTATCCATTATTTGAGTCATCTCTAGAGTTGCGATATCTTCTATCTTTTTCTTTTCTTTGTTGTAATCGTAAATTGGTACTTGAGAGAATCAGTCTCTTAGCTTGTTAGTTAATCTTAAGTACTCTAATAAGTTATTAAATGCTGTATCATCTATTTTAGATAAATCATTATCGCAGATAGCTGAGAAATCTTCTAGCATTAGTCATAGCTTTTCTGATGTTCTTGGATAAGTTTCATAGAAGTTTTGTAATGTAGTAATTGAGTTAGATAAACTGCAGATTTCTTCAAATTTTCTGTATAAATCATTATCTGTGTAGATATCGTATAAGAATCTTGTTTTATCTATATCATTTCAGAAAATGGAGTCTAATTCTCTTCATTCTGATAATAATTGAATGATTTTCTTAATTAGTTCTATATCTTTCTTTGTGTTCTCAGATAATGTAAATCAAAATTCTGTATTTAGATCAAATGATATTTGATTAAGTACATTCTTTTTAAAGAAGAATCAGAATACTGGTTGCTTTTCGTATTCATATTTTCTAACAATATCCTTTAATTTTTCGATATTATTCTTATCTATGGCTGAAAATCTCTTTAGGGTATCTATTGTTGTGCTTCAGTATTTTTGTTCTCGTGAGTATATTTTGTTGAATGCATTATTACACTTAGAAATGATTGTCTCAAAATCATTTAAGTTATTGATTGTATCTAATGTTAAATCTAAGTCTCATAATATTTTTAGTGTCTTTTCATCTCATCCAAAGTTTACAAAGATATCGTTTAGTAGAACTGATAGTTTTCTTATTTCTATAAGATCTAGATAAACGTCATGTTTTTCGGTTAGGTCTTGGATTTTCTCTAAATATCATTGTCATTCTATTTTTTCTTCTAGTGAGAAAAATGATTGTATATCTTTTAATGAGATTTCTTCATATGCTTTTGTTTCATCTTCTATGTATTTTGTAAGATTTTCTGAAGCCTTAATCTCGTTTTCTTCGATCTCTTTCTCTTTTGATTTAGCTCAAAAATAGGCGTCAGATATTTTGTTAATCTGAGTAGGGTTTAAAATACTAGAGAATGTGTTTCAAGTCCTTCATAATCTTAGTATTGGATTTTGAAAGTCCTCATGTACTCTGACTTTATTAAGAGTTTCAGTTATTTTATCTTCTACTACATCTAGTGCTTCCTTTTTATCTGAGAGAACTAGAACTGATTTATTTTTTAATATCTCATCAAAGATTACGGCTGTAATAGTGTGTGATTTACCTGTACCTGGAGGTCACTGTACGATAATATATTTACATTCATCGTTCTTAACCGCTTGAAGAATTTGTTGCTGTTCTTCGTTTAATGGTATAGGGCTTTTATATACAAGTCTCTCTCCTATTGATTTTTCACTCCATTCATCTCTGATATTGAATGTAACTTTCTTTGGATCTTTGTATATGAAGTCATCTATAAGTTTAACGAATCATCATGCTATAGCATCATCTTTGGCATTTAGTTTTGTGAGGATCTCTTCATAGTCGTTTATTAATGATTCATCTGATTTATCGAATAAAGATATGTAGCTGTTGTTTGATACTCTACAATATTTAGATTTTGCTACTTGATTTAGTGGTGAAGTTAAATCAATTGATTCGTTTAATTTAAAGAAATCAGTAACTTCATTTAGTATATTTCTTATTTTTCCGAAAATATCTTCGTCAGCCACATAGAGAATTCTTTCATAATCTGATTTTATTGTTGTTTCGTTTCAGGTTTCTAGATTATATTCTTGTACTATGTATTCTACAGCCTTTTTGTTGTAATATACTTGTGAATCGAAAGTTATGTAGAGTTTTTGTGAGTTTTTAATTAGTGTAAATGGTATATAGAATATTGGATATTTAACGTTTTTATAAGTTATATCACAAAAATAGAGATAAAAGTCTTGTTTATCCATTATCATCTTATTTCTAAGTAGTTCATCTAGTTCTTCGTACAGATCGAGTACTTTGAAGTTCTCAAAGAATGATTGTATACAAACTTTTATTGATTCTATTGTTAAACATGGTTTTAGTTCTTCTACAGTATCTGCTTTTTCTCAAATTATGCGCTTTTTGATAATATCCTTACACTTTTCTTCTATCTCCTCTACTATGATTGAATTTAGTTCATCTTGCATGATGTAAATTGTATTTTCATCTCATAGTTTTAGATTTTCTATTGGCTTTTCTAGGTCTTTGAAAAATGTTGATAATATTATTTCATTGATATTTTTTGATACAAATCTTAATGCATGTTCAATTGCTTGATCTAATTCTTCTTTATGATCCTCTATTCAAGCATTAATTGATTCATCGATTTTTTCGTAAAGGCTGTTTATATTTTCTTGTGTTATTTGATTTGATTTTAGAGCTATTAGGTCTAGAAAATCTTTTGGGATATTTGTGTAGTATACCCCTTTGGAAATCGTTGAAATTATATCTTTATCAAAGTTTTTATTTATTAAGTCTCGCACAACTTTTGTGAATTTATCATATTTTTTTAGATTTATACCTACGAGATAATTCTTATCATTTCTGAATGATATTGATCTTTTAGGAGCGTTTTTTTTATGAAAATCTGTTTCCAGAAAATCCATAAAGTATTTTGCTACTTCTTTGATGAAATTTATCTGTTTAGGTTGTTGCATATTTTGTACTTTCGATTTGTTAAAGTAAGTATTATTTTGATATAGTATAATAGTTTTTAAGAATTTCAAGTAATAAAATAAAAAAATAGCGTGCGGAATTACCACACGCTGATCCTCCGATTCATCTTCAACTAGTCATCAGATTTGTATATTGCCAATGTAATTGCAGATCCGATGATGATTGCTAGCATGAATATGAATGCGGCTGTGCATTCGAACGATGCTTCTTTGTAGAGATTTACCGAAGCCATCGGCAGGACGAGGGCTTGGGATACGATGAATACAACACAGTGTCCAATTGGAACGTTTTTTTTCATTTTGAGGATAACGCAGAGTTCCACAATTGTAATGATTGTTCCAAGGACGGCCATAACCGTGAAAATGTTTTCTACCATACGCTTTAAATTTTAGTTTTTTGTTTTGAACTGTTTGATATATATATATTACTATATGTATTTTATATTGTTATGTCAAGTTTTTTTCTTGCCTGATTTCAATTATTTGAAAAGAGAACCAGTAAACTGATTCCCTTCTTCACCCTAGTAGATCCCAAATAAGTACAATACACCATATATGATTCCTGTAGCCGCAAATGCGGCTATGATTGCTATGATGTAATTTACTGCATTTTTTTCTGTCTCATCAACTTTTTGTTTGAGCTTTTTTACTTCTTCAGCTTTCAACTCTTGTTGAGGTTCAAAGTAATATACTTCATCTCCCATAATTTAAATTTTTGTTATTAGTTTTGTTTTTTTGATAATATCAGAATAATCATTTCATAGTTTTATTTCAATATTAAACATATGTTTTAAATATGCTTGACATTTTAGTGTTAATATTGTATATTTAGTTGTTTTAGTTTCTAATTGTTAGTAATGTCATTGGAAACTTCTAGATTACTTATGCGTCCTTGGGATGTTAATGACGCTGAAGAACTATATGAATATGCTAAAGATCCAACTGTATGACCTAATTGCTGATGGAAACCTCATACTAGTGTTGAAAATTCACGTGATATCATTCGTGATTATTTGAATGTTCCTGAAAATTATGCTATTGTTAATAAAGAAAACAGTTGAATTGTTTGAAGTATTTGATTAGTTATTTGAAAAGAAAGTAAGTTGTGTGCTGATGATAAAGAAGCTGAAATTTGATTTTGGATTTGAGTTCCGCATCAGTGAAAGTGATACGTTACTGAGGCTACTAAGGAGTTGTTACGTCATGCTTTTGATGATCTTTGACTTGATAAAGTTTGGTGTGGATATTATGAGTGAAATGATAAATCCAAAAGAGTCCAAGAAAAGTGCTGATTTTCTTATAGGTATAATATAGATCATATTACTAATTCTTTAGGTCAAATTAAGAATGAAATTGTACAATGCTTGTCTTTAGATGATTGGCGTAAGTTTAACAAGTAATTTCTTGATTTTTATTGAATTGTTAATGCTTTTTTCTATTATTTAATTGCCGCAATGGCAGCAACATTAAAATTTTTTCATAACTCTGACTCCTGTTGAGATAACACGAGTCAGTTTTTTTTATTTCTTGATTTTATTTTTGTTTGTAGTATAATTTTGCTGTTTTATAATACTTATTATTATGTCTTACTTTGATTGGAGATGATTTGATAAAAAGTGAATTCATAAGGATACTGGGACAAAATATGACCCTAATGGTTTTGATAGATATTGATTACATAAGGATACTTGAACTAAATTTGCTCCCTCTTGAAGAGCAAGGGATTATAAATATTGAGATGAAACTCATAATTTTTTAAAGGATGCTTCTAAAGAGGAGATTAAATCAATGATTCGTAGTAAACTTTCTTCTAAGTAATATATCTCTTGAATTAATAATATCTAAACTTTATATATGAGTTAATAAACAAAACCCCAAAATTAATTGCTTATGGCTAGATCACAGAAAAGATTAAAGATGCTTCATGACCGTCGTCAGAAAAAGGAGCAAAGAAGAAGGTCTCAGTTTGTTGAGATGATCAACAAGAAAGATCGTGAGGAGTATCTTGCAAGTCTGCCGGTTAGGCGCAAGAGGAAATTTAGGTGGTCGAGGTTTCTTCGTAGAAGCTTCTATGTTGCCTTGATTGCCTATGTCTTGTTTGTTGTTTATATGATTGCTGGTGACACAATTAAAGGTTTTATTAGCTAGAGGGTACTCCTCTAGCTTTTA
>CAMJIH010000023.1 GCA_946405785.1 uncultured bacterium | reverse complement strand
TATGTTGATTCGATTGTAAAAAGACAAAAGCAATCTGTTGAAATGGAGTTATAGAAGGTAAAGAACAATGTGATGAAGGTACAGGAAATTGAGTTTGAGATATTTGTACAGAAAGATGTAAATTAATTACTCCTCCTAAATGTTGAAATGGTAAAAAAGAATTCTGAGAAGAATGTGATTACTGAAACAGAAACTGACTTAAAACAAGTATCTGTTGAACAGATTGTAAAAAAGTAAAAACATGCCCAGATGGAGAAATTCAAAAGAATGAAACTTGCCAATCATGTGCCGCTGATCTAGGAGATAGATGTATTGCTAAAAATGTATGTTGAAACTGAATCCTAGAAGATGGAGAAGAATGTGATGATTGAAGATGGAACGGCGTTAATAAAAACTGTGATAAAAAATGTAAAAAATTAGATAAATGTTGAAATAAAAAAATCGATGAATGAGAAACTTGTCAAACATGTGAAAGAGATGTTTGAAAATGTACAGCAAAATGTTGAAACTGAGTTATTGAAGAAGCTGAAACATGTTTAAACTGTCCTGAAGATGTTGGTGAATGTACTGCTTCTTGTTGAAATGGAATCCTTGAAGCAGGTGAACAATGTGATAACGGAGATAAAAATGGTAAAGACTGAATTTGTTCAAAAAAGTGTGAATATGTAGTTAATAAAGATAAACCATACTGTTGAGATTGAGAAAAAAATACTGAACGAGAACAATGTGACAATTGAGAAGATAATGGAGCAAGTGAATGTTCATACATTTGTACAAATGTATATTGGCCAACTACTTGTGGTAATGGAATAATTGATTTGTGAGAAACATGTGCCATCTGTCCTCTTGATCTTTGATTCAAATGTCAAACAAAATGTGGTAATAAAATACTAGAAAGTAACCGAGAACAGTGTGACAATTGAACGAGAAACGGTAGAGACTGAAAATGTACAACACAATGTAAGACACAACCAATTACAGTATGTTGAAATTGAGTACCTGAAGAATGAGAAGCCTGTGATAATGGACCAGAAAATTGAAAAGATAAACAATGTACAAAAAAATGTACATTATATAATTCAAGACATCCAAATTGTTGAAATTGAATTGTTGATAGTGATGAAAACTGTAGAAATTGTCCTGAAGATGTTGGATTATGTGTCTGATCTTGTTGAAATGGTGTTCTTGAAGCTGCTGAAGAATGTGACCATTGATCAGATAATAATGGAAAAGATAATCTTTGTGACAAAGATTGTAGAAACATCGATCCTAACAAACTTTGTTGAAATGGTTATACAAATGAAGATGAATGAGAAGAATGTGATGATTGAGAACAAAATTGAATTAACTGACAATGTAGTTTAAATTGTAAGAATGTAACAAGACCTAACTGTGGTAACTGAAAAATTGAAAGCGATGAAAATTGTAATAACTGTCCTGAAGATTTAGGAGTAAAATGTTTGGACTATTGTGGTAATGATGAAGTAGGTGAAGGAGAACAATGTGATTATGGTGATAAAAATGGTAAAAACAAAATTTGTACATACAAATGTAAACGAGTTGATTCATGTTGAAATGATGAAATCGATGAATGAGAAACTTGTAGAACATGTTCTAAAGACTTAAAAGACATTTGTATAGATAAATGAGAAACTTGTCCAAACTGAAAAGTAGATTGAAACGAAAAATGTACTAATTGCCCTAAAGATACATGAAAATGTACTTGATCATGTTGAAATGGAGTTCCAGAATGAAATGAACAATGTGATAACTGAACAGGTAATTGAGTAGATTGATTATGTTCAGCAGACTGTATGATTGTTGATCCTGAACATTACTGCTGAAATTGAGTAGTTGATACCCCTAAAGAAAAATGTGATAAATGAAAAGACAACTGAATATTTGAAAAAGGATGTACAGTTAATTGTACAGAATTTGATCCAGAGAAACCTAATTGTTGAAACGGTAAAGAAGATGAATGAGAAACTTGTGAAGATTGTGATATGGATCTATGAGAAAGATGTAAAGCAAAATGTTGAGACTGAATAATTACAGAACCATATGAACAATGTGATCCAAAAGCAGATAATTGAGAAGGTGTTCAATGTAGTGAAACATGTAGCATTATAAAACCAGAATGCCTCAACTGAGAATGTGATACCGTTTGTAATAAATCTATAGATAAAGACTGTGACGGATGTCTTGATGATGAAGATCCATGTCCTGACCTTCCATGAGATCCTAATTGAACATACAAATGTTGTCCTGAGCTTCCTCCTGGACCTCCTGAAACACTATGTCCTGATGGAGATTGTCCTCTTGTAAATCCAATTTGTAATCAATGTCCTTGTCAATTTGCAGATTACAGTAACACATTACAAAAAGATGATCAAGTAAGAGCAAGACTTCGAGACCAATGATTCATGGTTCATTACAATTATTCAAATCTAGTTAATATAGCAAACTTTATTAACTAAGATGTGAAACGAATTTCAGAAACTTCTTGATTATATCATAAATTATGAAAGTGATTATTAATCTCAGTAATCACTTTCTTTTTATCTCTAAAAATAGATATCTTTAAAGACTGATCACTTGTCTTTAAAAAAAGAACATTATATTTCAAATATCATGAAATTATTTCATCCTCTCTAACGATATTTTCATCAGGAGCTTCAATATCATACATAGATTTAACAACTCACAAAGCTATCGTTCATAACATACGATTTCATTGAAACTTTTGCGAAAAATTCTTACGTGCTAAATCCTTAAATAAATCCATAAAAACTATATTAATTCAATAAAGAAATTATTTACTATATATTTCATCCATATTAAAGAACAAATAACTCAAGAAAATTAAAGCAAAAACAACTAGCAAAAAGATAACCCAAGTATAATTATTAACTATAGCTAAATTATAAGTAATATGAATTAAAGAACCCAATAAAAGTGCCACAAAATACCTCAAAATTAATCATCATTTTTTCATCTTCATAAGAATCACAGCAATAGCTCAAGTAGAAACACAATGAATTAAAGCAGCGACTACTCCTCTACCTAAAATAAATCAAATGGTTAATCATCAATTAAGGAATTGCAAACCAAACGAATAAATATTCTCAAAAATACTAAATGAAAGTCAAATGATTACAGATAAGAATAGCAACAAAGAAATTTTATTATCAAGAGACTTTTGTGACTGGTTATTTGAAACCGTAAATTTAAACATCTCTTCAGTAAATGCGGCCAGAATATAGTATAAAACAAGCACAGTCAATCACAATTTCCATCAAAAAAATGAAAGAATAATCAAAGAAAGAACAGCTACTAATATTTCCAAAAGAAGATTCTTATTTTTAATATTACGAAACAATGTAGTTATAAAAACAAGAATAATCAATCAATAAACAACGAACAAAGACACTGAACTAAAATTAAAAACATCACGAAGATAAAAAAGTCATTTATCCACTCAAACAGCGTCAAATATCCAATCATAAAAAGCCAAAGCTAAAACAAGTAAAGCTCACCATAACAATGATTTCCACTTAACTTCAAATTTTAGTTGAGAGAAAAGCTGGTTTAAGATCCAAATCCAAAACCAAAACAACAATACTAAAGTTATAATAATACCAATATACTTCAAAATTACAGATATCATATAAACCACAAATTATAAAGGTATTAATGATATATAAAAAAAATTCCAGTATTTTTCATTTTATATTTGACAAACAAAAAAACATTACTATAAAAGTACTCGCCTCCTCATAGTGAGGGACTCAGTGTTAACTGATAACTAAAATCTCAATTAAATGAAACAAGAGACAACTGATCGCACGACACAAGCGATCACAGGACCGGCAGACCCCCTGTCAAAGTGGATAAGCATTGAGTGGGAAGAACTCAAAAGCTTAAAAGTTACCTTCAATCTCGTAGGAGAAGTACTTGTTAAGCTCTTCAAGGCAGGCAAAATTGACCTATCTGAACTGAGCAAGAAAATCAAAGGAAGTATCCTGAAAAACGAATGTGATGGTTCATCACTTCCGTATGATCTCAAGCAAGAAGCCAAGAATGACAGATCCATTGTCATCAAACTTCGAAACAACAAGATCAAAGTCTTTGATTTTGAGAAGGAATGCACACTTAGCATTCCAATTGAGAGTACTTTTTCAAAAAAATTTCACGAGTTTTCAAAGATTATCGTACAACAGGCTGCTGCCTAAATCTCTGCGTCGCAACTTATCCGGATGATTTTCATCCGGATTTTTAAAAAAAATACTATTTTTATTGATTTTAACACAAGAAATAACTATAAAACCCCTGCTAAAATAAAAAGATATGGAAAAAATCAAAACAACAAAGGACAAAAGGTGGAAATATATAAAAATCGACAACCTAACAAAATGCGAAGAAATCGCACCAAGAGAAGTCGATTATATCATTATAAAACATCCACCTATGGAAGATGATGTTGAATGGAAAGAATGCGATGGTCAAAATATTATAGAAGAAATTCGAAACAAGTATCAAAAGAAAAACATTTGGATACTATCAATCTCTCCTGATCATATATGCATTTACAATCCAAGCAAAGAGAAAGCAAAATACATTATGGGCTCACCAGAAAGTGTATTTCACCATCTACTCAATAGAGACTGAGGATAATCAGTCTCTTTAAAAGAACAAAACAAAACTAATATATAAAATGAGTTACGAAGATTGTACATTAATTGGAAGTTATGATTCAATAGAATCATTAAAAAAGATCGATGTCTCTGAACAATTAAGAGACAAAGGATCCAAGTTATTTCTAATTGTTAGGCTGAAAAAAAGAGAACTTAAAAAGCTCAAAGAAAAAAGAGAGTGGGTCGATGATGATGCAGTAACACTGCCACCATCAGTACGTGCAACCTACGATGAAGAGCCATGCTCATTAATCGTTAGGATTACAAATTACACCGTAAACGTCTATGATCTCTCAACAAAAAGAGCTCTATGGACACCAGGTCCTCTTAAAGAAACAGCAAATACACTAATAGAAATGACTAAATCAAAGAAAGAACTAGCTAAAATATAGTCTAGTTCTTTTATTTTAGTCTTGACATTTAATATATTTTTAATATAAAATCATTTGAAAATAATAACATAAACAAATACGTTATGAACTATCAAAGATTTAAAACTTGGGAGGACGCTAAATCATTTAGCTACCCCAAAGAAAACAGAAGTAACTACTATTCGTACATTCCCAAAGAAGATGAGAAGCTTCCAATTCCAGTTCACGGTGGAAAAGAACAAACTCCTTGGAGAATATGTGAACGCGTCGAAAAAGAACGTGGTGTCTACATCGAAGTTACCCCACTTTGGGTAACAATCACAATTCAAGGTGAAAAAATCGCAAAGAAACGAGACATCCCAAGAAATGGAAAGAGCGTTTCATCTGTATTGTACAATGCATTCAAATAGTACTTCAAAACAAGGCTGAGAAGGAACCCCTTCTCAGCACTTTTTTAAATAAAAATTAATCCAGTTTTTACTTGATTTTAATCCAAGTGATAAATATAAAATAATTGTCTTTTCAAAGAATGAAAAGGTAGCTACGATAGCTCATATCGCAATAAAAAACAAATACAAATGAAAGAGTACAAAGCAAATTCAGAAACAATCATCGAAGCTGATTCAATAGAAGAAGCCTTAAGTATCGATACTGAGATGAAGGATGTGAATATCATCCTGGTTAGTAATGTTTCGACACAAGGGAATTGGAAAGACGGAAAAGAACAGAACCACATTCCCAAAGAGATAAGCGAAGATCCAAAGAACTTCGGAAAAATTATCATCCGAGTAGGTTTAGGATACCACTATCTCTATGACACACTGGATAAATCCTGGGTAAAACCAGTCGACACAGACACCCAAAGTGTCATAAAAAAATACCTTAAAGAAAAATAACGGTTGAGGAAAATAAGGCTATGAGTAATTCTCATAGCCTTTTCTCTTTTTTTTTAATGAAATTTTACTATAAGATAAAAGTGAAAAGTATTTTATTCAAAAATAAATAATGCAAGTTAGTATTGGATTTTCTTGACCTGCAGGATCATGAGTAAATACATCATGACTTCTCTTAGCAGAATTATTATCAAATAAAGGATACACTGTATACTGAGACAAAGAATATGCTTCAGTTATTAAAGGAGAAAATAACTGCTTTTTCCTATATATTTCAAATGAAAATGGAATATTTATCAGTAAAGAAATAGATTATTTTCTTGCGTATGATCAATACGCTATAGAAAAAAATGAAAAAATCTACAATCTAAAAAATACATTTATGTTCAAAGATGAGAAATGTACTTATAAAAATACATTTGCATTTTGAGCCGCAATAAGAGTTTTCTGAATTCCACTAGAAGAATGAAAACAAGTATTAGAAAAACAATTCAAAGAAAAAAAACTCAAAAAAGAAATAATAGATATAAACTTCCAAGACTTAGAAAATGGATATGAATACGTCATGCACTGCTGATGAGAAGCATGTAAAATTATTCATTTTGATAAAATTATAGGAGAAAAAAAACATTTTATGTACTGAAATGAACTAATTGCAAAATGATGAATCGCAAGTTGACTAGATTTTTATGCAGCATATCCAATGACTCCTGCATCATCAATAATCGATGAAGTGATAAAAGATGATAAAGTAACATTCTATCAATGAGAAGATGAAATAGCAGTTAGTATGGCAATGCTATGAGCAAAATTTGCTTGAAAAAGAGCTATGTGCTGAACTAGTTGAGGATGATTCGCTTTAATGACAGAATCAATTTGATTCTCAAATCAAGCAGAAATATGATGAGTATATATTTTATCACAAAGAGATTGACCAAGTACATGAACTCCAACATTTACTGGACAAGCAGATTTAAACTATGCTTTAAATGCAAGTTTTTGAGATACTAAACCAATAGTTTTTGCACCATCTACATTTGAAGAAACATATACCTTCACATGAAAAGCACTAAATTGGTCAGATCAATATCAACATCCTGTTATTATGGTAGTAGACAAACAACTATCAGAGAGTTACTTATCAATTAACCAAAAAACATTAAAATCAGAAAAAATAAATAGATGAGAAAAAATAGGGAAATTAAAAGAAGATACTTACAAAAGATATGAAATAACAGAAAGCTGAATTTCACCATACGCCATTCCATGAGATGATAATACAACGTTCATTGCATCATCATATGAACACGATGAATATTGATTCACTAATGAAGAACCAAATACAAAAAAATCAATGATGGATAAAAGAGCAAAAAAACTAGCAACATTCAGTAAAGAAGAATTTAATAAAGATTTCTATTGATATGAAATCATAAATCCTAAAGCAAAAACATTCTATGTAACAATGTGAATTAATCGTTATCCAATAGAGAATCACATAAAAGATAATGACGAATTATGACTAATTATCATTAAATCATTCCAACCATTTGATAAAAGATTAAAAACATTCTTTGATGAAAATGAAAAAAATATCAAATGAATTATATTTGTAGAAATGAATGAAAGTTGAATACTAGAAGACTTAGTAAGAAAAGAATGTGAATTATATAACAACTGGAATAATAAAATAACACACCAAAGAAAATATAATCTCTACCCTATTTTTGACGAAGATATTATTTAATTACTCCCCACCACATGAGACATAATACTAATAAGATCCAACGATGTCCTTGATGCTGAAATTTCCTTGTCCACATTGCAATAAAACAAGCACTTCAAGAACTAGGAATTAAAGCAAAAGATACAGTAGTCATTACAGGAATTGGATGTAATAGCAAAATGAGCCAATACCTAGAATGATATTGAGCAGAATCACTTCATTGAAGATGAATACCTTTTGCTATAGGAGTAAAATTAGCTAATCCTAAGCTTACAGTAATATCATTATCATGAGACTGAGATACTTATGGAATAGGTATTTGACACCTTATCCACGCAGCAAGAAGAGACGTTCCAATCTTACATATCACATGCGATAATGAGAACTATGCACTTACAACATGACAAGCATCAGCTACAACACCAATAGGAGCAAAAACAAAATCAACACCAGAATGAAATACTCTACCACCACTTCATCCAGTTAACCTAGTTGAAACAGCTTGATGTAAATTCGTAAAATGTGTTCCATGAACAGATTTAAACTTAATGAAAGAAACAATAAAAGCTGCAATTCAACACAATTGATTTTCACATATAAACATTCAACAAGCTTGTCCAAGTCGGAAAAGATGGTAATTATCAATAATCATTTCAATAATGGAAAAACTTTTTTATTCAACAATATCAGACACTTTTCAATATGAGATCCCAAAAATAAAGGGATCTAGATTTATTACAACCTTAATTCCAGTAACCAATAAAGAAACAATAGAAAATGAACTAACAAAAATCAGAAAAAAATATTTTGATGCAACACATAACTGTTATGCACGAAGATTATGAGTAGATGCAAATCAAGATCTATTTTTTAATTGGAATATAACATCACATCAAGACAGAGCAAACGATGATTGAGAGCCAAGTAATACTGCATGAAAACCAATATTAACTGTTCTTTCAGGAAAGCCAGTTTTTGATATATTAGCTGTTGTAACAAGATATTTTTGATGAACATTGCTAGGAGTATGATGACTCATTCAAGCATATACAGAATGAACAAAGCAAGCATTAGAACACGCTCCTCTAATACAAAAAGAGATATCAAAAGAACTATCACTTAACTATACATACGAACAAGTTTCAACAATACAATACCTCTTTTCAAAATACGAAACAAAAGTAATTTCAGAAAAATATGATGAGAATATAGATCAAATAATTAACGTAAACATTGCACTTTACGACTGATTAATCAAAGACTTAATAGACAAACAAATTAAATATAAATAATTAAAAATATATATAAAATCACTTCTTTACAGAATATTTGACATATTCTAATTTTATGATATAATAATAAAAAATATTTTATTTATTATATCGAAAAAATGATAAAAAAATCTATTAGGAAAATCTCAATGGCTGCTATTGCAGTACTAACACTCGTCAATATCTATGGCTGCGAAAATGTACCAGCAACAGAACCAGAACATGATTCAGCTAACATTGCAGAAAACACAATCAATGAAAGCGAAGAAATCAAAGTTGAAGAAACAATTCAAGAAGAAACCCTTCCAACTTTCGAAGAAGCAATTGAATCAATAAGAGAAAAAAGCATTTGAAAAATAGAAAATACAATCAATAAAGAGTTAAATAAATTAAAAAATAACGAAGTAAAAAACGAAAGTGAATGAAGTTTTACTGCTAGCTACTGAGATACTAACTGAACATTCAAAATTAATTTTTCATGATCAACTGACAACAATTTTGAAAACATCCTATGAAGTTTTAAAATGAACGTATGAATAAATAATGCAGATAAAATAGATGAAGATTTCCCTAAAAAATTAAATGTATGACGAAGCTATACGGCACTATTACAAAAAGCTAACCAATACTTTAAACTAGACAATATAGACATAAACAGTTTAAAAGAATTAATTATTAAAGATGAAGGTGATGAACTAGAATGGGAAGGTATAAACAAGATAATCGAGACTTTAAAAGGTAAATGGATTGATTTTAACATAAACAAAATCTGTAATGAAGAAACAGAAGATTATTCAGAAATTTGATGTGAAATAAGTAAAAATGCACAAGTATATACTGAAATTCTATCATGAGGTAACAAAAAAGAAATAGAAAATAAGCTCGAAGAAATACTAAAAACCGCAAATGCTATAAGCGATTCAATTAAATCAAGTATCTTTTCAACAAAAGTATTAAAATTAGAAAATCAAGTAGAATACGAAGGTAATCAAGCATACAAATTCACTATAAATACAGCACAATTAAAGAAAGATATTAAAAGCACTCTTCAAACATATGCTGAATATTATGCAGAAAAAAAAGCAAAAGAAATGGAAAAATTTAATGAGATATACGGAGATGACTATTCAATGAGTGAAGAAGATATAAAAGAAATGAAACAAGAAATATCAGATAGTATTGATGAAATGTTTGATGAAATATCAAAGAATATAAACGTAAAAAACTTTGACGCATATCTTGTTTACGATGAAACAACAAAAAGTTTTGACCTCGTAATCGAGAAACTAGACATAGTAGTCAAATCAGAAAACACAGTATGTGATTATAATAATGTTTATAGTTGAGAAGAATATGTATGACCAAAATGTGAAGAAGAAGTAAAATATCTCGCATATTCAATAGCATTTTCATCAAAAAAGCACTTAATTGTTTTTGTAGGTACAGAAGACAACAAAGTAAAATCTAAAGTAACAATAGGTTACAATCTAACATGAGAAACATTTAACATCAAAATTTCATATGCAGGAAATGATGACAATGACAAATTCACAGAAGATCTTGTAGTCGTAAACCTAAGTTACTGAAAGAAAGAAACAGGAAATACAATAAATAATAACATAGCATTCTTAGTAAAAATAAAAAAAGAATTATTTGATATTGAAAATGATATAAGTGTCGGATTTAATGCATCAGGTAAATCAATTTATTGAGAAAAACAAGTGTTACCAAATATTGATAATCCAATTCCTTTTTACAAAGTAGAAAAACTTGTAGAAAAGATCCAAAAAGAATACGAATCACCAAGTGATAGAGATGCAAAAAGAAAAGCTAATTTATCAACAATATGAAGCGCAATACTAAGCTACAGTTTCATGGAATGAAAATACCCTGAAACTAACACAACAAATATGGTAAGCGTAAAAAAAATAGAAGATAAAATCAAAGATCACCTTTGGAATGAGCTTCCATCAGATCCAAAAGAGAATAATTCATTCTACTTTGATTGAACAAATTTTGTATGAGAATACTGATATAAATTAATGACAAAAAACGATAATAAAAAAGCATGATTTATTCTAATGGCTAAAGTAGAAACAGAATGAAGCGCCAACTTCGTTGCATGAATGAAAATATCCGATGATCTAAATAACTTTAGAACATGTAAAGAAGTAATAAAATGAGATAAAAATAGCCTTCTTGTGAATGAAGATTGAGTATGTACATATAAAAGTGTTGAAGATTTAAGATATGTTTATACATACTAAAACTATTTATTACCCTTTAATTTCTTCAACTTTTTGTAATATCTCTTTATTGCAAAATAAGATGATATAATAGAAATCACAGTTGAAATAACTGCAACTACAGATCAAATACAAATATTATAAACTAACCAAAAAAAGTAACAAAAAAATGCAGACTTCTTAACCAACAATTCATCTCAATTCCAAATCGAAATAATATAAATTGTAGCTGCTAATAAAGGCAATAAAGAATAAATGTTTTCATAAGTTAGAACTCAAGTTATTACATAAGCAATTATAAAAATAATCAAAAGAGCATAGGATTTCTTCCTATCTTTTTTGATAATAACCGAATCTCTTAATATTGCTAAAATCTTAGTTATATATCAACTCGTTGCTTGAAGAAAAACATAATGAAGCAAATTCAAAACATTAGAAATAACCATCGTAACCATAATATCTTTCTTTTTTTCTCTATGATAAGCCAACAGAGACAATAAAAAAGAAAGCAGAGCCAATATTTGTGAAATAATATAATATGTAGTCATCAATTATAAAAAAAACATAGAACAGTAAAAAGAATTATAAATTAAAAGAACAGAAAAGCCAGAAGAATTTCTTCTGGCTAATAAATCTCTTTCGCTTCATTGAAGAAGCATTTTGCGTTCTCTACGAAGTTTATCTAATTGTTTCTTCTTTGAAACTAAATCATCTCTAGTTTCAGAATCATCTTTGTGAAGTTTAAGCAATTTATCAACATTAACATAAGAATTCCATTCGCTGATAAATTCTTCCTCAGATGCAAATTCATCCTTAGGATAAACTTCAAATTTACAATCATCACATTGTAAAGAAACATAATAGTGTCCTGTCCAATGAACCTCATTAGAACCGCATACTGGACACTTCAACTGTGCATTAGTATTAAACATAAAATTACCAAAATATTTTTGTAACCTGATAATAAACAAAACACAAAAGTAATTCAAGAGAAAATAAAAACATTCAATTTGATTTTTATAATACAAAAATTACACTCTTAAAACTTCTATCAATTAATTTAAAAACATGGAACCACAATACGTACAACTAGCAATAGGATTCATAATTTGATGTGTTATATCTTATCTTTTACTATTACTACACTTCAATAATAAATTAACAAACGAGAAAAAAAAATCTGT
>CAMJIH010000022.1 GCA_946405785.1 uncultured bacterium | reverse complement strand
ATCAATGAACAAGAGCTTCTAAAAAAATATTGAGATATCATCAAAGAAGAAGTTAATGTTAAAGATATTTCTTCTTTTTCAAGTGATAAACCACTTGTTAAAGTATTTAAACCTTTAGGTTCACAATTATCTGCAAAATTTTGAAAAGATACAGGGCAAATTATTGCTAATGGAAAACAAGGAAACATTAAAGAATTAAGCGATGGACAAGTTGAAGTTTTCTCTCCTCAATGAGGAAGTTGGATTCTTAATCCTGAAGATTATGAAGTTGTTTATGAAGGATTGGATGGCTCAAATATCGCTGTTGAAGGAAATATGATTGCTAAATTAGATTTACAAATTACTCCTGAATTAGAAAGAGAATGAGTTGCTAGAGAGTTATCAAGATTCCTTAACCAAATGAGAAAAGATGCAGACTTTGCTGTTGAAGATAAAGTTAATATGATATACTCTAATGCTAGTGAAAACTTGAAGAATATCATTTCTGAATTCTGAGAATTCTTAAAATGAGAAGCACTACTTATTAGTATTGAAGAAAAAGAAGGTAATTGAGATATTACTAGCGAATTTGTTTCTTGAGATGATAAAGCTAGCATTACTTTAATTAAATAGAGAAAACATTTATGGCTAAATCTTGTTATGAATACGCTATTTGAGTAATTGGCAAATATCCAAAGACTGAAAAGGAATTAAGGATAAAAATGTATCAACAATGATACGATTCTGAAACAGTAACTAGAACTCTTGAAAAATTAAAGCAAGACAATTTTGTTAATGATGAATTATTTGCTGAAAGTTATATTAATTCTGAAGTAATTAGAAAAGGAAGGCCTCTCCTTGTTATCACACAAAAGCTAGAAATGAGAGGTATTGATAAATCTATAATTTCTAAAGTTGTTCATGATGCTTGAGATGAAATAGACAATTGAGTTCTCCAGTGAATAGAAAAAGAAATCAAACAATATAAGAAAAAATGAGTTGATGGATTTGATATTATCCAAAAACTTATGAGAAAATGATATCGTTTAGGTGATATCAAAAGAGTTATAAAAGGTAAAGAAGAATAATTTTTTAACAAAAAAAGGAGCCCCTGTTTGGATTTTGTGTATAACGTTATAGAAAATGTCTATGGGCTCCATGAAGATTTCATCGCTATCTCAGCGATCAACCTTTTAATCGGTATATGAATACTTCAATTTGAAGTGTTATTACTATACTATTTTTTAGTATTATTTTCAAGAGACTCTAATTAATTATCATTCAAAGATCATTTCGTCACAACTCCTCCAACCTTTTCATTTGTAAGTTTTCTGGAATTATATAGCTTCAATTTCATTTTTTCTCTATCATTTTACTAATTTTTCCAAGAGTTTTTCTGCTATATGGAGAAAATAAATTTAAGAATTCCTCTAATTTATCGTATGAGACATTTTCAGGTTGTTCTTTTTTTATAAACCTCATCAAACAACTTTTCACTTTTGGTGCTGGTGAAAAACACTTAGCTGGGACCATTTTTACATATTCAACTATATATGCTCTATTTACTAACCACCAAAGATATGATTTCTTTTTAGCATCAGATTTTATTTTATCTCAAACCTCGTCTTGAATCATAAAAAATCAACCTAATAATTTAGGTTCTTTTTTCCAAAAAAGGTGTTTAAATATTGGAGAAGTAATATAATAAGGCAAATTTCCAACAGCAATTGCATTTTCTTCATTCACATTTCTCTCCCCTAAAAGACTTCCTATATTTTGTTCCAATACATCTCAAAAAATTATTTGATTATCTTCAAGTCATAATAATTCTAGATGTTCTTTCATTGTTACATCTTTTTCTATCACAAAAAAGCATTCAGAAATATCTTTAATTTTCTTTGTTATTGCTCATTTTCAAGGACCGATTTCAACTAATGCTTTTGCTCAAGTTTTTTCATAAAGATGATCAATAGAAGTTGCTATTGATCTAATTATTGAAGCATCTTTTAAAAAATTTTGTCAAAGATATGTCGACATTATTCATCCATTGCTAAAACTCCATCCCATAACGCATTCTCTTGGTTCACATTTGCTGCTATAAGCTTTTTGACTCTAATAAGAGCATCTACTCATTGAGTATCTCAATTTTCTGTATATTCTTTTATCAAGACATTTTGTATGGATTCAAACAATCATTTCTCATCCATTTTCTTTAATAATTGTACTTTTTTAGACCACATTCATTTTGATTTCATAAGAGAAAGAAGGCTTTGTATACTACCTAACAATTCTTCGTCCTCTTGCATTTGAGTATAAACACTATGAAAAGTTCATGGGCTTCCCATTGAAAGTTCAATTAGTGTTTTTTTATTTTCTCAATTTATATCTGGATAATTTTTATTAACAAATTCTTCCATCTGAGAATCTGAAAGTGATCAGAATTTTATAACCATTGCTCTTGAAAGTATTGTTGGTAATATTCAACTTTCATGTTCTGCTGTTGCTAAAATATATCTGTTTGATAATGGTTCTTCACATGTTTTTAGAAAAGCATTCATTGCCGAATTTGTCATCCTTTGCAAGTTTTCAATTATTACTACTTTTCTTCAACTTATTGATGACTGTTGGAGCCATGAGTTAAGTTCTCTTATTCATTTATTATCATAGATTTCATTTTCTGATATTTCAATAGTCTTTTGTTTATCTGGTGTTTCTACCTGAATTGAATGACTTTTTCATAATACTTTTGTACAATCTTTCATCCAAAAAAGATCTGTTTTCATATAATCTCATAGATTCTCTTCAGCAAAATTACGAAGGAATGTTGTTTTCCCTATTCACTCTTGTCAAACTAAAATCAAAAATATTGGCTTATTACTAGCTTGATTATGTTGTATATAGTTTTTAAATTGTTCTTTTTGAACCTCGTTTCCTAATAATTCCTTCATAATACTTTCATAATACGCTATATGCAAAATGTTTATAATTATTAATTTTAAGAAATCAAACTAAAACAGCGATTTCCAACGTAAAAATTTGTTTTTTTAGATTTTTAGAATATAATTTATTTAAGTTTTTAATTCTTATCATTTTGAAAATGTCTATTGAAAGCCAAAATAAAGGAAAAGAAAAAAGAGATTATATCAAAGAAGCCTTGGAATATACAGGGAAAGAACTTTCTCAATTACAAAGAGCATCTTTTGTTGAAAAAGTTTCTGCTAATAGTTGGAGATATAAATTTGATGCAGTAAAAACTTATCTTGAAGGAATTAGAAACGACTATAGTTACTTAAATCTCAGTAAGAATAAGAATACCACAGTTATGGCAACTCAAATTGCGCTCTATAAAGCATGATACATGTGAGTTGGTTTTATTGATGCAAAATGGGGACCTCAAACTATGGGATGCATTAAAAAATTTCAAAGAGAAAATGATTTACCTGTTTCAGGATACCTAACAAAAAGAACTGTAGATAAACTTCTTAAAGTTGCTGCAGAAAAACAATGACTACCAACTGAAACAAAAGAACAAAAAAAACAAAATGAAAAGCCAAGCACTCCAACTCAAAAAAAGAAGAAAACAGTGCAACCTACAATTGATAAGAAACCAGAACAGGCAGAGTTATTGTCTCAAACAGATACAACAAAACTTAAAAATGCTGTAAAAGAAATATGAAACTTCAACAATATTGATCGTACATTTATCATTAAAGACAATAAAGAAGTCACTAAATGAGGTAAAAAATATATTACTATTTTATGAGTAGAATATGAAGAATATCCTGCAGGTCTTTCAACAATAGATAACAGTACTCCAAAAAATTGGTATCATAATGCTTGAAAATATTTTATCTTTTGAAAATATATTGATTGAAAATGTTATGATGGAGTTAAAGTTCATTGGAATTGAGGAGATATAATAGAAAAAGGAAGCTTTAATGAATCTATGGGAGATGAAATCGAAGAATGAGAAAGAGTTTATGAAAATTGAAAAATAGAAAAATGAAATTTTGATTCTAATGCAGACTGAGCATTAAAATCATGAACAGTTACTCAAAATGGGAAAACAACAAATTTACCTGAAACGTTGTAATATATGAAATGAAATAAAAAAGATAGCAAAAACAATTCTACATTGAAAAGTAGAAGAAGAACACTCAACCTTTGCTTCATTGGTTGAGTTATGTGTTATATTATGACAATTTTAGCTGATTACATTATAGAATTAACTTGAGAATATCTTGGAGCTACAGAAACATTTTGTATAAAGTTATGTATTTGATTCCTCTGTACTTGGATATGATTAAAAGAAATAGAAAATATGGATTTAAGTAATGGTAGTACTTTTAATCCAGAAGAATAAGGGCTGAGCAATCAGTCTTTTTTTATCCCAATTTTTTTAGAAAATCTTGTTGAACCGAACGATTCTTTTTTTCTTCTCTTATTGTTAGATAACTCTTTCTTATTAACTCTCTGATATCTTCATAATAAAGAAGCCTTAATACTTCTTGAATATTTGCCCATTTATATATTCAAATGTATCATTCTCCATCAATTAATTTTATTTGATCTGGATCTCATTCGTATTTCATCAAAAAATATGTTACATCTTTATCTAGATGTCATTTTTTTGTTTCAGAACTTCTTAATGATGTCATTCCAATTTTTTGTCTTAACCTCAACATATTTTTAGGGATTCAACACTCTTCTGATACTTCTCTAATTGCAGCCTCCTCCACCTTTTCACCAATTTGGATTTTTCATTTTGGAGCTACCCATTCAATTTTCCCTGAAAGTGCATGCCTTTTAATAAGTAAATATCTTGGTTCTCAGTCTTTATCTAAATAATAGATAATTCATCCAGCACTTTGTACTATATCTGTCATTATTCTTATATATAATTAAATTTTTATTATGCTAAATTATTCCCAACAATTTTTTGAAACATTGTTTTAGCTCGTAAATCCACACCACTATCTCATTCCTTTACTTTCATATCATCTTCTATTGATAATGCGGCTTTAGCTCTATTCTCATTAGCAGTTTTATCATGATCTGGTAAGAGTTTTTGAACTTGTTGAGCTAATATTTCTCCTCTAAAATTTCATAATACCTGTTTTCATTTCTTTTCTACATCAGAAATCTCTTTTTGTAGCTCTTCAAAATTTTTCTCAATCTCTTTCTTTTGTTTTTCAAATATTTTCTCATTTTCAGCATTCAATCAATCAATTTTTGATTCTAATGTTGCGAATAAGTTTTCAAAATTTGAAAGCTTTTTCTCTATTTTTTTTGATTCATTTGAAGATTCTTTTTCAGTTAATGCTATTTGATCTTTTAATGCTTTTAATTCCTGGAGTTTAACCAACAATAATTCCTTTTCAATTTTAGCTATTTCTTGATTAAGTTTTGATAGTTCATCTTTTTTTTCTACCTCCTTTTCTCATTTCAAAATCTGAGCCCTTAAATCACTCAACTCTTTAAGTTGCTTTTGTAAAAGCTCTTTTTTTTCATTCAAATTTTCGCTTCAAGATTTCTCTACCATTTACCTAAATCCTATAAAGATTCTAAAACTTTTTTAAGAATAGCTATGTTCTTTTTATAGTTAACTCTTAATGGTCAAACGATTGAAATAACAGCATCATAACCGTCAAGATTTACTTTTACATACACACATGAAATTAATGTATCTGCATCATTCACAAATGTATAATATACTTCTCAATTCTTTAATATCTTTTTATCTATAAATGCAACAATTTTCTTTTCTTCTATAAAACGAATAATAGTTCTTGTTGCTGAGTATTCATCTATCATATCATCACGTAGAAGATTATTGATACCCAAATAATAATACTCATCATTCCTTATAAAACCAACAACTACACCATCAGATACTTCTCATAAAGCTTCTACTAAACTTTTCAATCATTTTCTTGCAGAATCAAGTTGAATATCAACTTCTTCAGGCTTTTGAGCTAAAGCAGTATCAATATATGCAGAAAGCCCTTGTAAAGTAGGCATTCTTCAAGATGAATTGTATGGTTGATAAACCATTCACTGTTTCTCTAAAGCATTAAGATATTTTCTTAATGTTGAAGGCGCATAATCAACTGCTTCTAATGAGTTAAGAAATTTAGATCAAACAGGTTCTCATTTATCCAAATAGCAATCGATCACTGTATCCAAGAGAGCGAGCAATTTTGTGTTTTCTTGCATGTGTATCCTTAGAGCTAAAAGGTTATTTTTTTAAAGTATCTAATAATGCAGCACGTACTGATTTATATTTTTTCTCAGTCAATACTAAATTCCAAATTTTATAGAAGAAGCTTTTTGTTATCATCCTTGCTCCTACTATTATTACAATTGTTCAGTTTATAATTGGTATACAAAAAAGAATTACTCCTATAATCAATATCACTATTCCTAATGGTTGTCTTATATATATTGGGATAGTATCTACAATATTTAGTTTTTCTATTATTTGACTTCTTAATATATTTACCTTATGAACAATTATCTTCTGTCCATTTTTAAACAACATTTATCGTTTTCAGTATAGCGGTTAAACTATGTTGTAGTATAGTAAAAATTAAGCATTTTTTCAAGAGAAAGAATAAGTGTATCATAATCAAAAAAAGCAAAAGAACCTCATAACTTTTGCTTTCTCTGATTATTTACCCTAGTTTACATACTACTAAGTCACCTAATTTAGTAGTATTTCTATTATATAAGAAATAATAGAACTAATTTTGTATCTCTGAAGTGACTTTTTTTCACTTCTTTTTTTCCGCTTTCATATTCCATTCCGGTAATTCATTTAAGAATTCATCATATTCTGTAACCTTATCTTCAGAAATATAAGCCTTTAATGATTCTAAGAATTTATTATTTACTTCTTTCATCTCATTTTCTATTGTTGCTGTATCACCTGTTGTTGAAGTCATCTCTTTTAACAACTCTCACATTTTTTTCTGTTTATTTGCTTGAAGAAGTTGAATTTCTAACTTTTGATCATCAGTAAGATTTGAATCGTCTAAGAAATTCCACAAGAAACCTAATGCTCATCCATGGAATTCAAGATTTTCTCAACTTCATTCTTCATGTCCTTTCTTTCATCTCTTTTCTGACTTTAATGCTGTTTTATCAACTTCATTTAAATCAACTTGTGTTGTAGTTTTCTCAAAACTGAAAGGTAGAAATTTTACATTTTTTCCACTTCAGAAATCAGTCGCTTCATTGTGATGTGGATGATGTATCCTAACGTGATGTCATACAGCAGCATATGCTCACAAGCTCATCAATCAAACTCATGTGAATCAAACTACTGCTACAAATATTTTTCTAGATATTTTCATAGTTATAGTACAGGATGTAAAGTGTTTCATTTTCTGAAACGATGGCAGTATAATCACAAACCTTAAATGAATCTTAAATTATTATATATTTTATTTTCCTTGATTTATTTAGGCAAATCATCATATTCTTTCAGTACATTTTAATAAAATTTGTGTATTATGGATTTCTCTTCAATATTAGAAGATGCAAAAACAACTATTTCAAACTTTAAAGATAAAAATTCAGATTGAGTTGTGGTAATATGGTGAGCAACTGCTACTGGTAAAAGTAGATTATCTGTAGAATTATCAGAATTTTTTGATATGGAAGTAATTTCTAGTGATAGTAGACAAATCTTTAGGGAAATGGATATTGGTACAGATAAAATAAGTAAAGAAATAAGAGAAAAAATACCTCACCATCAAATAGATATTGTAGATCCTGATCAGACCTATACTGCTTGAGAATGGAAAGATGATGTTGATAAAGAAGTTGATGATATACTTTCTAGATGAAAATTTCCTTTTATCGTTTGATGAACTGGATTATACATTGATACTATCTATAAAAATTTTTCTATGCCAGAATGTGCTCCTGATTATGCTCTTAGAGATGAATTAGAAAAAAAAGAAGAAAAAGAACCTTGATATGTACATAGAGAACTTACAAAAATTGATCCAGAAGAGGCTGCAAAGCTTCATCCTAATTCTACAAGATATATTATAAGAGCGTTAGAAATCTATTATAAAACTTGAAAGACTAAAACTGAGGGATATATCCAACAACCTGTTCGTCATCCATTATTAATGCTCTGACTTTGGAGAGATAAAGAAAGTACTAACCAACTTATTAATGCTAGAATAAAAGAGATGTTTAAAGCATGATTAGTTGATGAAGTTGATTGATTATTAAAAAAATGATATTCTCCTAACCTACAATCAATGCAAGGTATTGGATATAAAGAAGTCGTTAAATATCTTCAATGAGAATACAATTATGATAAAATGGAAGAACTCTTAAAAAGAGATACTCACCATCTAGCAAAAAAACAAAGGACTTGGTTTAGGAGATATATTGCTGAAGGTATTCAAGCGCCAAAAGATTGAGTAACCTATAAAGTTCGAGATTTATAAATCTACATTATTTTCTTCTTGTGACCATTCACTCAATGCTTGCATTAGAAGTTTTTCTGTTTCCTGAAGATCTGGATCATTTTCATCTTCTTCGGATATTGTTTCATCTCAATAATCAGTTTCAATTACTCAATATAAAGGATAATCATCTTCTAATATAACTTCATTCTTCTCCTCTACCACTTCTTGATTTTCTTGATTTTCTTTTTCTTCAATCGTCTCAGGTATTAGTGATTCAGTATTATCTTCTATGATTGTTCATCATGTTAATTCCTCTTGATTATTAGTATTTCATGTGATTAATATTTCAGGAGATTCATCCTCTTGAACACAATCAGTTTTTAATAAGAGCCATACTAAAATAACGACAATTACTATAATTATTCCTATTAAGCTTCACTTTTTCATGTAATAATATTATTAATAAAAAAACTTATCAGTCTAAATTTGATAAGTTTTTACCATATTTTCAATCGCTTCATAAAGAGCTTTTGTATCTCAGTTGTTCTGAATCTCAACATCAGCAAGTTTTTGACAAGCTTTTATATTTCACTTGTTTGGATCTTCACTTGCAGCTTCCAAAGCTTCTTGTTCTTGAAATTTCTCAAAGCTAATGTGATCTTTCGCTGAATTTCTTTCTAATGCTCTTTTGTATCTTAATTCTTGATCTGCATCTATTGAAAGTAATATAAAGTTTTCTTTATCTCTTAATAATTCAACTTCTCAAACAGTACGGACTGATTCTATAATTGCATTTTTTCAATTTTTTTCTGCTTGATTATAGAGCTCTGAAATAAGATAACTTGGTCAGTGCTGAGCTCTTAAACTATCTGCCAAGTCTCTCATTGTATCTCTATTTATTTCTTTATTCTCCTTTTTGAGGATTTCAGTTAGATATCAACTTGCTGAATAATGAACAAATCATAGTTTATTTACAAAATAATCAACTACTGTTCATTTCCCAGCAGCAGCTGGACCTGTTATTCAAATAATTTTCATGATAATAATTCTTAAGGATTTAGAATATCTTTTAATTTCTTTAATGCTCTTGAAATTCTTTGTCTTATTGTATCTTGAGATATTAATAATTGTTCCTCTATTTCTGAATAAGATTTATCTTCAATAAATCTAAGAAATACAATTTCTCTACTCAATGAATCTAATTCCTGCATTGCTTCCTTAATTTGATCTAATTCAAAATCTTGTTGAAGGAATGCATTAAAATCCTCCTCATCAACTAATGTATCTTCAAATTTTTCTGAATCTTCATCATCTGTATCAAGTTCTGTAAATGGAAGATCTTTATGTTTCTTAAAATAGTCTTTTACTGTATTCTTAAAGATTGCCCATGTATATGCAGAAAATGATTGTTCTATGTCATATTTAGTAACAGCCGTCCAAAATTTTACATAAAAATCAGCAATAATATCTTCAGCATCTTCTTGTGAAAGGAAGAAATTACTTTTTAAATAGCGGAAAAAAATATCAACTGTTTGCAAATAAAAAGTATTAAATGCTCAGCTGTCTTGTTGAATTAATAATAATAAAAACGCTTCATCAAATTGAATAATCGTCATGCAACGTCGACAGTATAAATTCGATAAGGTAAAAGTTATCTTTCTGAGATACGATAAGATTACCTTATCTGTGACAAAATTTTATTAATACATTTTTTTTAGTACTACTACATGTTCTTTTTCATCTTTAAACATTTCAGATTTTATACCTCACACACATCATAGAACATGATCTGGATTTCATGCATCACCTGTGCTTAATCCTGCATTTCATGTTTTGTTAACATCAATAGCCTCTCAACCTTCAAGTACTTCACACATACAAACTCAGCAGAAACCTGCACCACATGATCTTAAGATTTCTATTCCATGCATTGCTGCCATTTCACAAAGATTCTTTTCATCTTCGGCTTCGAATGAACCAATTTCTGTTCCTGTTGGATCTTGAATTTTTACTAATACGCTCATTTTCTTTCTTTAGGAATAAAAATAATATATGTAGTTTAGGGATGTTGGTTTTATTATCAAGATTTTTAAATTAAAAAAGAGACTGAAATAATAATCACAGTCCCCTCATTTTAATTAAACAATGTTGTTTTACTCCCAGTTTTTGAGCATCCTTTCACAATAACTGATTTCATCGTCAATGTAGTAAGGAAGATTCAGGCTGGCTCCCATGATAAACTGAGCCCTCAATGACTCACTTCTTCTGAGAAGCACATTTAATTGAATCAAATAATGCTTCAAATCCTGGATTTTTTTCTCTCTTACAGCCTCTTTAATGTGGTCTGTTACTTTCTCGAATCGACTTTGAATCTTTTCGAGAGCTGTACATGCGTCTAAACTTAATGATTTCAACATAGCATTTGTTTTTTTATTGGGTTTTTTATTTTTTTATTGCAATGGCTACTTATATCTTTATCATTCCGAAATACAAGATAAATATAATATTATTTCATTTCTTTAAAAGATGTCACTATGAAATTAAAGCTTTTCAACACACTTACTCGTGAAAAAGAAGAATTTATTCCTCTTATGGAAGATCCAAATTATAAGTGAGAAAAAAAGGATTTTGTTGGAATGTATTCATGTTGACCTACAGTATATTATATCCCACATATCGGAAACCTAAGAGCATCTTTTACTGCTGATCTTATTAGAAATACTCTAAAATATTTTTGATATCCTGTAAAGGCAGTTATGAATATCACAGATGTTTGACACCTTGTTTCTGATGCTGATGATTGAGAAGACAAACTAGAAAAATGAGCTAAAAGAGACTGAATATCTGCATGGGATGTTGCTAAAAAATATGAAGCAATTTTCAGGGCTGGTTTAAAAGATATGCATATTGAGGAATTTGATGTAATGCCAAGAGCTACAGAACATATCCAAGAACAGATTAATCTTGTAAAACTTTTGGAAGAAAAATGATATACTTATGAAGTTCCTTGAGATGGAATTTATATGGATACAAGCAAGGTTGAAGATTATGGAAAACTTATGTGACCTAACTATAAAAAGCGTTTAGAAGATCTTAGAGCTTGAGAAAGAGTTGATATGAAATGAAAGAAAAATCCTACTGATTTTGCTCTATGGAAATTCTCTATGGAAAAATGAAAAAGAGATATGGAATGGGATTCTCCTTGGTGAATTTGATTTCCAGGATGGCATATTGAATGTAGTGCTATGTCTTCTAAATATTTAGGAGAGCAATTCGATATTCACCATTGAGGTGCTGATCACATTACTATTCACCATCCTAACGAAATTGCTCAAGCAGAATGTGGATTCTGAAAAAAACCTTGGGTAAAATATTGGATTCATAACGAATTCTTGCAAGTTGACTGAGGTAAAATGAGTAAATCTCTAAATAATTTTTATTCACTTGAAGATATAAAAGCTAAGTGATACGACCCTCTAGATCTTAGATATTTCTATTTTAAAGCACAATATTGAAATTTCCAAAACTTTACATGGGATGCTTTAGAACAATCTAAAAATGAAAGGAGATGATTAATTAAGAAAATTGCTAATATTCAATCTAATCAAGAAAAAGGTAATTGAGAGAATTGGAAAGAACAATTTGATGAAGCATTGGCTGATAATATCAATACACCTAAGCTTCTTTCAGTACTTCATACTGCTGTAGCAAAATGAGGAATTGAAGCAATTGATGCTATCAAACAAGTTGAAGAAATCATTCTTAAAATTTGATTATTTGATTCTGTTGAAGAGAATGTTTCAGAAGCTCCTGCTGAAATAATTGCTTTAGCTGAGCAAAGAAAACAAGCAAAAGCTGACAAAAATTATGCTTTGGCTGATGAACTTAGATGAAAGATCCAGGAAGCTTGATGGACAATAAAAGACAACAAAGATGGTTATGAACTTCTTCAAGCTTAATTTTACTTCAATGTATTTAATGAAAAAATATATCTTATATTTTTCTCTCTTTTCACTTATTATTCTTTCGTGATGTTGAGAGACAGAACAACCACAAAGTTGAACTTGAGAAGTAGTATCGGGTTGAATGTGGGATTCTCTTATACAAGAATACTCTGAAGAAATGGATACACCAGTTCAAGAAGAAAACAATGAAACTATAGAAAAAACTGAGAATAATGAAAATGCTGGTAATACAGAAAATAGTTCTGGACAAATTTCCGAAGTTTCGACTTGAAACACTGTAGAAAATGGAAGCTGAGAAAATACACCAGCACCTGCTCGTAGAACTCAATCATGGTTTTGAGTAGAAGAATGTAATAGAATTATTGATTTCAATCTTTGTGTTATTTCAAAAGCACCTATTGAGAACCAAGAAGCAATGAAAGAAAGTCTACAAAAAGCTGTTGAGCCTTGGAAAATCTTAGCAAATGCTCAACTTCGTGAAGTGTGTCAAAAAACTATAGAAAAAACCACTTTTAAAGAAGTGGTTAATCACTATGAAGCCTTAGATGATTGATGTAAATACTAACTAGGAAGTTGATTTTTTAATATATAAGCATAGAGTTTTGCAAATCAAAACTCTGCTTTTAATAATTCTTCTTGTTCATCCCTATTAATTGAGACAAAATGAAGAGGTGGTAAATCAATTCAAAAGATATCTTTTACATATCAATTAAATGCTCTTTCTGCTATTTCCATAATATCATTATCTGTTGGTTCTTCAATTCCGA
>CAMJIH010000021.1 GCA_946405785.1 uncultured bacterium | reverse complement strand
ATTAATAGATAGTTTTCTCTCAAAATAGCCACACAAAAAATGCAATTAACTCTAATTAGCAAAAAAAACTGAAATTTTGACTTATTTAACTAAATAAAATATAATTACATAAAGGGTTTTTTACTATTATATACAATATCATGGCTACTACACACAATACAGAAGAATCTTTTAAAGAAAAAAAGAAGCTTTACGAAGAGAAATTATTGAATTTAGGTAATGAATATTGATTAAGAAATACTGAATTAAAAGTAAAAAAAGAAAAATTAGAAAAATGAAGAGAAATATTAAACACATTAACAGGTTTGATTAATGAAAGAAACGAAAAAGCAGACAATATTTCAAGACTGATAACATCTTGAAAAGATTTAAGTAAAGCTAAATCTGAACTCGATGCTGTTGATATAATTAATGAAAAAATTGAACAAGCAAAAGAAACTCTTAAAGCAATTGAGATTAATAATGAGACAATTTCATGACACATTGCTGAAGTATTGTGAGAAGACTTAACAAAAGAATCAATTGAGGTAGCCATAAATGATTTCAATGAAGAAATTGAAATCGCAAAAAATGAAATGCTTGAAAATGAAAAAAATACTGAGAGATCTGAAGCAGAAAAATGAAAATATAAAAGATTAATTGATTATGTAGACTGATATTTAGATTGATCTAGGACAAAGGTAGCCAGATGAAATAATAAATCTTTAAAATCAGATATTGTGTATAAATATGCAGATGAAAACGGTAAAAAAGAAATTAAAGATAAAATTGAATCAAGGGAGCTATCTCTTGAAGAATACGAAGATCAACTAATAGAAGTAAATCCTATATATGCTTTTATCGTTCATAAAATTGATAGCGCTTTACAACCAATTAATGACGACACTGAATATAAAGAGGCATATAAATATTTAGTAAGTTTGGTAGATAAAGCATTAGATCCAAACGAAGAAAAAGAATACAAAACAGCTCATGAATACGTGAAAAAAATTACAGATAAAGCAATTGCTGCAAGTAAAGACAATAATAAATATGCAACAGTAATTAAAAATTACTATAATTTACTCGAAAAATTTGAAAAATGAACTTTATCAGAAGGTGAGAAGCAACAACTTGAAAATGATTGTAATTTATGGTTAAGTTTAAGAGAGTCATGAGATAAGAATAATATTAAAGACGATAATGAAACTATCGAAGATAAGAAAGGAATTGTTGATAATGAAAAGGATCAAGAAGATATTACAACAGATGAAGATGATCGAAAATTTAAAGGTGACGAGGATACCGAAAATCTACAATTAGTAAAAGATGAACCAGAAGATATAAATAAGAATACCAGTACAGAAAATGAAATTGAAGAATTCGATATAGATGAATATATTAATAGCATAAGAAAACTCAATCAATATCCTGTAAATCAAAGAGGAAAAGTTTTTGAAGATATAGAAAAAAAATTCAAATTAATAAAAGATTATGACAAAAAAATAGAGTTTATAAATCGTCTATCTGACAGATGATTTAAATGATATATTTCTCACTGCAAAATTTTTCAGGAAGTATTATGAAAAGAAAAAGATAAAAGCACTGAATCTGAAACATATTGAGTTTTTAAGACAAAAAAGGAGTATGAAAATTTTTTAAAAGAATGAAGTAATGGTAGTGAATTTGCTTTAAAACTAATAAATGAATGAAAAGTTAAATTTGTTGTGGAAAATCTTAAATCATTCAAATGACTTAATGAGGAAGTATTAAATGGAATTATAGAAGAGACTTGAAGTGTTAATAGAATTTTTGAAAATATCTCATCTTTTTCAATAGAGATTAATAAACTACTAATAATACTATTAGATTCTTGAGCAGACTGAAGTACGATCAAAAATAATATATGAAAAAGAAATGATTTAAATTCAGAATTAGCATGTAAATTAATTGATAAATGATATTATAAATCATTCCAAAGTATCCTTGAAAAATGATGCTTTGAAAAATTAGGATTAGATGTTATAACACAATTAATAAATATTAAAGATGTGGTATCACAATTAATGAATGCAAAATATTGGATAACATATATAATTAATCATCCAGAATTTTTTGAAGTCGACGAACTAATTGACAATACAAAATTCTGAAAAAGTATTGAAGATTTTATTAAAATTAGAGAATATTCAACAGTTATTGAAATACTAAAAAATGTTGAATTAAAAGACAAAGAAAAATATGCAATAATGCTAATTGAAAAATGAGAAGAAAAAGATGATAAAGGATGGACGTGAGCATGATTATTAGCATTATCATTAAATAAAATTAATTGATTAGATCGTAGTATAATAGCTAATAAATTCGTTGAGCTTGGGAAAATTAGTGAATTATGAAATAATTTAAGTTCCTTTTGAAACTTAGAATATGATATTTGATTAAAGTTGATCAAAAATGATAAATCAGAACAAGTTGCTAAATGCTTAAAATGTTTTAAAGAAGAAGATCAAGGTAAGTTATTTATTGAGTTATTAAAAGAATCAAGCTCATGAAACTGTATTGTAAGTAATATTGAAAATTACAGAAAATACATGTCAGATAATGAAATCGCAAGCAATTTAATCAAAAATAATATTTGATATATACTTGAGAAAAAAGATGCTTTGGTGAAATTTAAGGGGTTAAAAACAGAGGTAGCGAAATATATTATAAATAGAGCAAATAGTAAAATAAGAAGAATTGCTTGATATGTATCTGAAAATATCTGATCTTTCGATAAAGAATGTCATAAAGATATCATGAAATTACTAGTCGAAAATTGATACACATGATACGTAATTATGTATTTGGAAGATTTTAAATGATTGAAAGAAGAAGATTACATATGAATAGCAAATAAAGCAATTGAAAGTGATTATTTTGATCTATTTATGTTAAATCTAGATAAGTTTAAATTAAAAACAGACGCACAAAAAAATATAGTTATTAAAATATTAGAAAAACCAGACTGACTTGACCATATATATATGAATATTTGGAAATTTGGTAAATTACCAGATAAGTGGATAGATAATATTGTTTATGCTAGAGAAACTTGAAGCGAAATCATAATAAACTGAACAAAGGATTTAACTGTTAAAGCAAAAGAATTAAAAGATTTTAGTTTATTTGAGGAAACTGATATAGTTGAATATTTTAACGACAAAAGAACATCTGTTAACGCAATATTAAATAATATCGATAAAATAGATAAAAAATACCACAAAGAAATAATAAGCAGATCATTAATCCGCGATATAAATGCATTGAGCATCTGGTGTAACAAAATTCCATTAAATGAGTGGAACGAAAAATATAATTACTTAGATGCTGAAATAATTGAATTAATTGATGTGCTAAAAAAAACAGAGAACATCAATAACTGGTGATTTATAATTGGGAATATTGAAAAATTTAATATAAACAATAAACGTGATATACTAAAAAAGGCTATTATTGAATGTTGAGAATTAGATATCGATCAAATTATAATAGATAAACTAGATACTCTCATAACAGTAGCATGATGAAAAAGAGATTTAGCTGAATGCTTAATAAAAAACAACCATTGAGAATTTGTAGCTAACAATTTTCATAAATTCAATTTTAACAACAAAGAAATTATAGTTAGATTACTAATGAACAATTGATATCAAAAATCTCTAGCTAAAAATTTTTCAAATCTTGCGGGAGTCGATAGGCGTTCATTATCTGAAAAACTTAAAGCAGAATGATATTGAGATGATATTGTTAATGAAGAAAGTATCTTAAAATATAATGATATTGTTAAATTAATAGATGAAGATTGAAAATTCCCAAAATTAGCACTAACATCATTAACTAAAGAAGAAAAAGATAAATTAGGAAATCTATTAATAGAGAAATGAAAATGGAATGAATTAGCAAAAAATCTTTGATCATTTGAGAAACAATTCGATTTAAAAATAGCAAACGAACTGATAGAAAGATGAAAATATAGAGAAGTAGCGTCAAATCCTTTTGCATTTAAAGAAAATTTTAATAGTGAAATAACAAAGAAGCTAATTGAAAATTGAGCTAAAAAAGCAGTAGCAGATAATATTGGTTATTTTGAATGATTAAATACAAGCATTGCAAGAATTGCAATAGATAAGAATATTTGATCTTATACAAAAATAATCCTAAATATTAAAAACTTTGATGAAGAGTTTCATAACGAAATTGCAGATTTATTATTAAATTACACAAGATGTTATTGATTATTTGTTGAACATATTAACGAATTTAAATGATTAGACCTAGATAAAGTAGCTATAAAATTAATAGAAAATTATCACTGATATAGTGTTATTGAGAATATTCAATTATTTAAATCTGTAGATAAGGAAATAATTGTAGAAAAACTAATAGATAATTGATATTCAGACATGTTAACAAAAAACATAGATAAATTCAAATGAATAAGTATACGTAAATTAGCAGAAAAATTGTTAGAGAAATGAGAATATCAAGTAATATTAAAATATTTTGAAGATTTCAGACCAAAGTTAGGCGAAAAAAATCGATCAATACTTGAAATGATTAGCGAAGAACAATGGAAAGAAATCTCAGAAAATCTTAATGACTACAGATGATTAAATCCAGTATTAACATATAAAATTATTATGCATGGTAATCCAGAATCAATTGCAAATTATCCATGGGTATTTAATTGAAAGATTAAAGAAAGTGTAACAAACGAACTAATTTCACAATGATTTATCGATAAAATAGTTAAATATCCTGAATGCTATGAATGACTAGATTACTTTGTTGCATTAAGAATTGAAAATCGAGAAAAGGTCGTAAATAACATTAAGAGCTTCAAACGTAGTGATCATGTAATAATTGCAAAATATCTAATTTATAACTGATTTTGAAAACTATTAGCTGAAAAATTATGAGAATTTAAACTTACAGAAGAAGAGAGAGATACAATTGTTTCACTTTTAATAAAATGCTGATACTGAGAAACACTAGCAAAATATAATGAAGATGGAAATGAGAAAGTTAGAGAAGAATTAGCAAAAAATCTAAGAGAATTCTTGATTGAGTATCCAAGCATAAATAAAGGATCATTTAAAGAAAATAACGAAGAATTTAGGAACAAATTCAAAGAAAAATATCAATCATCATTATTTCCAAAAAATTGGAGCACATTAATTGAAATTCTATGAGGTAAACCATGATGTGACACTGTTTGATATCTAAAGGAATTACTTACGTCAAAAGAAGCTTGAGATAAATACTACAACAAATATATTAATAAAAAGAAGGAAGAAAAGCAGGTCAAAACTGAAAAATTAGAACTTCCAATCAAAGAGACAAAAGAAGTCAAAGAAGAACTTAGTATTGTTAGTATGATTAAGGAGTCACTAGCAAAAGATTTTGAAATTGATGAAGTGTTCTCAAATTTAATTACTGAAGAAAATCAGGGAGTATTAGATATTGAAGAAGTAGAGAAGGCATATAAAGAATTCAAAAAGAAAAATAAAAAAGATGCTGATACTTTGGAATCTATCTGTTGGGCATTAAAGCAATCATGAGTTGAAATCAACGAAAGTAGTTGATTAAAAGAAGATCGAGATGTGAAAGAGGAATTCTCAAAAGGAAATTTATGAAGAATACAAAACTTCCTATGAGTAAATGGTACAGCTTGGGATGAATTTAAAGCTATAATAAATGATAATTGAGAAATTGAAAGTGATTTACTTTATAAATGGACCAAAGCAAATAAGGTAACAATATATGATGAATTTGAGAAAAGATTAAGTCATTTTTGAGTAAATATTATAAACAACGACAATGTATTAGATGAATTTGACGAAGCTATAGAAAAACCTAATGACTTCGCAAGCAAAATGGAAAAATTCTGATATAATTTTAAGAATAGGAAAAATTTCTTAGAAAATCTTGAACAAGCATTTAGAGATGATGTTAAAATAGCAAAGAGTCTTGAAGGATTACTTAAAAAAATATACATGTTTAAAAAGACTTGAGATGAGAATTATAATCCAGTTGAATTTATAGACTCAAAGACAAAGAAAAATAAAGATTTCCATGTTATGAAAATTAGAACAACTTTAAACCAACCAAGAATCATTCTAGAACAGAATACTAATAATATACTAGCAATAGTTACACACAATGATTATATGTCAATTTGATGAAGAGAATGAAGAGTTATATTATTAAAAGGTATAGAAAATAGAAAACATTGGTTTAAGAACTAAAAAATCCTTTAATTTTGAGTAGTAAATCAGTATATAAATAAAAAACAAAATAAAATATGGAAAAAGTAAAATTAGATCCTACAACAAATGAAGGCTCCGGAATAACTACTATCAGAGCTGGAATAGCACTAATTCTTGCTAAAGCAATATCACTCGTTGAAAATGTACATCATGAGCCAGATGAATTCCTTGATGAAGCAGATAATATCATTGATGCTATCGGTGAAGAAAACGCAAAAGATATTGTCTTAAGAAAAGAAATTCAGCCAAAGATCATTGAATTCAAGATGAATCCCGAAGGAATCTTAAATCCAGGCAAGAGAGTAGTTATAGAAGAGGTGAAAAATGATACTCCATGGTACGACAGATTTCTTGATAAAAGGAAATCAAACAATAAATGGAAGTATGAAAATCGCAGTAAAAAACTATTTCAAAAACGGACTAGGAACAAATAATTCCTAGTCTATTTTTAATTAATTTAAGCAATAATCATTACAGTTGAATTAATCGACCTTTTAAATATAAAAATCACAATACGAAATTTATTATAAATTATATTATGTGAGATAAGAATCGTAAAATAGTAGTATTAGAAAACATCCGTTCAGCATACAATGTTTGAAATGTAATTAGAACAGCTGATTCACTATGATGGGAAGTTCGGATTACTTGATATACACCATCCCCACTTGATAACCCAAAAGTCAAAAAGACATCATTAGGAGCCGAAGAAAATGTTTGATTAAGGCAATTTGATTATACTGAAGATGTCATAAAAGAATGTAAGGAACATAATATACACTGTATATCAGCAGAAATTACTCCAGAAGCAACATCTCTATCAGATTTTTCAAATAAATTCTCTTGAGATATCGCAATTGTATTCTGAAATGAAGTTGAATGAGTATTGCCTCAAACATTAAAATTAGTTGAAGAAGTTGTTTATATACCAATGCAATGAGTAAAAGAAAGTATGAATATTGGTCAATCAACTGCTATATTTATGCGGGAATTAAGGAATAAATAAAATTTTAATTAGATAAAACAAAATGGAAGCCATTAAGTGACTTATAGATTTCATATTACATATAGATGTTCATCTAGCACAATTATTCATCCAATATTGATTACGAATCTACTGAATCTTATTCGTTTTGATCTTCATAGAAACAGGTGTAGTAATTATGCCTTTTCTACCATGAGATTCACTATTATTCGCAGCTGGTGCACTAGCATGAAATCCAGCAAATTGAGTAAATATTCATATATTATGGATAATAGCTTTTTCAGCAGCAGTTCTTTGAGATACTGTAAATTATGAAATATGAAAATATTTATGACCAAAAGTATTCTCATGAAAATATAAATGGATAAAGAAAGAATATCTTGAAAGAACGCATAATTTCTATGAGAAACATTGAGGTAAAACAATAATTTATGCTAGATTCATCCCAATTATAAGAACATTTGCACCGTTTGTTGCATGAGTATGAAAAATGACCTATAAAAAGTTCATATCATTCAATTTAGTATGATGATTTGCGCGGTCATTAATCTTCGTATATTGATGATATTTCTTTGGATCAATACCAACAATCCAAAAGAATTTTAGTATAGTAATTATACTAATCATATTTGTATCATTATGTCCTATGATATACGAATATATAAAGCATAAAATTGAATCAAAGAAAAAATAATTTATTATAAATCATATAATGATTGAGTTGCCAAATAATCGCTTAATATTAAATGGACATAGAATAGCTAATTTAAAGCAGTTCTATGAATACTTATCAAAAAAATTCAAAACAACAATTAAAAAACCTGAGGATTTGAGAATACTTAATGAATATAAAGATTTAAATATTGCAATACGACATGCATGAAGTTTCTTAGAAGAAGAATCGAAAACAAAACATGAAACAATAATTAAGGAACTATCAAAATATTGAAAAATAAAACAGACTTGATTTCACTAATTTAAAACTTCAAAACTATGGAAATGAACAAACAACAAAAAAGAAAATTAGTATTCATATCAATGTGTTGTATAATAGCATTAATTGTTATTATTGTGTTATGTCAAAATACAAATTTTTCAAATCAATGAAGTAAAGAATGATTAGTACTTACTGAGATAGAAAAACAAATGGCAGCATGTGAAGAGAAAATTACAAATGAATTTCAATTAATAGAACCGGAATTTGTTTGGAATGCAGATAATGATATCAACTGAAATTCTCTTAAATGACATGTAATATACCAAGAATGAGATTATCCAAATACAACAGAATTCGAATGTTCAGTTTGAAATAATTGAAAAGATGTATGGATCAACTGGGATAGAATAAACAATCCTAGTTCAGATGATATAATTTATGATGACCGAGAATAAAAAAACTGACCTATGTTATCTCAACAGAGGCCAGCAATTATGCCATATTAACGGAAAACGTAAAACACGTTCAAAAAATATATATACAAACATACAATAAAATTCAATATAATCTTGAAATAAGTAAGACAAAAACTTATTATAACTCAGTCGAATAACAAAAAAACAAATTCTATGGAGTACATTCATTTCAAAACTGGGATTCCGGGGATTATACCGCCGGATTGTAGCGAACTAATTCCGACACCACCTGAGCCACTAGACGAACCAATTGTTCATGGTCCAGCACAAACTCGTGACGGTGTCGTAAACACAAGTTATAAGCGTCGAATGATGCCATGTAACAAAGAGTAACTCTAACATTAATAATTTAACAGCAGGATAAACTATCCTGCTTTTTTTGATTATGCTAACGTAAAACTATATTGACATTTATAAAAAAATAATTATATTACAAAAAACAAATAAAATATGGCAAAAAAAGGAACTTTGCGTTGCGCATTCTATTCAATGTTAGCAACGATTATCTCAGTATTAGTATTGTTTTATATCCATAAGCATAATATAATCGGTCGCGATAATGCAATGCTAGTAGAATTAGGTATTCTTGTAATAGGTATTTCATACAATTTTTCAAAATTGGATGCATACCTAAAGAGATATGCAGATGTTAAGTCATTTTATAACATTTTAAGCATTCTTTGTATCTGCATAAGTATCTATACCTACTTTCAAAGCAAAGAGTTGTTCTATTTTATCACAGGAATAACTTTTACTTCTGTAGTGATTACATTAGCTCTATGGATTAAAAACTTACGGAAAGAAATAAGATAAAGGGTAAACTGTGAGCCCGAATGTTGTTCACAGCAAAATTGAGAGTAAGATTTCTTACTCTCTTTTTTTAAAAAAAGACCTTATCAAAAGATAAGGCCCATGAAATAATAATATACTTAGAAAGTTAAAATATATCTCAACTCATCTTCAGAACTATAAGTACAATTTCATTTTAAATCATTACTACATGAATTTCATTTATTAACAGAAGAACATACTTTAAAGTCTCTTAAATCATATCATGCAGGGATATTTCATTCTCAATTATCACAAACAACCCAGTTTGAACGAGCATCATTATCAGTCTTTGCTAATAGAGCAAATCATCATCAATCAATAGTATTCTTTTTGGTTACCATATATAAATAAGTTCCACTTACTCTAGCATCTCATAATCAAGAATTAATAACAGATAAATTAGGATCATAAGCTGTAATAAATGAATTATTATCAACCAATTTAGGAATTAAATCAGTTACAGGAATTCAATTAGAAGACTCTGCTCTTAAAGGATATTCTCAATTTAAATTATAAAAATTTAATATAGAATTTTGTAAAGACGATAAATCAGCAATACGAATAGCATCATAACTATCAGATTGAGCATGTTTTAATCTAGGTAATAAAGCAGAAGCAAAAGCTCAACAAATTATAATTGCAACCAATAACGGTAACAACCAAGCACAGATCTTCTCAAATGTTGAAGTCTCACTTGCTGATCAAAATTCATTATCTTCTTTATCTCAAGGGACTAAACACATAATAAAAATCATAACAATATTAGCTAACGGAACAAAAAGCAGCAATTGCCACCATCAAGATTTACCAAAATCATGAAATCTTTTATTGTTAATAACAACTGTTCAATATATAGATACAAAGGCTAAAAGAACAGATACAGATATCGATATAACTGGATAAGATAATACCTTATCAAACATAGTTCACAGATATTTTAGTGGAGAAACAATCAATCAAAGAATAATAGAAAAAATAATTGAAGCGGTTATAAATTTTGATCTTCAAATTCTATTAAGATTAGTTCTTGTGATGAATTTCACAAATCAGTCTAAAAAACCAGAAGAACAGTTTTCGTTGTTTTCAGGCATGGTGTATAAATAAGAGATATAAAGAACCAATTTGGTTAAAAAAAGATTAGAAAAAATAAGCATAAAATCAAACAGAATTACTCATAAAAGAAAAAACCAGATATTTGACAAAAATAAAAATCAGTATATAATATATGTAGATTTTATATTCTAAAACACATCATGACAATCAACGCACCAGTAAATAACAGTTATAATATATTAAATTCAATTTATTGATGATTATCAGATCAAAAGAAGGATGAACTTTTTGAAATGTTAAAACAAGACAAGGAAAATAGAGAAAAATCAAAAGATATAAAGCTCAACAAGATAATCAATGATATCAAAGAAAATCACGTAAAGATTGAAGACTGAGTAAAAATGTTATGATGCACATGAAAAAAAATCTATATCGATTTACCGGCTACATGAAATTTTAAATGATATAAGTTTGAATTTTTTGTGAGTAATGAAAATAGAAAAGAAAATGATCTAAATGAAGAACTTGTCGGTAATTCTTTCTCAATGGATGAAATTACAAAACTAATCAAGGAATTAAATCTATATCTTTATGAAAACTGAATAGAATTAGATGAATGAAATAATTTTGATAAACAAATGAGATTTCGAGAAAATGAGCACATTATCAAGAAAGACTGAATTAAAATATGGAATTATGAAAATATGTCTAATAAAACATGAGATGTCCTAAAGAAAATCACATGATTAAACTGAATGTATTGGCTTAAAGATAAACAAGAAGCAAATTGAAAAGAAGCTCAAGTATGATGGTTCTTTCACCATACATTTTGTTTCTTTAATAATGCATGAATGTGAAATGCACCATTATTATTAAAAATAAAATAAGACAGAATAAATTTATATTTTAAAATCTATTAATATGACTGAAAGGTATTGAGAAGTTAAAAGTAAAATTGATCAAGTAGAATGAACTCAAGAATGGGTAAAAAAACAAGTTAGAGAAGAATTAATCAAACTAAACAAAGAATGTTTCTATGAAGTTAAATGAGAAGAGGTAACATATAATATGGAAACTGTGAAGCATTACCTCAATTCTATTAAAGATAAAAAAACATGGAAAGAGCTAACAATGAAAAATTCTTCTGTTTTGATTATGGCAGTACAAATAGCATTATATGCTCAAAATTATAAATTCTGACGTATTGATGGATTATTAGGACCTAAAACAAGAGCCGCTATTAAGAAATTTCAAGCCGATAATGGACTAACTGTTGACACATACTGAAGATCAATGCCTACAACTATATCTAAATTATTAGAGAAAATTACTCCAATGGAAAGTGTAGAATTAAGTGAGGAGGAAAAGAAAGAATATCTAATCTTCAGACCGAAAGATGAAGAAAAGAAGGAAGATAAACCTTTTAATTGGTGAGAACAACCTGAAGGACAAACAACTTGGAATCCCCAATTAACTCAATCACCTAAAGAACAAGAAATTACAGTTCCATTAAGACCATCTGATGATAAAGATAAACCAGAAGAAAAAGAGCAAAAAACTACTCCTGAAACATTGGATCAAAACAAAATTCGTCCTGAAGTACAATCAATGATTGATAACTACAGAAATGAAATGGATAAATTCCATACTTTGAAAGAATTAACACTAGCTGAATCAAAAGCTATTTGAGAATTAAAATGAGGAATATTAGATTTAACATGATTGGAAAAATTAAGCACAGAAAGTTTTGAAGAATTGATGAAATTCGAAGGATGAATTATGCTATGAATTAAAGAACTAACACCTGAAATGGCAAAAAAAATTGAATGACGTAGATATCTAGTATCATTCAAAAATCTCGAAAATATCTCAAAAGAAACTGCTGAAGAATTATGAAAAACTACATGTTGGTTAGAATTTCAATCTTTAAAAACTTTAGACGTTAATATTTTAGAATCATTAATTAAAAAGCCAAGTTGAAATTTAGAATTCTCAGCTGTAGAAACTATCGATGAAGAAGCAGCAAAAGTGATAGCAAAATATCCATGAACAGTAATATTAAACAACGTTAAATCAATATCTGGTAATGTTGCAAAAATCCTATGATCAAAAAAGAAGTGAATAATCTTAAAGTGATTAGATGGAAGTGAGCCATTACCACATGATGTATTGGAATGATTATCACAACTAGAAGGCTGATTACAAATTAATAACAACGTTTTTTCACAAATCTACTATTATAAGATAGAACAAAAAAGACAATGAAAAGAATTATCAAAAACAGTTATTGATGTTCTAGATCACAAAGTTTGAGAAGACGAATTATCAAAATTAAAAACAATTACAAAAGATGATGCAGAAATGCTAGTTGAACGCTGAAGATATCGAGATCTTTCATGAGTTGAATATATGGATTGAGAAACATTCAGAATACTAATGAAAAATCAATGAGGACTTACATTATGAATGAAAGAAATTCCAGAAGAATACTGAAAATATATTGAATTACGTTCATGATGACTACATTTCAAAAATCTAGATGTAATAACACCAAGAATCGCTGAATCATTAGCTAAAACATACTGAAGAATTGAATTTGATTCATTAACTAATATTGATAAAAAATCAGCAGAGGAGTTATCAAAGAAATATAAATGAGATATAGCGTTTAATTGAATAGTTGAATTAACTCCAGACATTATTAACGCATTTAAAGAATACAGATGAACAATAGCATTCAAAAATGTTGAATCAATAACTCCAGAAATAGCAAAACTATTAGTTGAAAAAAATACATGATACATTTCACTAAGATGATTAAAAGCTCCAGTTAGTGAAGAAGTATTACCAATACTATCACAATCAAAAAATGTTAATTATGATTCAAATGTATTATGACAAATCCATAAATATCTATATCCAGAACGCTATAAATAAAAAATAGCGTTCTTTTTTTACCAGTTCATAAGCCACAAAACAAAAAAGTGCAAAAAAAGTATAAAAAAATTTGCATTTTTTTTATTTTTGTAGTAT
>CAMJIH010000020.1 GCA_946405785.1 uncultured bacterium | reverse complement strand
AGAAGAGCTTCAGATGTTTCATTTTGATAATCTTCACTAAAATTATTTGTCATTGTTTTAGAAAAAACAAAAATTGCTTGTTCTAGCTCTCAATCTACTGAAATATTAACTATTTTATTATTTTCCTTCCGCAAAGCTGAAAAAAGATCAAAAAGTTGAGCGACTGCTTTCTGTCAATCTATCGTTTCAAATATCTCTCTTCTTGTTTCATCTATTGTCTCATAAGGTGCTTCTAATCGGTCATACTCTTTTTCTTTATATTCTTCCATCAAAAAAAATACTACAAATAAAAGGTTAATGTTTTTGTTTTTGTAGTATTTTATTTTTATTATAAGTTATCTATAATTTCTTGAATTGCCTTATTATCTGGGAACTTTTTACGAAGCATTGCAATCATTTCCTCAGACAAAACGAAGATGTTATACTTTTTAACTAAGCTATTTCAACTTTTTATTGACATTTTATACAAACCTGATTTATTTCAAACAATAGCAACATCTCTTCCTGTTCATATATAGGCTATTTTATTAGCAGAAACATTTAATCCTGTTGTTGTTACTATTGATAAATCATCCTTTAAGAATGCATCTATACCTTCTTTTTTTGGAGTAATTGTTAATACTGTAGATGAATCTTGTTTAATTACTGTTGTTCATAATTGATATTTTAATTCATAAGCTGAAAGATAATCAGATTCTCTTGTTTGTAATTCTGTGTTACGTTCTGCTAAAAAGATTGCTCAATCTGTTTCTAAAAATAGAATTGGATCTAAAGTGTGATCCCTAACCTGATTCCAACATTTTCACTCATTAACTTTATCTGTAAGAGAATCATCACATCAACTTGGGAAATAAGGATGTTTTCATTCAGATGTATCAATTTGGAAATGGACATGGATTCCTGTAGCATTTCATGATTTTCACATTTTAGCAATAAGATCTCCCTCTTTTACCTGGTCTCAAACCTTTACAAGTATTTCATCTAGATGTGCATAAACACTTCGTAAAGTTGATCCTCAGATTGTATGTTTAATAACAATTGTTTTTCACCAATCTCATTTTTCTTCAGCTTCTACTACTTCACCATCTCACATTGCTGTAATAGGAGTTCATAATGTACTAGCTATATCAACTCCTTGATGTGATCAAAATCAGAAATCCCATCAATCATAATAAGTTCATCACCACATTACTGTATAAATAGAACGATAACGGGGAGAATTTTGGTATGCCAAATAATTTGCTCATTCAATACGAGGAATATCTATTGTACAAGCTGCTCATGTTTGTTCACAGAAATTTCATGTTACTTGTTTTACTGGATATGACCAAGCATTAGCAACTGATATAGCAGAGAACAAAGAAAATATAGCTAATAGCAAAACGTTTTTCTTCATGTTTTAAACAAAAGATTAAAATCTGTTTTTTCAGTATAATTTTTCGATTTTTAATGGCAAACGATTTTATTTATGCCTTACATATCCTATATATTCTGGACCTGCATAAGCTTCTTCAAAGAAATTAATTACCGGTAAAATTAATTTATATGCGTTAAGAATTTCATCATATAGTTTTGGAGATTTTAATTCTTCGTCAGTAAAATGATGGGTAAAAGTCCAATCTTTATAATATGCAAGTTGATTAAGTATACTTTCAATTTTTTTAGAATCTGTTTTAATACCCGAAGTTCAAATATTCTCTGATATTCAATACTCTGCCAATAATGGACTTAAATTCTTTTTGATTTCCGGATTATTCTCAATCAAGGCTTTTAGTCTCACTGTTGTTTTATATTGATGATCTGCTTCATCAAGTTTATAGTATTTATTAATTTTTTTATCATTTAAAAAAGAATCTCGCTCATCAAAATGCATTAATAAATAAGCTCTTACTCTATTTTCATTTTGTTGTGATGGCCAATATACTCATGCGGTTACAAAACTTTTGTCTCATGGTTGAAGGTGAAAATAAAAACAAGGAGCCCATGCCTTTTTACCTCAAGAACAAAAATTAGCTCAGAAATTCTCTTTATATGGTTTCTTATCTTGCGAAAAACGAATATCTTTATTAAATCTATAAATACAATCTTTAGGTTTTTGTCCTTCTAAATCAGGGTTTATTTTTTGGAATTCTATAAGTAAGGATTCAACAAAATCACTAAATCTTTTTTTCTCTTGTTGATAAAGATCTCGATAAGTATGAACCCATTCTGTTGAATTATTCTTTTGTACTGCTGCTAAAAATTTAAGAGTTATTTCAAACATTCCTTAGTTTTTGTAAGAGATAAATAAAAATCTTTCTTGCTATTAAAGTAGAATTTTAACACCAATGCTATTATTATAAAAATAATGAAAAATCGCTGACTTTTTGTACAGAATCCTATATATTCCATTTGAGAATCCGCCCTAAGATATTCTAAAAAGAATCTTATTATTGAATAATAGAGCAAGAAACTTGTCGAAAGTTGTCAAACTCTATACTCTCATTTTTTTACCATTCTTGTAAGCAATATTATTTGTGATACTAAGATTAATAGTCATTCTAAGGCCATAGATAAGAAGTTTGTATTCACTCTTTGAATTTTATCGATTTGTGGATAAACATGGGCAAGTCATAATGAATTAAGGAATTGAGCCAATTGCGTTGGAAGTTCTGTAATAGCAATTCAATATAATTCTTGATTTAAATAATTACCTAATCTTCATAAAAGAATTCAAAATGGAACAAATACTAAAACAATATCAAAAAGAATTACAATATCTTTAAATGATACTTTTTTATAGAGCAAGAAACTAAAAAGACATATTACTACTCCTAGTATTCCTCATATAAAGGACATTCATCACTTCCAAACCTCAAAAATTTCAGTTGGATGCGAAAAATAATATCAATTTCAATAAATTAGAACATGTCCTAATCTTCAACCTAAAACAACTCATAATGCTATGGTAAGAAGAAAATCTTCTAAACCTTCTGTTAAAAAATATTGAACTTTTGGATAATTTTTAAACCATTCTTTTTTACCAACTCGAGAAAGCCAAAAATATCAAAGAATAAATGATATCGCATAAAAAATTCCGTATCGATAAATTGAAAATCAAAATATTGTAAATGCAACCATAATTATTTTTTATTCCTATTTAAAGTCCTCCTTTGTTGGGTATGTTTTCTTTCAACCTTATTGGATTGAACGTTTCTTTTTATTGGCTTTGATAATGTTTTATGTTTAACATCTCTTAAAAGAGAAAGATTATAACATAGTTCAGATAAAAGGTATAGATTATGCCAACTAATTAATTTTTCAAGTTGTAATCCCGGTTTTAGGCGTTTAAAGTCTATTGATAATTGTATTCAATAATCTTTAGATCCTTTTCGTTGAGCTATATATTTTGAATATACAAAATTAAGTTTTATCAATGCTGAACCTTTTAAATTATTAACTCTTTGAACCTTAGGAGAGAGAATAAAATCTTTTTGGACCTCATAATCTTCTTGTTTTATTAAAAGATTTGATGTTGTTCAATGATTGAGAACATTTCTTACAAATCTAATTGTTTGTTCAAAAGGGAAATATTGATCTTTCAGTGTTTCTTTCAAAAAAATACGGAAACTTTCATCATTTTCTATTAACTCTCTCATGATTGAAAATATTCCTTTAAATGAGCTAACCTCTGTTAAATATCCGTAAATATTCCTTTGTTTAGGGTGTGCATGAATTGAACTTAAAAGATTTTTTATTAATCACTCTTTTAATGTAAAACTAGATTTCTCTCATGTTGGAATTGCTATACTCATAGCCAATTCAGATAAATCATTTGTTATTATTACTTGCTCCATAAACTTTCATAAAGAAAGGAAATGATAATATCCCTGTAGAAGTTTTAACATTCACTTACTTTTTCTAGATTAAAAAACTCTTACACTTATCGTAACATTATTTGTCGTTTGATTTTTTATAATACGAGATTTATATGACGCTCAATTAGCAAAATCTGATTCAAATACCCCTGAATCAAATACATCTCCTCCAATTCCAAGAATTTCTGTATTTTTAGGGAAATAAATTATTTCTTGAGTTTCCCACCATCTAAGAGGTTCCCTTGGATCTGGATTTTCAGCCTGAAGCGCAAGAATAAAACGTTCTCTACCAGACATTTGAACATTATATTTCTTTTCTAAATTATGCATAGAACTGAAATAAGTTTTCGGTATATCGAATGAGTAATTAATCGCTATTGTATAGTATCAAGGCGTCAAGCTTTCGATATTTAACTTTCTATTTTCTGTTGAAAGAACTACCCTTCATGAAACATCTGAAACTTCTATTTCTTTCTTAATAAATCAATCTGATTTATTAAATGAGTTATTAATATTAAAGAAATACCAGTAATTTGGATTATAAATTGTTGTTAAATCATATGCTTGTAAGAATCATCGTAAATTATCTGAGACATTGGACAAATAAATATTAACAAAACCTTTATTTAGCATCTCTTGTGTTGAATCTATTGTTGATTGAGCTAATGCTAATGCATTATCTTTCAAATATTGTTCCAAATCTTTAATATAAAGTTCTTTTTTATTTGCAGCGTCTTCTCATCTAATAAGATCAATATTAGCGTTCACAAATTGCCATTCTCGAGCTTTTTCACGGAAAGATGGCATAAGATAGTTTATAAGTTCTGAATCTACGAAAACGACACCTTTGATATATTTTTCAAAGAGTTGTCACCATTTATCTGGTTTAAATAACTGTTCTTTTTTCTGTGGATCGTAATCTGTAAAGAACACTTTTTCATATAAAGTTTTTAAGTTTTTTCAATCTAAATCAGTAAATCAAAATTTATTTCCAGCAATAAATCCTGCTGTTCTTTCTGATAAGAATCACTGTGTCCACTCTGGAAGTGAAATACGAGTATTAGGTGCTACTAGATCTGGCAAATATGAGTCAACAATTTGCATATCAACAACATGTCATCATGAAAGAGAGATAAATGCAAAAGATCCAAAGAATCCTCCATTTGGACGTCTTTCATTACTATTTTGTAGTGGTACCAAGTAATTAAAACGTTGATATTTTCATAATAATTCAAAAATTTCTTCTCTCATAGGCCAAGCATCTGAAAGCATTTTTAACAATCTTCAATAATTTCAGAATCATAACTTTGTTAGATATTCATCATGATCTTTTGCATATGTCCACAACTCATTTAATTCAGTCTCTTTTGTTTGTAAAACATTATCTCATGAAAGATAATCTTTTATAACATCATCAAGTACTAATAGCTGATTTGATACTTCTGGATCTAACACCCAAAAATATTGTGCTATTTTCTCTAAGTCATTAAAAATATCTATTTTGTGGTTTGAAAAAAATCGGTATGTAATTCTTGCATATAATGAAAAAAATGAGAAGCTTACTACTGCTAATGCTATAAAAGCAATAAACAAAACATGTCTTCCTTCCGATGGTTCCTGTTTCATAGATACCCATCAAAATTTTTTCATCACGGATTCACTAATTAAATATTTTAGTTTACTATAGGATTGTTGAATAAAAAATCAATCGGGAAACTTTATAATTTATTTATGTTGAAAAAATGTTGAAATGTTGAAAAAATATTAGGTAATAACTGTGATTTCCTCTTGATTTTTCTTTTATATTTTTTATAAAGATTATCGTTAATTTTATCTAATGCGAAGAAAATCATGTCAGAGAACGTTAATTTGCCTCCTCATAATATTGAAGCAGAAAAGGGGGTTATAAGTTGAGTATTGTTAGATAATGAAGTTATGTGGATTTATGAAGGAGATAAGCTTAACCACAATGATTTTTATCAAAAAGAACATGGTTTTATATATGAAGCCATCCAACAATTATGGAGTAATAGAAAAACTATCGATCCAGTTACTCTCTCTGATCAATTAGATAAAAATGGGAATCTTGATGTTATTTGAGGTACTGATTATCTTTATGAACTCTCTACATTTTTATTTTCAACACAACCTTGTGCTGAATACAGTAAAATAGTTAGAGAAAAATCTCTTTTAAGACAAGTTTTAAAAGTTTGTCATAGTATTAGTTGAGATGTTTATGAGCAAAAAGATACTCTTGAAATTTTCGATTCTATAGAAAAAAGGATATATGATTTAACCCAGAATCAAACTGGAGATTCAATTCTTAAAATCTCAGAAATCTTGGAATGAAGAATTGAAACTTATATGAAAGTTGTCGATAATCCAGAAGAATTCAATAAATGAAAAGTTAATTCATGATATCCTGGTATTGATGATATGCTTACATGATTTAAACCTTGAGAACTTATCATTCTTGCAGCAAGACCTGCTATGGGTAAAACATCTTTTGCACTTAATGTATTAACAGATATTGCGTTAAAACAGAAGAAATCTGCAGTTATGATCTCTCTAGAAATGAGTTCTGAATCAATTGTTGACAGAATTATGTCTGAAGTTTCTTGAGTACCTATGTATAAAATCAACAAATGAGATTTGAATAATGAAGATTTTGCTAAAATATGAGAAGCCACAGAAACACTTTGAGAAGCGAAGATTTATATCGATGATAAATGAGCTCTTAGTGTCCCAGAATTAAAATCTAAATTAAGAAAATTAAAAATAGAGAAATGAGGACTTGATATTGTTATTATAGACTATCTCCAGCTTATGCATGGTACAGTCTTTGCTTGAAATAGAGTCCAAGAAATTACAGAAATATCAAGATGATTAAAAGAATTAGCTAGGGAATTATGAGTTCCTATTATTGCTCTTTCTCAGCTTTCTCGTAAAGTTGAAGACAGAGTTGACAAGAAGCCACAGCTTTCTGACTTAAGAGAATCATGATCAATCGAACAAGATGCAGATGCTGTTATTATGCTTCATAGAGAAGATTACTATGATCCTGATACTGATAGGAAATGAGCTACGGATGTTTGTATAAGGAAAAATAGAAACTGAGCTGTTTGAGAAGTTGAACTTCATTTCCAACCAGAAATCATGAGATTCACCCAACAAAAAGCAAATGCAGTTCATGATGCAACATATTAAAAAATATCACGAAAGTGATATTTTTTTATTATCGATAATTATTTATTGGTTCATCATTTTTAAAATTTCATTCGAATAGTCATCATTCTGAATACCTGATACAATGTCCTTCTTTTTTTCAATTTATAAACTCTCAAATATATACAGAATCTTTTCAATTTTCATTAACAATTTGATACCCCACATCTGTTTGAGATTCACTTATCTCAGGATATGGTATACCATTAACTATTAAATATTTAACTCATTCTTCCTCATAAATACATTCAGGAGCAATTACAAATCTTCAATTAATTCGTTTTCATGAATCTCTTATATCCATTCTCATAGCATCTATAATTTTATGTACCTTTTCTGGATTATTAAGATTTGAATGCAAATTCTTTTTTACTGTTTGTAACGATTTAGCTATTGCATTACGTTCATATTCTCATATTTCTCTCTCTTTTTCCATTTTTGATAATTAATATAAATATTGGAATTAATATATGAATTCAATGGTCTGATATCAATAAAAAAAACCTCAACATTTGTTAAGGTCTTTTCTGAACACATAAGTGTTAGCGTACGGAACTAATATTTATCGCTTGGTTCAAGTAGACAGATACATTAGGCGCCTGCGGGATTCGAACCCGCGAACCAAGGTTTTGCAGACCCGTACAATAGACCACTCTGTCAAAGCGCCATATCATACAGTCTTTCTAACACGATTAGGAGTGTAAGATTTAGAAAACAAAAATCAAGAGAAATTAAAAGATACCTTTTATTTTAATCTTTCTAATAAATATTCTTTGATAGTATCGAGTACTCTTTCTTGATGGAAATAATTATTATGCTTAACTCAATTATCTAAAATAACAATATCTTTATGATTTTTAAATCCCTCCAATAGATTCTGTGATAATTCATAATTAATTGTTTCATCATTGTATGATGTTATTATTTGAACTTCAGAATCTACATTTTTAGCATATGAAAGAGAATCAAAACGATATTTAGCAAGTAATTTCATAGGCCCATAAAAAATATTTAATACACTGTTATATAAGTTCAAAGCATTATCATATGGAGCAATAAGAATCAATCAATTAACTTTATTATTTGATGCACAATAAGTTGCTATTCAAGTTCATATACTATATCCCATAATTACAATATTATTAGGATCAACTGAATTTTGTTTTACAGCTCGTTGATATACTGCATCTGCCGCATTAAACATAGCTTTTTCTCATATACTTCCCTCACTGTATCAGTATCATGGATAATCAACTATTAGAACATTATATCAGCTAAAATAATTAAGTATTCATTGAGTTCAAAATGACAACATAGTATTTGATGAACATTGAGCATTTCCCTGAAAAAATATTAATAATGGGCTTTTTTCTCATTTCTGATTATTATAATACAACCATCCATTTAAATTATCTCAATTATTATCAATATTAACTTCTTCAAGATCTGGAATTTCTTTTAGCTGCTCGTAAGCTGCTTCATTATTCCAAGGATGGAAAAAGATAAATCTTTGAACTTCTCTAAATATAAAACAACAAAGAATTAATACGAAAAGAACAAATATACATGTTAATAATTTATTATTGTTCTTTGTTTTTACTGACTTTTTTTCTTTATTCATAATTTTTTTAAGAGTTTTAAATCAGAATTATATTATAAAAATTATTAAAGAATAAAAGAATATTTGAATTTATAGAAACAAATCTTTTTATATTTTAGTCATTTAAGAGACGTGTTATTTACTGTAATATCTATCAATTTTAAACGAAACAAATAGGGATTACACCATCTGCCAAAGCCCAAGAAAATGGTAATTTCTCTTTTTATATCTATCATATACTTCTATCGCTCTTGGATAGTTTTTTTTCAAGATATGGTTTGCAATCTTTTATAGAATTATTATAGTACATATCAGTATTTATATATGGTTATCTAAAAATGATTAATGATTATAAAATAAAATTTGCTGAGAAACTTTCAAAATTTTTTTCTTTAAATAGTGAGGAATTATTACCTTTAATACAATTAGCTCCCGATAACGTTCCTTGAGATCTTGCATTCCCATGTTTTCAGTTTTCTAAAACATTAAAAAAGGCACCAAATCAAATTGCTACTGATTTAGAAAATTCTTTGAATGAAAACGATTCTGATGATTTGTTTTCTTTTCAAGCTGTTGGACCTTATCTTAATGCTACTTTAAATAACTGAAGTTTGGCTAAAGATGTCATTGAATCTATTACTAAAGAAGGTAAGAATTTTTGAAGAGGTGCTGATACTTGAAAAACTATCCTCTTGGAATGATGGGCACCTAATACTCATAAATCTATCCATATTGGACATATTAGAAACTTCTTGTTAAGTGAAAGTATTTCTAGAGTATTATCTTTTGCTGGTAATAAAGTTATAAAGACATGTTATCCATGAGATATTTGAGCACATGTTGCCAAATGGCTATGGTATTATACTAATTATTCTAATGCAGAATTCCCTAAAGAATATTTTACTAAATGGATTTGAGAGATTTACACTCTAGCAACAAGAAAAATTGATGAAGATCCAGATACTTATAAACCACAAGTTGAAAAGCTTCAAAAGGATTTAGAAGATTGAGATGAAAAACTTGTTGCTTTATGGAAAGAAACTAGAGATCTTTGTCTTGATGATATGAAAATAATCTTTGCTGAACTTGGTACTGAGCATCTTGATAAATGGTATTATGAAAGTGATGTTGAAAAACCATGAATAAAAATTGTTAATGATTTATTAGAAAAGTGAATAGCTGAGAAATCTCAATGAGCTGTTGTAATGAATCTTGAAAAATATGATTTAGGTGTATTCTTACTATTAAAATCAACTTGAGCTTCATTATACTCAACTAAAGATATTGCATTAGCATTCCAAAAGAAACAAGATTTCCCTGAGTATGATAAATCTTTATATGTTGTTTGACTAGAACAAGAACATCATTTCCAACAATTATTCAAAACCCTTGAAGTTATTGGATTTGATTTTAATAAATTAAAGCATGTTTCTTATGCATTAGTTGATCTTATTGATTGAAAAATGTCTTCACGTGCTTGAAATGTTGTTTTATATGAAGATTTCCGTGATGATTTATTAGCAAAAGCTAAAGAAATGGTAGATTGACGTGATTTACCTGAAGAAGAAAAATGAAAAATTGCTAGAGAGGTTGCTTTTGCTGCTATGAAATTTGGTATGCTATTACAAGATTCTGAAAAAGGAATTTTGTTTGATAAACAACAAGCACTCTCTTTTGAATGAGAAACTTGACCATATCTTCAATATATGTATGCAAGAATGTGTTCTATTTTTAAAAAGGCTGGTAATGATTTTTGAACTGTCGACTACTCTTTATTAAAGACAGATGCAGAAAAAAATCTATTATTGCTTCTTGCTAGCTTCCCTGATCTAGTTCAAAAAAGTGCTGAAGAATATAAACCAAATATTATTGCAAGATTTGCATTAAATTTAGCTAAACAATTCTCAAGTTATTATCATCAATCAAAAATTCTTGATGAGAATAATAAAGAAGTTTCAGCTGCACGTTTAGCTTTATTATGAGCATTACAACAATCTTTAAAGAATGCTTTAACACTTTTGTGAATCGAAACTCCTGAAAGTATGTAATTTATTTTTAGATATTTATATGAAAAAGTATTGGAAATTAATTTTATGAATACTCCTCTTACTTTGAATTGATTGGTGAAGTAAATATCTTTTTTATAATCTAAAAATATGAAAGGAACTTTGGTTATTAGAACCAGTATTTAATCAATGAATATCTTGGTGAATTTCAGCAAATATCTTTATTGTTATTTGTATTTCATTTATTGGACTTTGAGCATTCTTTTGGCTTTGGCGTGAGAAATATTTTTCAAGTATTAGTTTTTGATTTTTAATAGCTTGAACTATTTGAAATCTCTTAGATAGAATTATTTTTGGTTGAGTAAGAGATTTTATAAGTGTCTGAGATTTCCCTGTATTTAATCTAGCTGATTGTTATTTAACTATTGCTGTTTGTCTTATCATTATACAAGAATTCTTGCCAAAGAATTTGTTTAGTAAAAAGAAAACTCAAAAAATTCACAAATAATTAAATAAAATAGATGTCTCTGTCATAAAAAAACGCTTGAAAAAAAGGCGCTTTTTTGTATATTCAGACACAGTTATGTTTTTTATTATTTTTAAAGTTTTATACTGATGGCAAACGAGAAGAAACCTTTGGATAAAATCAGGAATATCGGTATCATGGCTCACATCGATGCTGGTAAAACTACAACGACTGAAAGAATTTTATACTATACTGGTAAAAAGCACAAGATCTGAGAAACTCACGATGGTGAAGCAGATATGGATTGGATGGAACAAGAAAAAGAAAGAGGTATTACTATTACCTCAGCTGCTACAACTTGTTTTTGGCATGATATTCAAATCAATGTGATCGATACACCAGGGCACGTTGACTTTACTGTAGAAGTAGAAAGATCTCTTAGAGTTCTTGATGGAGCTGTTGCTCTTCTAGATGCTTCTCAAGGAGCTGAACCACAAACAGAAACTGTATGGAGACAAGCTGATAAATATGGAGTTCCAAGACTTATCTTCGCTAACAAGATGGATAAAATTGGTGCTGATTTCTTCATGTCTTTAGACTCTGTAAAGGATAGATTAAGTAATAAAGCTATTCCTATTCAACTTCCTATCGGAAAATCTGATACATTTGAAGGAGTTGTTGACCTTGTTACAATGAAGGCATATCACTTCGAAGGAGAAAAAGGAGTTAACGTAATTGAAGGAGAAATTCCTGCAGACATGCAAGCTCAAGCTGCTGAATATAGAGAAAATATGATTGATGCTATTTCAATGTTTGATGACGAATTAGCTGAAAAATTCTTAGGTGGTGAAGAAATTAGTGTTGAACTAATTAAAAAAGCTATCAGAAACGGAACAATTCAAAATGAATTATATCCTGTACTTTGTGGAACTGCTCTTGGAAATAAAGGAGTTCAATTAGTACTTAATGCTGTTGTTGATTACCTTCCATCTCCAATTGATAGAGGTGAAATGGTTGGACACAATCCAGATGATGAAAAACAAGAAGTTAGAAGAAAGCCTGATCTTAACGAACCTGCATCAGCAATCGCTTTCAAGATTATGACTGATCCATTTGTTGGAACATTAACTTTCGTTAGAGTATACTCTGGAGTTATTAAATCATGAGATACATTATTAAATACTGTTACTGGTAAAAAAGAAAGAGTTGGAAGACTTTTGTTAATGCACGCTAATAAGAGAGAAGAGATTTCAGAAATCTCTGCAGGTAATATCTGTGCTTTCTTAGGTCTTAAAGAAACTCAAACAGGACACACATTATGTGACCCTGCTAAACCAATCGTTCTTGAAAAAATGGAATTCCCTGATCCAGTAATCCACATTGCTATTGAACCAAAATCAAAAGCAGATCAAGAAAAATTATGATTAGCTCTTTCAAAATTAATGGCAGAAGATCCTACTTTCACTGCTCACTCTGATGAAGAAAGTGGACAAACTGTTATTGGATGAGTTTGAGAATTACATCTTGATGTTATCGTTGATAGATTAAGAAGAGAACATAAAGTTGAAGTAAATACTGGTAAACCTCAAGTAGCTTATAGAGAAACAATCTTCCAAACAGCTACAGCTAGAGGAATCTTCAAGAAACAATCTTGAGGTAGATGACAATATGGAGACGTTGAACTTAGAATTGAAAAATTACCTGATGATAAAAACTATGAATTCGAATCAGAAATTAAAGGTTGAGTTATCCCTAACGAATTCATCCCAGCTATCGATAAAGGAGCTAGAGAAACTATGGCTCAAGGTCTTCTTGCTGGATTCCCTATCATCAATGTTAAAGTAGTTCCTTTCTTCGGATCTTACCATGATGTTGACTCTTCAGAAGTTGCCTTCAAAGTTGCTACATATAAAGCTTTCAAAGAAGCATTCTTCAAAGCTTCTCCTGCTCTACTTGAACCAATCATGTCAGTAGAAATCGTTACTCCTGAAGAATATGTTGGTACAGTAATGGGAGACTTAAGTTCTAGAAGAGGTATTATCTTAGGACAAACTCCTAGAGGTAGTGCAACTGCTATTCAAGCAAAAGTTCCATTGGCTGAGATGTTCGGTTATGTAACTGACCTTAGATCTAATACACAAGGTAGAGCTGCATTTACAATGGAATTCTCTAACTATGATAAAGTTCCTGAAGGTCTAGCTAAGAAAATTATTGAAGAAAGAGCTGGAAAGATTAAAGGAATGGATGAAGAATAATATTGTTTATATATTAAAAAGGCATCTCAATTGAGATGCTTTTTTGTAATAAAAAATTTTTTTAGATTACTTATAGAGGAATATTGTATCTTTTCCTTGTTTGTTCTTATATGTCTTAAAAGGTTTATGTTTTTTAAATTGGAAAGTATTTGATATTATTACTGCTCAATCTTTTTTGTCTTTCCAAATCCAATCTTCAATATCCTCTAACTGAGTATCTCGTAAATATACATAAATATAATCATATTTTTTTAAATCAGCTCTTGAGAAATCACTTCTATTAAGCGTTATATTTGTATGTTTTTGTCTCTTATTAATCCATTTTCATTTATAAATAGCAAATCTATTTATATCATATCCATCTGCCTCATTTAGTTTAAAATTATTCATAAAGAATCTTAGTGCTTTTCAATTTCAACATCAAAGATCTACTAGATTTGTTTTAGGTTTAATATCTA